>JAFATF010000267.1 GCA_019244045.1 Acidobacteriota bacterium
AGACTCTCGGCCCTCGGCGATCAGATCGAGACGGTTTTCAAGTTCGGCATCACGTAACAGAATCGCCCGCTGGGCGAGCGATCGGCGTTGTTCGAGCACAGGAAAATCGAGAGCAACCAGGAGACGCTGGCAGTCAGCAGAGCAAAACCAATCACCGCCTAGAGCCCCCCAGCAAGGCGAGCCAGGCCGATTTGATGACATCCCCCGGCCAAGGTGATCATTGATCCCAGCGAATCGCTTAGCGCTCCCCAAGAACCGCGCACATGGGCCGGGTCGATGCCGGTTGCAAAAACATACTGCGTCCCCAGGTGCGGCAGATACACCAGCGCGAAGCCGAGCACATTCAAACCCGCCCAGCTGATGATGATTGCAGCGATCGCCACCGTCCCGCATAGGTGAGAATTGCTGGAGCACGGCTGGCCGCGGCGCGAAAGCCTGTCCAGATGGCGCGTGCTGTCCACTCGCTCAGCGCGCCTCGCCCGGCCGGGTGAAACAAGGTTTGAAAGACATCAAGCGCGGCAGTGCCGATCAAGCCAATTCCCGATCGCAGTCAGCCCGACACCCATGCCTACAGAAGACCAAAAACACTACTCAGGTTGCCTTACTGGATGAACCCAATCGCGCCGCACACCCTCAAGAAGGCCCCCCCGCCGACGCGCAATTAGATCGCGCCACGATAGATTTGGCACTGCGGCATTGACGTGTTGCTGACCTGTCATGAAAAGCTGCGCCGACTCGGACCACCTTTGAGCCGATCTCCGGCATCGTAAACCGGACACATGGAATCTATCGACCGGAACGGTCAAGGTCTCTGCGGTGAAGGTTAGCGCGCTTCCGGCACTTAGCTCGAGATTACGCTCCTCGGCACTGGTCGTAGTGATCGTCCTCGCCTCCGCTTGCCTTTCGTTTTCTGCCGACTCGAAAAGCCGCGCCTCAAAGATGATCTTTCCCGCGAGCGAAACCAATTATCAGCCTCGGCCCTATACCGGGAAGCTGGAGCCGGATGATGGCCAGTGGATGCGCCCGGCGAAGGACTACGCCAGCACGCGCTATAGCACGCTCAATCAGATCAACACAGAAACCGTGAAGAATCTGAAGCTGGAATTTACCTTTTCGACCGGCCTGGCGCGCGGGCACGAAGCGGCGCCCCTGGTGGTAAACAACACCATGTACATCGTCACTCCCTGGCCGAATAACCTGTATGCGCTTGATCTCGCCCAACCCGGCGCTCCCATGAAATGGGTGTATCAGCCGATGCCTACGCCCGCCTCCCAAGGGGTGGCCTGTTGCGACGTAGTAAATCGCGGAGCTTCTTACGACAACGGCAAAATCTACTACAACACGCTCGATGACCAGACTGTGTGCGTTGACGCCAAGTCCGGCAAGCAAGTCTGGAAGACCCGCATTGGCGACATCAACAAAGGCGAGAGCCTCACCATGGCGCCTCTGGTGGTCAAAGGCAAGGTGCTGGTGGGAGTTAGCGGCGGAGAGTTTGGCATTCGTGGCTGGTTGAAGGCGCTCGATGCCAACAGCGGCCAAGTGGCCTGGACCGCGTACACCACGGGTCTGGACAAGGATGTTCTCATCGGGCCGCGTTTTAAGCCCTTCTATGCTCAGGATCGCGGACAGGACTTAGGGGTTAAGACGTGGCCGCCCGATGCCTGGAAAATTGGGGGGGCGGGGGCGTGGGGTTGGGTTTCTTATGATCCGGACCTCAACCTCATTTTCTATGGCACGGCGAATCCCGGTCCGTGGGATTCCGACGCCCGCCCCGGCGCCAACAAATTCTCGGCCGGCATTTTCGCGCGCGACCCCGATACGGGCGAAGCGATCTGGTATTACCAGTTCAGTCCACACGACCTTTTCGACTACGACGCCGTCAACGAGAATATTCTTCTCGACCTCCCGATCGAAGGCCGTACCCGGAAGGTGTTAGTCCATCCCGATCGCAACGGTTACGTTTACGTAATTGATCGCACCAATGGCGAAGTGCTTTCCGCCAACCCGTTTGCGCCTATTACGACTAGCGCAGGAGTCGACCTGAAGACCGGGCTCTTGCAATATGTTGAAGAAAAGGAGCCGCATCGCGGCAAGGTCCTGCGCGGCCTCTGCCCCAGCGCACCCGGTGCTAAGGACTGGCAGCCCTCGGCGTTTTCCCCGCGCACTGGGCTGGTCTATATTCCTCACAATCATCTGTGTATGGACGAAGAGGATGTCTCGGTAAACTACATCGCGGGCACACCTTACGTGGGTGCAAACGTTGTCATGTACGACGCGCCTGGCGGTCACGGCGGCGAGTTCAGCGCCTGGGATCCGGTTGCCGGCAAGATAGCGTGGACGATTCCTGACCATTTCCCGGTGTGGAGCGGGGCTTTGGCCACGGCCGGCGATCTGGTGTTTTACGGCACAATGGACGGCTGGTTCCACGCCGTCGATGCACGCCAGGGCCACGACCTATGGAAGTTCAAGACCGGCTCTGGAATTATCGGACAGCCGGTTACCTACAAGGGTCCCGATGGCAAGCAGTATGTCGCGATTTTATCCGGGGTAGGCGGGTGGGCGGGAGCGATTGTGGCTGGCGGATTGGATCCTCGCGACAAATCCGCCGCACTGGGGTTTGTCGGCGCCATGCAGGACCTGCCCAAGTACACGACCGGCGGAGGCATGTTATATGTATTTTCGCTTCCGTAAAGGCCTGTGGGCGGCGACCATTGCCATCGCCTTAAGTGGCTTGTGCAGCGCACGGGAACTGCGCGTGTGCGCCGATCCGGACAATCTACCCTTCTCGAACCGCCAGGAACGTGGTTTTGAAAACCGCCTCGCCCAACTGGTCTCTGGCGAGCTGAACCTCCATCTCACCTACGAATGGCAACGCATGGGCCGTGGCTTTGTTCGCGAGTACCTGGACGGCTCGCGTTGTGACCTGCTGATCGGCATTCCCTCGAAATTCAAGCCGGTGCTCACGACCGCACCTTATTACCGATCCAGTTACGTTTTCGTGACACGGCGTGACTACAGTCCGCAGCCACAGTCGCTGAATGACCCCGCCTTGCGGCGGATGAAAATCGGAGTACAAGTCCTTGAAGAAGACTACACGCCCCCGGCAACCGCCCTCGCCCGGCGTCACTTGGAGGCGCAAATCGTGGGCTTTGAGACTACGGGAGCCGATGCTGATTCGATCATTCGTGCCGTGGCTGAGGGCCGAGTGGATACCGCCATTGTCTGGGGACCTTTGGCCGGCTTTTTTGCCCGGCGCTATCGGAACGAGCTCGAGCTGACTGCCCTCACGCCAGCGCTTGATCCGCCCGCCTTGCCGTTCACGTTTTCAATCTCGATGGGCGTTCGCAGAGGCGAGACCGCCATGCGTGATCGACTCGATCAGGTACTAGCGCGCCGACGACGCGACATTGACAGAATCCTCGACGAGTATGGTGTTCCGCAATTGCCGCTCCCAGAGAACGGTCGGTTGGGGGGCTGATGCAAACGGATCTTGCACTTTGGTCAGCAGTCGCGGGCATGCTGATGCTGCTTGCGTGCAGTCGCGAGGAGCGCCAGTTTCGCCCCTCTCCTCCCGCTTCGGAGGTCATCAATAGCGTTCAGGTAAGCGGATTGAATCCCGGCGCCAATCCCGTCGGCGCCCCTGCAGCGCCAGAATATTACCAAGAAAGCGCTTACGCGGTCTCCCAGGGCAAGACGCTTTTCAACGAATACAACTGTTCCGGCTGTCACGCAAACGGCGGAGGCGGCATCGGCCCGCCGCTGATGGACAACTATTGGATTTACGGCAGCGAGCCGGGCAACATCTTTACCACGATTATTCAGGGGCGTCCCAATGGGATGCCCTCGTTTCGCAATCGCATCCCAGAATTTCAGGCCTGGGAAATCGTGGCTTACGTCCGCTCCTTGAGCGGATTGCTCCCCAAAGATGTCGCCCCTTCACGTAGTGATCAGTTTTACGTGAAACCGCCGGAGCAATCGATGCCCTACCAAGTCCCGACTGGAATCACCGGAAAGCCGGAGCCACCGAAGTGACAGGCGCGGCATTTTTCATAACGTCTGACCAGTTCCACTGCGGCGTGTCACTCCTGGTGGGCGGAGGACCGGGAAGGCATAGGATGCTTGATCCTGCCGGTCCCCAGGCGGGCAATATCGAGTGGCTTTATTGGGTTATCTTTTGGATCCTGCTGGTAGTTTTTGTCCTCACCATTGCGGGTTTCGCCCGCGCCGCCGCCCGCACCCGCACCTCGGCAACCGAGATGCTTCCGATCGTGAAAGATCCCGAAGGGGACCGCCGCGCCCACTGGGCGGTGGGATCGGCCGTGGCCGTCACCGTACTGACGTTATTTGCCATCCTCGTTATGAGCGTCATCACCGGGAAGAAGGTCGAGGGACTCACTTCCCAGAACCCCATTACGATCCAAGTCATCGGCCATCAATGGTGGTGGGAGGTCATCTACCCTAATGCCCAAGCGGATCAAACCGTGACCACCGCCAATGAGATTCACGTCCCGGTGGGCAAGCCCATCGTGCTTCTGACCAACTCCGCCGATGTGATTCACAGCTTCTGGGCTCCCAGTATCAACGGCAAACGCGACCTACTCCCCGGCTACTCATCCGCCTTTTGGATTCAGATCGATCAGCCTGGCGTTTACCATGGCCAGTGCGCAGAATTTTGTGGCTTGCAACACGCTCACATGGGGTTTTCGATTGTGGCCGAATCGGCAAGCGCCTTCGCGCAGTGGCAGGAGCGGCAACTCAAGCCGGCCCCGGATCCGGCGGACCCGGAACCACGGCGTGGACGCCAAGTATTTCTCACTCATGCCTGCCTGATGTGCCATACCATTCGCGGCACCGGGGCCGGCTCACGTTTTGGCCCGGATCTGACCCACCTCGCCAGCCGGTCCATGATCGCGGCCGAGACCTTGCCGAATACTCGCGGCGCTCTGGCAGGGTGGATCGTCGATCCGCAGCGCATTAAGCCGGGGAATCAGATGACTCCCAATCCACTCGAGCCCGATGATCTCGAGGCGCTGGTTAGTTATCTCGGAACGCTCAATTAAGGAGCAGGCGTGGCCCTCAGCGAACCGATCGTTATCCCTCAGGCGAGCGACCTCGAACGCCTGGCCAGAGCTTGGGCCCAGCCACGCGGTTTCTGGGGATGGTTCATGAACGTACATCACACCGCAATCGGTGTGCGCTTTATGGTGACTTCCTTCATTTTCTTGCTCCTGGGTGGCATCTTGGCGGCGCTAATGCGCTGGCAACTGGCGCGACCTGAGCATGGCGTGCTCGGACCCGATCTCTACAACCAGATCTTCACGATCCACGGCAGCACGATGATTTTCCTGTTTGCCGTGCCCATGATGTTTCAGGGATTCGGAGTTTACCTGGTTCCGCTGCTATGCGGCACGCGCAATATTGCATTCCCGCGCTTGAATGCTTTCAGCTATTACATCTATGTGGTCGGCGGACTGCTGCTATGGGTAGGCCTGCTCGTCAAGACGGGCGCCGACGCCGGCTGGTTCTCTTATGTGCCGTTGTCGGGGCCCGAGTTTACTCCAGGCAAGCGCAGCGATTTTTGGGCACAAATGATCACCTTCACCGAAGTGTCGGCGCTCGGCGTTGCCATTTCGATCGCGGCCACTATCCTGCGCCACCGCGCCCCCGGCATGACTCTGAATCGCATGCCGGTCATTCTTTGGGAGAAGCTGACGGTGGCGATCATGGTGATTTTCGCCATGCCGGCCGTCATGGTGGTCAGCTCCATGCTGCTGATGGATCGAACCATCAACACACAATTTTTTAACCCCGCCGTGGGGGGCGATGTACTGCTCTATCAGCACCTGTTCTGGTTTTTCGGGCATCCCGAGGTGTACATCATCTTCCTGCCGGGCACGGCTATCATCTCCACTCTGGTACCGGTTTTTTCGCGCCGCCACATTTACGGCTACATTCCGATTGTTTGCTCCGTAGTAGCTACCGGGTTCCTCGGCTTCGGGGTTTGGGTACACCATATGTTCGCCACCGGCTTGCCGCAGATCAGTGAAAGCTTTTTCACCGCCGCCAGCCTGATGATCGTCATCCCTACAGCTACGCAATTTTTCTGCTGGATCGCCACCATTTGGCATGGCCGCTTGCAGTTGCGACTTCCCATGCTTTGGGTATTTGGATTCTTCTTCGTATTCCTCATCGGCGGTCTCTCCGGCGTGATGCTGGCATCGGTACCAGTTGATTGGCAGGTACATGACAGCTTTTTCGTGGTCGCGCATTTTCATTATGTGCTGATCGGGGGTGCCTTATTTCCCATGTTCGCCGGCCTGTATCACTGGATTCCCAAGATTACCGGCCGCATGATGAACGAGGGTTTGGGCAAAGTGCATTTTTGGCTGTTCTTCATCGGCTTTAACATGACCTTTTTCACCATGCATTTTCTCGGTCTCAGGGGCATGCCACGACGTGTCTACACCTACACCCCCGAGATGCATTGGGGAGCATTGAACACGCTCGCTACCACCGGCGTGGGCTTCATGGCCGCCGGCATCATCGTGTTCCTGGTGAATTTTTTCGACAACAAAGCAAGTGGAAGATTGGCGGGGCCAAATCCCTGGAGCGGCGGCAGCCTGGAGTGGGCGACCGCCTCGCCACCCCCGCCCTACAACTTCGCCGAGCTGCCCACGGTCAATGGTCGGGAGGCGCTCTGGGATGCCGAACCCAACCAGCCGATTGTGAGAGGCCTTCGCGAGGACATCCCGGAAGTGTTGGTCACGCATAGCCTCGACTCCGACCCTGAATACCGCGAGGAGTCTCCGGGCCCGAGCATCTGGCCTTTCTTAACTTCAATTGCCGTCTCGATTGCCTTCATTTGGTCGATTTTCAGTCCCTGGGGCATCGCCTACGGCGCCATTCCGGTGGTGATCACGCTTATTGCTTGGTTGTGGCCACGCGGACACTCTCCTGCGCGGCGCGAGCTCGAGCGCCGGGAGGAACCATGGACGCGTTGAGGGAAAGGCCGGTTCTCGATGTCTCCGGCCTGCCCACGGTCGCCTTCGGGCGCAGCAACACCACCTGGCTGGCCAATGTGTTTTACATGATGATCGAGGGCACAATGTTTGCCCTGCTGATCGCCAGCTATTTTTATTTGCGTACCAGAACCAGCAACTGGCCTCCCGCAAACCTGCCGCCGACACTCAGCTGGGGGGTAATCAACGGCATTGTGTTCCTGGTGAGTCTGGTCCCGGCGCGCTACGCGCAGAAGGTTGCGCCCACGGGTGATCGCGCCAAAATCCGTTTTGCCTTGATGGGCCTGGCCGCCTTTGCCGTGCTGAACATGGTCTTGCGCGGTTTTGAGTTAGCCAATTTGAATTGTCGCTGGTACGAAAGCGCCTATGGCTCGGCCGTGTGGTCGATTATGGGCCTGCATTGCGGCCATCTCATCACCGAATTTGTTGAAACCGTTGTCATCTTAGCCGTCGCCTTCACCGACAAGATGGAAGGCACGCGCCTGGTGGATGTAGCTATCAATTCCGATTATTGGTATTTCGTGGTCGCCTCCGCCCTGGTCAGCGATTTTGTTGTGTACGGAGCGGCGCGGTTTCTATAGAGCTCGAATGGCAGAAGTCGGACAGTCTCGTCGGCCACGGCAAGCACCGGGGCTCGTGTGGTGGTCGATGGTGGCTGGCCCGATCGCATGGGCGGCCGATTTGGGCTTCAGCTATGTACTTGCCCAGCATGCGTGCTCGACTCAACACCGCTATGTTCTCCACTTGATCTCTATGGCGTGCTTTGTGATGGCTCTGACCGGGCTCGCCGCCGGTTTTGCCGAGCACCGAAAGTTGCCAGCCGAGGTTACCGACAAAGGTCCGCGACCTTTCGACCGGGCCTATTTCCAGGTGCTGTTCGGTATGGTGTTCAGCATCGCATTCGCTCTCATCGTCGTCGCCGGAGCGATTCCCCGTTGGATCCTAAGCCCCTGTGACTGATGGAACTCGCTACTCAACTCGTCCTTCACTCATTGGCAGGATTCGTTCAGACTGCCGCCGTATGGGCCCGAACGGGTGCAAACGATCAGAGATCAGGCTGGACATGGCCGCCATACATCGTTGTCCCGCTGCTCGCCTCCGCTCTTGTCTACCTTCTCGGCCTGCTGAAGATGAGGCGACATGGGTCGCGCGTGGACGTGCTCCCGACGTTTTGTTTTGTCGCCGGTTGGACGTCGCTGGTTCTCGCCCTCGATTCACCCCTCCACGAGGCCAGTGAACACTGGTTCTGGGTGCACATGACGCAGCATGAAATCCTGATCCTGGTCTCGGCGCCTTTGCTTGTGCTCGGCCGTCCCCTGGTTCCTCTCCTCTGGGCATTGCCGGAGTGCTGGCGCGGGCCGGTGGCAGAGCTTGGCAGATCACGGGTTTTCAAACGTGGCTGGCTACTGATTTCAGCGCCCCTTTCTGCCTGGCTGGTCCACGCTGCAGCCATCTGGTTATGGCATGCGCCCGCCTTGTTCATTGCCGCCCTGGACAGTGAGTTCATGCACGCGGCGCAACACCTCAGTTTCCTGGGCAGCGCGCTCATCTTCTGGTGGGCACTCATCGAAAATCACACCGGACGCTTGGGTCACGGGGGAGCGGTTCTGTATGTCTTTACCACGGCCATTCACACCAGCGTCCTCGGTGCATTGCTGACATTCGCGCCCCGGGTTTGGTACGCGCCTTATGAGATTCGCTTGGCTGGGCATTTGACCGCCCTTGAAGATCAGCAGATCGGCGGCCTCATCATGTGGATTCCGGCAGGAACTTTACTAACTGTCATAGGCTTGCTGTTATTGATCAAGAGTCTGACCGAAAGCGAGCGGCGTTGGCAATATACGCGCACCGCGGCCATGATCCGAACCGCAGGAGGGGATGGCTCATGAGGCGCGCATTTCCGGCTGGCCTCCTCGCTGTGTGCGTGCTCGCGGGATGTTCAGATTTGAGTTCGGACCAGGTCCGAGCAGCCTACATCTTGACTGGCGGAGGCAACGCACGGGCCGGTCGCGAGGTCATCCGCAACTACGGCTGTAACGCCTGCCACACCATTCCCGGAGTGCCCGGAGCTCGCGGCCTAGTGGGGCCGCCGCTTGCGGGAATCGGGGATCGGGAATATCTGGCTGGCGAGCTGCCGAACACTCCGGCGAACATGATGAGGTGGATTGAGCATCCGCATCGGATCGAGCCGCACACCGTCATGCCTGAGATGAATGTTAGTGAACAAGACAGCCGCGACATTGCCGCCTATCTCTATACTTTGCGGGAGGGCCGATGAGCGCGCCTCGATGGGGGGAATGTTTGTGAAAGCAACGGTTATCATTAGCGTACTGTTTCTGGCCTCGATCGCGAGTCGGGCTGGGCAGAAGCCCGGCGAGAATCCCGATCCCCACGACTGCTCGAAGCTCCCCGATTTCTCCCACCTGAAGGCCGAACTTACAAGAGTGGTCAAAGAAGGGAAAGATCGGAATGGCGGCTTGGGAAACCAGCAGTGGGCGACGGTTGTCAACCGCGACGGAATTGTCTGTGCGGTGGTGTTCACGGGACCCAATCGCGCGGCTGAGTGGCCCGGCAGCCGCGTCATTTCCGCCGTCAAGGCCAGCACCGCGAATGCCTTCAGCACCAATGATTTTGCTCTCTCCACAGGAAATGTTTATTCCGCCGCACAGCCCGGCCAGTCGCTCTACAGCATTCTCAGTCCGCCGAATCCGCAGGCGGCGTTCGCCGGCAACCCCCAGGACTTCGGTCAACAGAATGACCCCATGATCGGCAAGCCGATTGGCGGAGTGATCGTGTTCGGGGGTGGGCTGGCACTCTACAGCAATAAAGGTGGACTGGTCGGCGGCCTCGGTGTGAGCGGCGACACCTCATGCACCGATCACGTCGTGGCCTGGAAGGTTCGCCACGGCTTAGGACTCGACACCGTGCCCATGGGAGTTGCGCCCGGCCCCAGCGACAACCTGATCTTTGACATTCAAAACGGGGTGAGCAGCAGCGGCTTCGGTCATCCGGCGTGCAAAGGCGGCAAGCCGAGCGAGGACATCGTCCGAAAATTACCCGACACTGCGCCCATCGGACCTAAGCGCTAACTGAGCTGGTCACTGGCTCCCGTGAAAGGGAGCGATCTGCGACTTGGCC
Source organism: Acidobacteriota bacterium (assembly GCA_019244045.1). GTDB lineage: Bacteria > Acidobacteriota > Terriglobia > Terriglobales > Acidobacteriaceae > Gp1-AA122. The sequence goes on from JAFATF010000267.1 coordinate 10,158, forward strand.
GACGCCATCACGCGCCCTCAATTAATATGATGTTGGTA
>JAFATF010000336.1 GCA_019244045.1 Acidobacteriota bacterium
CCTTTTTGCGAAAACGTATTAAGGCCCACGCTGACAGCTTCTGCCATGGGCGCATCTTTTCGTGAGCGCGCAATGCCGCAGTCAAGCTCTGGCGGGACGCATTGGTTTGGAGACGGGTACCTTTCGGTCGCAGGGCAGAGGGTTTCAGGAGAGCCGCTGCATTTCAGATCAGCGACCAGACGAGCATCAGCAAGGAACTGTGGTGTTGGGGACCTCGCCCAAGGGGCTACACGTAACGGACGGTGGCGCAGCTTGGGTAGTCCATCGATGGGGGTGCACCCCGGAGTTGACGCAGTGGGAGTCGTAACACATGCCGTTGAATGATTTCACTGTACAAACATCCCGTGTCGTTACAGAAACGACGGGGGGCGGCATAGACGAAATCAGCTGTGATTACGGGATGGGCCACACAGAAATGGCTGCGTTCCCCAAAGGACTCTGAACAACCATGCTCACATTCGTTCTCATTCACGGTTCCTGGCATGACGGGAGTGCGTGGAATCCGGTTGCCCTTCACCTGCAGAGTCTCGGCCACCAGGTTTTCACCCCGACCATGGTGGGGCACGGCAAAGGGGTCGAGAAGGCAGGTGTGACCCACGCTCGCTGCACTGCGTCCATCGTGGACTATATCGTAAAGAAAGACCTCGATAATTTTGTGCTGGTGGGGCACAGTTTCGGCGGGACTATCGTTTGCAAAATGGCTGAATTTATGCCCGAGCGCATCCGCCGCATGGTCTTCTGGAACGCTTTCGTTCTCAAAGACGGAAACAGCCTTAACGACGAGTGCCCTCCCCATTACCGCGACCTGTTCGACCGAGTGGTGCTGGATTCACCTGACTATACTGTCATGTTGCCTTTCTCAATCTGGAAGGACGCCTTCATTAATGACGCCGACCCGCAGCTAGCGAAAGCCGCGTATGACACGCTGTCAGCCGAGCCGTACATGCCCTTCCAGGAAAAGCTCGATCTTAAGCGCTTCTATTCTCTGGAAATTCCCCGCAGCTACCTAAATTGCATGCAAGACATCGCACTACCGCCGGGCGAGTGGGGATGGCATCCGCGCATGTCCAGCCGACTGGGGTCATTCCGTCTGGTCGAGATGCCAGGCAGTCACGAGGTCTTGTTCACCAATCCGCGGGGGCTGGCGCAAAAGCTTATCGAAGGCGGCCGCGATTAGTGACAGTAATCTCCGAAGCCAGTTTCCTGGTGGGACAAGTGTCATCTGCCGTGTTTCAGCGTTTGCTCCGGTCCACAGCTCTGGGAGAGAGGTCACGAACGCTGTCCTGCGTCGGTGCACATTTCCCGGAATGCCACTTCGCGGAGTCTACACTGATTTCGATTTCGCGCTCTATTTCAGCAGTCACAGCAAATTCCAGCAGGCTTGATGGAGCGCTTTTTGTTAATGGTCGGTCCCGTAATTGATCCACCCTTCAGACCCGCTTCGCCCATTGTCTCGGCATAAAAAGGTGCTACCATCCCCAGTAACATGTTTCTGAAAGGGTGAGTCTGAAGCCAGTCTGTGTAGCACCATTTATGAAGCGCATATCGCCTTCATGCTCGGCAAACACAATCGACTTAAGCGCTCCGCTATCGCCTTTGCACTGCATCAGACTGGGGCTACAATTTCGTTCTCCTGAGAGGGTGTAAACGGCATTCTTATTGGCTGCGAACATATCTCGATCGCAGCTCCGATTTTCAAAGGCTTTCGCGGGCCATCGGCGCGAGCTGACAGTTCCGTCATTCTCAAGGGAGAATATTCCACTGTCGCGGTTAATATATAGTCGGGTTAGTGAATCTGAGCTCTGTATCGACCGCCGGGCTTGTCACCCGGCGTCGGGCAAGGAGAAGTACTACAGATCAGTTTCGCTCACCCACGCTTCGGCCGCCGCCGCTCGTTTCGTAATCGCCGATAAGAGGACTTGACTCACCTCCCCTGCTAGTCTCGTCAGCCGCCCATCCACGGCGGAAGAGGAGCGACCACTATGAGCAAACATAATCCAATGCTGGCTGCCACGGGCAAGTTTGTTTCTCTGTTAGGTGACATAGCGGCCTCCTTTCGCGAAATATTTCCTGCGGCACCTACGCAGACAGCGACAATGGGGAAAGGGTATTGGAGTCGGCCCTCGAGAATTTTGTCAGCAGCTGACTACCATTGAGTACATTCAACATGCATTGCAGGATGTAAACTATCCTTGCCAAGCTGATCTCGGCCTGCGCTCCATCGGTTCCTCGCAGCAAGCGCGGATATCCGAGGATGCGCGGTATCTATCGTGGCTGAACGGATGTTCCACCGTTATGATCCGCGTAAGCCAGACGGCCATTCTGCTTTGGGGCTAGATCGCTGGAATACGGATGTAGGAAAATGACAGCTGTGAGTCGCTCAAACCGCTTGGCA
>JAFATF010000360.1 GCA_019244045.1 Acidobacteriota bacterium
TCTTCTCAGCCGTATCGACCCAGCCGCCCAGAGCGATGCGTTCTGTGATCCACTGTGCGTCAATCTCATCGTGACCCGGATCGTGTTCGGCGCGCATGGCGTCGATCGGCTCCATGACCATGGTCTCCAAGATGCCGAATGTCACTCGGCAGTTGTGCGCTTCCTCAGCGACCGGCTCAAGCTCGAGGGCAGGCTAGACGCCTGTTTCTCCAGGACTTGCTTCCTCGCAGTCAGCAACTAGAACGTAAGATGTGCCATCCAAGCCGCGCGTGTCTGAAGCTAATGACAAGCCGGTGCCCGTAACCACCTCTCTTGAGCCCGAATACCATGACCAGCAGCGCAGGCTCTATCGTGAAGTGTTGGGCTTGCTCAATCAACTTCCAGTCCCCTATGCCGTCTCGGGCGCTTTTGCGCTTCAGCACCACACCGGCATCTGGCGTGATACCAAAGATCTGGATCTGTTTCTCACCTCCGAGGATGTGGGACGGGCTCTTGAAGCGCTCGCGGCCGCGGGACTTGAATGCAAGATATCGGATCCGGTCTGGCTGGCGAAAGCTCACCGAGGAGAGTTTTTCGTCGACCTGATCACCGGGATGAGTAACGCGGTCATCGTGGTGGACAAGTCCTGGCTAGCCCGGGGGGCAGCGGCCGTTGTAGTCGGGGTCGAAACCAAAGTCCTTGCCGCTGAGGAACTTATCGCCTCCAAGCTCTTCGTAACTCGACGCGAGCGCTTCGATGGAGCCGACATCGCGCATATCATCTACGGAACCGCAGGAAAGCTGGATTGGGACCGCGTTCTCGAGCTAGCCGCGGAAAACTGGGAAATGCTGCTTTGGGCACTCCTCCTGTTTCGCTTCGTGTATCCCGCACAAACCTCCTATGTACCCGCCCGGGTGTGGGATGATTTGATTGGACGATTCATCAGCGTGATCAAGAACCCTGATCCCAAAGCCCGCTTCCGCGGCAGCCTGATTGATGAACGTCAGTTCGCAATCGACATCGAAGAATGGCGGCTGGATAACGTACTCGCCGAGTACCGCGCGCGGCGCAACTCCAAACTTCCTAGCCTGATCGCTGACCGTACGGCGGCAGACGAAAAGGCATCCTAAGCCGCATATGAGGATTGCCGCGACCGCCGACCTGCATTTCTCCCCCACCCGCGCCAACGTCTTGAAGGAACAACTGGCTCCGGTGCGGGACCAGGCTGATCTGCTCGTGGTCGCCGGCGACCTGACCAACTACGGTCAACCGAACGAGATGGAACCGCTCGTCAATGTCTTAGTCCGGCTGCGTGTACCGATCGTTGCCGTCCTGGGCAATCACGATTACGAGAGCAATCAACATTCAGAACTCATGAAAATAATGAGCAATGAGGGTATTAAAGTCCTCGATGGAACCGGCTATGAGCGCGACGGCGTCGGCTTTGCCGGAACCAAAGGCTTTGTAGGAGGCTTTGGACGCGGTGTTTTGACCGCCTTTGGCGAGCCGGAAATCAAGACCTTCGTCCGTGCCTCTATCGACGAAGCGATGAAGCTCGAACGTGCCATGTCCCAATTGCGCACCCCCAAACGCATCGTGGTTCTGCACTATGCGCCCATTGCGACCACTGTATCCGGAGAAGTCCCTGAAATTTATCCCTATTTGGGTACCTCCCGACTGGCTGAGGTCGTCGACCGGCACGGCGCTGATCTGGTCCTGCATGGACACGCGCACCATGGAGCCCTCGACGGCAAAACCACGAGCGGCATTCCCGTGCACAATGTTGCTATTACTCTTCTGCAAAGCCAACAACCGCCAGCTGCTTATCGCGTTTTCGAGGTCTAAACCATCCTCCTCCGTTACCCCGCGTTTCTGCGCGGCGTACAGCTTCAACCCGATGCCGCAATGATTGTCTCTGTCGTAAGTTCATCGGGTGCGGACCTTGATGTCCTCTTCCCGCAATTGACGCCAGTCGAGTGCCGAATGGCGTAGCTCGAATACTTATAGGCAACTGCTGAAAGAACCTTAGCCTCTGAACCCGTGTTCGACGGATGCAAGACATCTTTCGGCATCCCTTCGTTCAATGCAGGGAGGAATACCAATGGATAGTTCTGTTTCAAAATCAAAACCTGGCGAATTCATTTCTGACATTCAGGAAATCCGACGGCGTGCGCGCCAGCACATAGAACAGGGGGCTGTCACAGAAGGCTATAAGGCCGATCGCGAAACGGTAATCCGCGTGTTGAATGAAGCGCTGGCCACGGAACTGGTTTGCGTGCTTCGTTACAAACGCCACTATTACGCTGCTTCGGGTATCCACGCGCAGTCGGTAGCGGAAGAATTCCTGGAGCACGCCAATGAAGAGCAACAGCATGCCGACAAGCTGGCGGAGCGCATCACGCAGCTCAACGGCGCTCCTAACTTTAATCCTGATGGGCTCCTGAGCCGCAGCCATTCTGAATACGTCGAAGGCTCGGACCTGATCGACATGATTCGCGAAGACTTGGTTGCCGAACGTATTGCGGTCGATTCTTATGGAGAAATCATTCGCTATCTGGGCGACAAGGATCCGACCAGCCGGCGCGTCATGGAAGAAATCCTGGCCAATGAAGAAGAACATGCCGAGGACTTGAAGACGTTAATCGAACAGCTGGGCGCCATCGATAAACCCGGTCAGGAGAAGCGAACTCGCACACCCGACATTGCTGCCTGAACGGCCTCCTGTAACCTGGTATGAGGAGGCAGGGCAGCGAATGAGCGTGCAATTCCCATTCGAAGGAGAAGCCCGTGCCAAGCGAGATGTCAAAGGTTAGTCCGCAAGTTCGCTCGTTTGACACCTCTCTCTCCTCCCATGATGACGCTGTCCTCTCAAGCATTCGTTCCCGACAAGCTAAAATCGCCGTCCTCGGAATGGGTCATGTCGGCCTTCCCACCGCCCTCGGCCTTGCCGACCTCGGCTGGCAGGTGCTCGGCGCCGATAGCTCGGAAGCTCTAAGCGACGAGCTGCGTGCCGGTCGCATCCCCTTCTACGAACCTGGTATCGAAAAGCTTCTGGCTAAACACCTGGGCAAAAGGTTTCATCCCGTCGTCGATCTTGAACAGGCCATTCGCGAAGCTACAGTGCTGTTCGTCTGTGTGGGCACTCCCCAGAGGGAAAACGGTGAGGCCGATTTGTCGCAGGTGGAAGCGGTTGCTCGCATCATCGCGCACAACCTTAATGGCTACAAACTTATCGTGGAAAAAAGTACCGTGCCCGCCATTACCGCGCAGTGGGTGAAGCGCACCATCCTGCGCTATGCCAGAAATGCCCCGCGCAATGGCGGTCAGACAGTTGAAACTACAGAAACCACGACCGAACCGGTCGCCAGCGTGGTCGAGTTCGATGTGGCCTCGAATCCCGAGTTCTTGCAGGAAGGCGCGGCGATGCGCAACATCTTCCGTCCGGATCGTATCGTCTGCGGAGTCGAATCAGAACGCGCACGAATGATTCTCGAAGAGCTGTATCGGCCTCTGCATTCCACGGTTCTCATCACTGAATTGAGTACGGCCGAGCTCATCAAACATGCGGCCAATTCCTTCCTGGCCATGAAGATTTCCTTCATCAATATGGTCGCCAATCTTTGTGAGCTGGTCGGGGCCGATGTTACCAAGGTTGCCTGTGGAATCGGCATGGATCCACGTATCGGACCCGAGTTTCTGAACGCCGGTATCGGTTTTGGAGGCTATTGCTTCCCCAAAGACCTGCGCGCCTTCATTCATTTGGCCGAAGAATATGGCCTCGATTTCTGCCTGCTTAAAGAGGTAGAGAATATCAATCGGCACCGCATAGAAGTCTTTCTCAGGAAAGTTCGCCAGGCGCTGTGGGTATTACAGGATAAAACCATTGCCGTGCTGGGCCTGGCCTTCAAACCCAACACTGACGACATCCGGGAAGCACCCAGCCTCAAGATTGTGAATGCCCTGCTCGCCGAAGGCGCCCGCCTGCGGCTGCACGACCCTCGCGCGATTGCGACCACACGAGCTATTCTGCCCGAAAACCAAGAAACAATCGTCTATTGCACAGACCCCTATGAAGCGGCCGAGCACGCCCATGGCTTGGTCGTTCTCACCGATTGGCCGGAGTACAGCTCACTTCAGCTTGAGCGCCTACGCGATGCCATGGATGTACCCGTCGTGGTGGATGGGCGCAACGTTTTCGATCCGGCGACCATGCAGAGATTAGGTTTTGAGTATCTCTCGATCGGCCGCTGAATCAGGCTGCACAGGGTTAGCGCCTGTTTAGCCCTGACTTACGCCAACCGTCTGCCGCAACACCTCAGGTCCGGTTGGCTCGGACACCGTGGGGCCGTCTTCAGCGGTCACAAAGATCTGAAAGTTTGCTGCCGGGACGGGTGATTTGAACTCGCCCTCGAGCTTGCCATTCACCTTCAGCTCACCCAGCTTTCGCGCCGCGGTGTTGCTCGACTGAATCCAAACGACGTAAGTCGTTTTCGGGGGAGTAAGAGCCTCCGGCCGGGCGAGGTGTTTTACCTTTAAGTCCACGGTAAGATTGCCATTTTTGTCGTGCTTCAGTTCTGCCACACCTTGCGCGGCGGGCTGCGTCGAAGCGGGAGTCATGTGGACATTTTTACCCCCACAGGCAATCGTTCCAGAGAGGACGAGTAGTAGCGAAATGACGAGAGTGGCAGACCATCTATTCTGCATATTCACCTTTTAACCATGTGAGCATCGGCCAACAACCGTACGATGAACAAGCGCGTAAACCGGTTGTCGTCGCTAAAGAGGCGGCTCTCGATTCCGCTTTCGCCACCAGTTCGTGCCACCGCGATGGCACCCCTGTGCCAGTGTGCTGTGACTCGCCTCAGCGTACGATTCACTTGCGCGCCACTTCTACTCTGTAACGCCACTCGTCACCCATCAGCCAGCCGAACGCTGAGAGGCTAAACCCGTGCAAGCCGAGTCACGAACGCTCGACCTTGAAGATGGCAAGCAGGCCATGGTGCGACGGCTGCTCGTTGTCGACGACAGTAAGGCCCTTCGCGATGCCGTGCAACGGCTTATGGCGGATCTTCCCACCTGGCGCATCTGCGGAGAGGCTACCAATGGCCGCGAAGCCATCGAGAAGGCACTTGACCTTCAGCCCGACGCAATCCTTATGGACGTTCTCATGCCGGAGCTGGATGGTCTCGAAGCAACCCGCCGCATCCGCCAACAGCTCGATGTTGCCATCCTGATCTTTACCCAATACGACTCCGGTCAGGCGGCACAGGAAGCTACCGCGGCCGGGGCGCGAGGCTATCTGCCAAAATCGCGAGCCGCAGACTTGGTCAGAGCGCTTGAAGCAATCCTCGAGCAGCAGAATTCTGTTAGGCGCAGGTTCGAAAGCAGAAATCCTTCAGGCAGCTAACGATCGATTCACTGGTTCCAATTTTACTTTGACCCAACCCGGCTGGCGCTGATCGAAGGCCTTATAGGCATCAATTACCGATCGCATCGGTTCAACCTTGGTGAGCACTTCGGAAGGTCGCAGAGTTCCATTTCTGACCAGACTGACCAGCTCAGGTAGATATCGGCGGTGGTTGCAGTTGCCCATAGTCAGCGTCAGATTCTTATTCATCGCTTTACCAATAGGAAAAGACTTCGATTCAAGCGAGTAAACCCCGATGATTGAAATCTTCCCCGCCTTGGCTACGGTCTCGACGGCCCATTGCAAGACCTGCGAGGGTCCGTCGCCCGGCTCCCAATTACCATCACGAGGCCTCTGCTTGGGTGCAATTTTCTTAAGCTCGTCTTCGAACTCTTTCCTCAATTTGTCAGCCTGCTTGCCGGCAGGGCCGCTATGCGGGCGATTTGCATCCACCCCCACGGCGTCAATGACGCGATCAACACCAATGCCGTTCGTTAGCTCGAGGATCGCCTCGACCGGGTCTTCCTCATTAAAATCAATGACTTCAGCACCTTGCTTGCGCCCCATTTCTAAGCGGGAAGCGATGGTATCCACCGCAATAATGCGTCCTGCCTGCTTGAGTTTGGCGCTCGCGATCGAGAATTGTCCCACCGGCCCGCACCCGAAGACCGCAACCGTGTTCCCGGGGCGGATTTCGGCATTCTCGGCAGCCATGTAGCCGGTAGGCACAATGTCGGACAGCATGATAGCCTCGTCGTCGTCGATCTCGTCCGGGAGTTTTACCAGACCAACATTCGCAAACGGTATCCTGGCTCGCTCAGCTTGCAAGCCATGGAATGGACCGCTATCCTTGGGGCCGCCAAAAAACGCTGTGCCGGCCCGCGCGCCATTGGGATTGGCCCTATCGCACTGGGCATAGTATCCTTCCCGACAATAGGAGCAATTCCCGCAGCCGATGGTCGAAGGAATCACCACCCGATCGCCGGGTGAAAGGTTGCGAACCTCCCGCCCGATCTCCTTCACGATGCCAACCCCCTCGTGTCCCAGAATGGTCCCCGGCACCATGCCGGACATGGTTCCGCGCACAAAGTGTAGGTCGGTCCCGCAGATGGCGCTGGCCGTCAACTCCACGATGGCATCGTTCGGATCCTTGAGGCTGGGCTCTTTGACTTGCTCGAGGCGGATGTCTCCGATCCCATGAAAAACTACTGCTCTCATTGCCTTCTCCCTGATGAGTGCAAAAGTTGAATTACTTCAGATGCTGCCCGACGGGGAGCAGTGCGGGAATTACAGTGCTGCAGAAGGAAAACACCGAACAGGACGGTCTTGGGACGGACTTTATAAATCCGCCCCAAAACATAGGGCCCCTGCGAACCCGTTTGTCAGACCCCGGTTCGACCGCGCCGCGATAGTCCCATGATCAAGGTCACCAAGAAAATGATCAGGAAGATGTAGAAGAGAATCTTGGCGATCCCGGCCGCAGCGGCTGCTACACCTGCAAAACCCAGAACTCCGGCGATGATCGCAATCACCAGAAACACCAAAGCCCAGTAGAGCATGCTGGCCTCCCCCAAAAAGTTTCGAGCAGTGACGCGCAAATGTCACTTATTTGCAGCATAACCAGCACAACTGCGTCTGCCGATCGGTAGGAGCATGTAAATTCAGCTTCGCATTCGTGTAGTTAAGGCGCGAGACCGGGAAAGAGGATCGGTACGTGGTTCCATGTAGATACCGTTAGGCGCAGCGCGCCGGCTGGCCATGGAGGCCAAACCGGCTTTCGAGACTTTGGGCGTTTTTGACCGCATAACCGCCCTGATCATTATTGAAATACACATAAATTTGCCCGAGAGAACCCATCCATCGGTTGATCTGGCGGGCCCAGTTCTCGAGTATTTCGTCCGTGTAGCTGCCGCCGTATCGCCCTTGCGTGCCGTGAAAACGAATGTAGGTGAAATCGGCCGTCAGCTGTCGAGGCCAGTCCTGCGCTCCCCAATCGTGAATGCAAAGCCCTACGTTGTGGCGACGCAGCAGTTCGTAAACTGGCTCGGTATACCAGGTAGGATCGCGAAACTCGAAGACGTAGTGGTGGGGACGAGTCCGCAGTAGGCCGAGAAACTCCTCCAGCCGTTCCCGATTCAGGTGCCAATCGGGTGGAAGCTGAAACAGAATCGGGCCGAGCTTGTCTTTGAGTAGCTCCATGCGATTAAGAAACGTCGTCAAGCCATTTTCGGCGTCACGCAAACGCTTCATATGGGTCAGAAAGCGGCTACCCTTGACGGCGAAGCTGAAATCCGGCGGAGTTTGCTTACGCCAGTTCTCGACCGCGGACTCGGTCGGAAGGCGATAGAAGCAATTGTTGATCTCGACCGTATTGAAATGGCGAATGTACCAGCTAAGGTATTCGGAGGAAGTAAGTTCCTCAGGATAGAAGCAGCCGCGCCAGTGTTTGTAGTGCCATCCGGAGGTGCCAATCCTAATCGGGTTTGGTATGTTCGCTCGACTCACGATTGGGAGTGTCGTCCCCAGGCTGAACCTTTAGGCTCGCCACCGGAGGCCAAACCTGGGGACGATCCACCGCACCTAGTTGGACCCTTAGATGGGCGCTCTCCTGCTACAGGTTGGCATGTAGAAACCAACTCAGGTTCAAATCCTGGAGCATCAAGCGGGATACCCGCCTTCTCCCCCCTTTTCCAGCTGCCACTCGCCAATCTAAGCCGCCAGGTGGGGGCGAAATCGCTCTTGAACGGGCGAGCGGAGTTGGAACGAAAGCCGCCATGTCTCGGAGTCTCGCCCACCCCAGGCATACTTGTAGCGCTCACGTCCTCGCAAAAAGTCCACCCGCGTCTTACCCTCACGCAACGCGTCATCGATCACGCGGCCGAGGATTTGCGCTCCCGGGCTGAGCGGGCCGTAAGCCGGATCGAACCCTTGCAGATAGCAATAAAAGGTTTCCGACCCGACCAGGGCGTAGAGAGCAGCAATGAGCTGCCCCTGCAAGCGCAGACCATAAAGGCGCAGAACACCGCGCCCGAGAAGCGCTCGGGCAGCAATGCGGTGAAACTCCTGCACTCGTTTCTCGGACAAGACACCCCTTGTTCCGAACTCGTTCCAGCGTGCCCCGTGTAGGCGCATCATGGCCGCGAGGAATTCGTCGACGGTTTCCCGAGTCGCAATCTCGAACTTCGCCCGTCCCATCCGTTCCATACGATGGGCTGCCGTTCGCAGATTGTGCCTGGCTTTGCCCGACAGGATTTGCGCGACCGATTTCGCCCCCCGCGGCAGTTCTAAGATCGGGCAAGCGGTTTCGGGCGATTGCGCAACGTCCCAGTCGCTTGACCGAAATGTCAGCAAAGGTGAGCTGGGCGGAACGTCACTTAATTCGAGTCGATCCCAACCTTTCCTCGAGTCTCGCAACACCGCAAATATTTGTTCAAGAATGGCAGCACTCTGGATCGGATCTATCAACCAATCTATGTAATCGGAGATGCTCGCGCCCAGCGGCACCAGGATCCGGTCCGCTCCTGCGCGGTAGAGAAACAGGGGTGCCAAGCCGACCAGCGCTCCGTGGCGGCGAACCTCGATCGTGTGGAGCACTTCGGGCCTAAAGGCTTGCGCCCACGAAAGCAACCATTCCGGGCGCTCGAACGGAGTAGCATGAGGACAGCGCTCGAATAAAAGGCGCCACTCTTCGGCGATGGCAGCCAGTTGCTCTACATCGCTGATCAGCCGGGTGCTCCATCCATCAGGCGCATTCATTGAGCGGCCTCTTTGCAATCCGGTTTTATCTACGCTGCCATGGCCGATGCGTTTGCCTTACTGAGCTCTTGATAGAGTGCGGCGTATGAGCGCAGCATCCGGGTGGCTGAAAAATTACGCTCGGCGCGCCTACGGCACAAGCTAGAACTCAGTGTCGCGGCCTCCCTTATCGCTGGGCTCAGTTGCGCTATCCGATCGACTAGAAACCCGGTCCGACCGTGTTCGACCACTTCGCTAAGCGCGCCGCGAGCAAAGGCCACCACAGGCGTTCCCGAGGCCAGGGCCTCCATGGCAACCAAGCAGCTGGTCTCGGTCACTAAACTGGGAACCACAAGGCAGCTCGCTCCGGCAAGCAGCTGGTTCTTGCGCCCTCCGCCTACCGGCCCCAGAAAGCGATGCCTTCCCCTCAGCCGCGGACGAATCATTGTCTCAAAATATTCCTGGTGGGTTTTGTAGGGGAATACTTGGCCGGCCAAGATCAGAGGAATACCCGCCTGCGATGCCGCATCGAAGGCCAGGTGAAAACCCTTTTCCGGGCATACCCGTCCGAGCGCCACGGCATAGTTGCCCTTTCTGGCGGCGGGGCGATAGCGCTCGACGGGGACCCCATTCGGAATGACGCGGCACAGCTTTGCATCGGCAAGCCGCTCCCGCTTTTGTGCCTCCGATACACAGACCAAATAAGTATTTGGCCGCATCAGCGAAAAAGCCCGTGTCGGGTACCAGCCGAGCGGTAAATGTAACGTGACCACGACCGGGATCGGCGGTTCGGGCAGGTATTCAAGGAAGTCGATACCGTGGAGGTGAATGAGATCGATCGAGTATCGCGTCAAGGCTGAGTCAATGGCAAGGCGAACCGCGCGCCGCGCTCTTCGATGAGCCGCATCATCGAATTGTCCGCTCGCAAGTGGCGTCGGCAGAAGTGTTCCGCGGCAACGCGAGCCCTCCTGGGCAATGACAATCGAGCGATAACCGGCGGCGACGAGCGCTTCATCGAGCAGCGCCAAGATTTGTTCTGCTCCCCCCGCGGTGCTCTCGCGCACCGGTGCCAGTGGATACGCGACGCTCAGCACGGTCAGCGGCATGCTAGCTCGCCATATTGAGCAAGGGCCTGTCCTGCCAGTTGGCGCCACCGCCAGCCCGTGAGCGGCCACCCTAGAACCTCATACCAGAGCGCTCCCGGGTGGCAAGGTTGGGTGAAATCATAAACTGGCGCGCGCCGCAGCCGCTCAGGTTCGAGGGGGATAGGGGAGAGCACATGGGATTGGGACACATAGCAGGCCAGCATTCGTGCCTTCCGCATACGCTCGGCAGCCGACATGTTGAGCAGAACCCCCCCTCGAATATTACCCGATGTGAGCGGCGAAGTTGCCAGGAACTCACCGGTGACGAGCTTGCCTCTAAGCGCGTGGTAACTCGTCATCTCCACTAGTTCAGGGCGGGGCAAGTTGCGCCGTGGGGTAAGTTCAACCGTCAAGCGCGCCACCAGGGCAGCAGTGTCATGATCGGGGTGCCCGCCTTCATAAGCGTGCGTCACAATGATTGACGGTCTGAACTCCTCGACCACTCCCAGCAACTCATACACCAGTTCGCCGACGTGAAAGATAGCTTCCTGATCCGAGGCACTGAGGAACAGAATTTGCTGCGGGCTCAGCTGCACCTGGGCTAATGCGGCTACGGCTTCTTCGGCCCGCACCGAGGCATACAACTCGCGCGACCCGCTGAAATGCGGCGATCGGAATTTTACCTCGCGAGGAGCGCCGTCGGTTAGATACACCACCGTCGCCCCTGGCAGTGCGCCGAGCATCTGAGAAGCGCCGATGGTCTCATCATCGGGATGAGCCGCGAGCACAAGCAAGCGCTGATTGCCGTCCCTTCCGCAAGCCGTAGTCGGATCGGCGACGGAAGGCAGGAGAAGTTCGGTTTCATGCTGCAACATTGACTTTCTGGCTGTAAGGGCGATCATCGCGCGACAACAAAGTCACCGCTTCGCGATATCCATGCAAAGTGCCGACGTCGACGTAGCGTTCACCACGACGCACGGCATTTACCACCGCTCCGCGATCGATATATTCGTTGACCAGAGTTCCGATGTACTGATCCTGCTGGCCTCGTTCGCGCCAGAGGTCATAGAGCTTCGCCAGGTCGTGGGCCGGCAGGCGAAAGGCGCCCCACACCCATTTGCTCGAGGCCGCGCTTGTCTTGACCTGGATCTCACACACGTGGTCCTGGTCGTCGGAAACAACGGCGTCGAACAATTCTGGCCGCTCTACCGGAAAGAGCAGAAAGGAGAATGATCCCGCCGCCAGATGGCAGAATCCGTTTTGCGGAAACCATACCGTATCGGGCAATCCAATCAGCACATCATCGCCGGGAGCGACAAACGGCAGAGCAGTGAAAATGGCATCGCACAAGCCCTTGGGATTCGACTGCATGGCATAGCAGATCGCCGCATTCTCAAGCTGCCCGCCGAAATAATTCATGATGTCGGTCTTGGCGGGCGATATTACGAAGCAAATTCGTGTGGCACCGGCCAGCAGCATACGATCCAGCAAGTACTCCGAGATCGCACGGGGGCGATCGGTCTCACCGTCGCGGCGGGTTCCCACCGGCAAGAGTTCCTTGGAAAAAGCCAGCGGTTGAATGCGGGTACCTAAACCGGCCGCCGGAATCACTCCCCAAATTTTCATGCCGTTACCTCGAGCAAGCTCAACAACTGCAGGCCGCGGTGCTCGGCGGTGTGTTGGCCGAGCGCGCGTCGGCGAGCCGCCTCGCCAATTGCTCGCAGCCGTTTGCGCGGCAGCGCAAGCGCGTCTTGGACCTCGTCGGCTCCGGATGCGACCAAAATTTCCTGCCCTGGTTCGAAGAAATCCTCCAACCCCGGCCAGTAGTCGCTCACGATGGGGGTCCCGCAGGACGCCGCTTCAAATAAACGGCCCGACGGGCAGTATCCCATCTCCGCCATAGGCGCTCGCGTCACACTCAGGGTTAGCTCCGATGAGCAATAGAAGGCAGGATGTTCGGGTGGAGGCACGTGGCGCACGAACCAGATGTTATTGGTCCAGGGAAACTCCAGCGGGTACTGTGCGCCACCCAAAAGAAAACGCTTATGGGGAGAGCGGCGGGCAGGCTCAATAAAAAACTCTTGCAACTTGGCTTGTCGATCCGGGGCGTAGGTGCCCAGATAGGACAGGTTGGAGTGATAACGTGCTTTGGGGTCGGTCGGCTGATGGACCGCGGGATCAACGCTGCCGTAGAGTGCTGCGACTCGCTTCGCGCCTAATCGCGTGCGTAGCTCCGCAAGTGCGGGGCCGCCCGTGTAACTCAGCACCAAGTCGAAGGGCTCCAGGCCGTAGCTGGGCAGATACTCGACATCTTCTCCCGCGCGCAAACGGTCAAGCGTGATCGGCGTGTCCAGGTCGTAGAAGATGCGCAGCGCAATCGGTGACTGCAAAATCACGTCCGAAGCAGCGCGCGCATCCGGGCAGTAGGAGGTCACGATGGCAAAATCGCTGTCGCGCAGCTCCTCTGTCGCTCGCCCTTGAACCTCCGCCCAACTGTTGTAAAGGACCAATTCATAGCGCTCACCGCTCTCTAGATCGCGGTGTTGCGCATAATAGGAAACGTCTCGTTCAAAAAATTTGATTTCATGCCCCTGCCGGGCAAGAGCGCTCAACAGCCCGCGCCATATGGTAGCGTGTCCGTTTCCCCACGAAGAACTTACAGTCAATCCGAATATCACCAGCTTCATTCGGGATCGTCACCTGGCTTTTTCGGAGAAGCTCGAAGCCTGCCGCTTTCGAATGTACTCCTGGCGCGAACCGTGTCTGAATTCGGAAGAAAGGGTAATCAGAGCTGGAAGTTCTGGTAGAGGTGCAAATGTGAGGAAAACGAGAGCTAGTCTCGGGTTCTGGGCTGCTTGGCTTTTTATGGTGGCTTAGTGCTTGCTTGCAGCCCCGGTGTTTCCAGCATCGATACACCCTGCGCCAAGCTCAGGCGATCAGGAACCCTTTTGAAGTCTTCCTGCAGTTCG
Source organism: Acidobacteriota bacterium (assembly GCA_019244045.1). Classification (GTDB taxonomy): domain Bacteria; phylum Acidobacteriota; class Terriglobia; order Terriglobales; family Acidobacteriaceae; genus Gp1-AA122. The sequence goes on from JAFATF010000360.1 coordinate 13,176, forward strand.
CGCTGCTCGGCATTAATGGTTTTGAAGAACAGCGCCTTGCCGTGGATGTGAACATCCAAAAGCGTGTTCACCCAGTGTCCGCCTCCAACGTCCTTGCGCTTCACCTCGAAGGTTCCGCCTTTGTTCAACCGGCCCAGCAGTCCCCAGCCGAAATCCACGCTGCGGATCAAGGTACCTTTCATATCGGCCAGCCGTTGTTGCCGGGGATCGATTAGCATTGTGCCCGCCATGGCATGAAAAACGGTGGCCTCGCGGCTGGGCGGATTAAAGTTTGGGTTGGGCTCGAACTTAAGTCGGATGTAATTTCCTTCCTTCCCATCGTAGTGGTAAAGAAAACCGTGGGGCAGCATATTGACCAGTTCGGCCGCTTTGCGATCGTCGTCTTTTTGCTCTTTTTGCTTCTTTTTCTGGTCGGTCGGATTCTTGACCAGTTGCTCGAGATGCGCCTTCTCCTCGTTCTGCTCCTCACGAGTGAGCACGTGGCCATCCCGCTCGATGACCCGGCAAATCTGTCCGCCACTGGTATCGACACAGGTCCGCACCACGTTCTTGGCGGGTTCAACATCGTGATCGCGGTACATCCAGTGAGAGTGGTCAGTTTCCGAAGCGCGCAGTTCATTACCCACAACCGCCCGCACGAGTTGCTGGGGATCGCTAGCCGCAGCCGCTGGCTCCCCGGCGGCGGGGGAAGGGAGAGCTGCCAAACAGAGCGCAAAGGCGAGACATGCTAGGAATCGGAAGTACATCGAATGCACCCCATCGCGCGAAATCGACCGCCCTGGCTTTTTTGGTCTGCGTGCCACACTAGCCGCGTGGGCGGCACCCCAACAATACAGCCCATTGGGTAGTTGGATGCCAATCGCCCGGTACCGGGGTAGCTCGATCCAGCGGCTAATGCACTGCTGGCGGCTCACTCTGCCGAAACTAAACCCTCTTTCCCGCCTTGTATTCGTCTTTCTGGCTGAGAAGCCAAGAGGGCAACCGGAAAGCTCGCCAGCACGCCAATCGCGGGCAAAACCCTTCCCTGCGTGCGAGTCTCAACTTGTAGCTCCTCGCCGGTCAATACATTCAAAAAATTTCGACAGCCGATCTCGCCGGGGATTTGCAGATAGGTCTCATCCCAGAGCTCAGCCCCCAGCGGGGCTTCGTGCTTGTCGCCGAGGAGAGTTGCACATAGCCGCGGGACCACGACCATAGCAACCTGGCCCTCAAATTCCCGGGCGAAGGCGCATAGATGGTGCGCGCGTGGACCATGCGCCGTTAACGACAGATATCGCCCGCCGTGAAAGAATGTCGCCCTGTGGCGGCGATAGTTCAGTACCGTCGATATAAGGAACAACTTGGCACGTCCGTCTTCGAGGCTGTTGAGAAGAGAATGAGCCCGACAGCGTTGCATGCAGGGCCGGTCTGGGCCCTGCTCACTGAGCCCCCCCAAAAGCTCCTGCCGCCGCACATAGTCGACCGGCCGCCGGTTGTCGGGGTCAACCAGCGAATACTCCCACAGCTCGTTTCCCTGGTAAATATCGGGCACTCCTGGGCAGGTCAGCTTGAGCAGGGTGTGCGAAAGGCTGTTGAAGAACCCGATTCGCGCGATGCGCGACTCGAATTGCTCAAAGTCGTGCAAAAAACGATTGCGCCGTTTGCGCTCGAGTATCGCCTGCACGAATTTCTCAACTGCCTGCTCATACTCGGCATGAGGATTCGCCCAGCTGGAATGCTGCTTGGCTTCGCGGATCGCCTTGAGCATGTAGCCCTGAATGCGGTCGACAAAATCGGACCAGTTCGCGCCCTCGACTGTAAGTGGCCAGGCGCCGATCAGCGTCTCATAAAGCAAATATTCGTCGTTGCGATCCGGCGCCAGCGCGCCATCCAAGGTTCTCTTCCGGCTGCGATTCCAATCTCTCCACCGGCGCAAGCTGGCTCGCCATTGTGCCGGCATCTCAGAAAGAACGTTGATGCGGGCGCGAACGTCCTCCGACCGCTTGGAATCGTGCGTAGAACCTGCCAGAACCGAGTGGGGCCACAATTCGCCGCGTTCGAAATTGGCGCGGTGAAATTCATCGACGCTGACACCAAAGGTGATCGGATCGGCGCCCACCTCATTGAGCGAAAGCAGCCGGTTGTAACGGTAGAAAGCCGTGTCTTCGAGCCCTTTGGCCATCACCGCGCTGGTAACCTGCTGGAATTTCATGGTGAAGCGCACGAACGCGTTGCGATACCAGCGCGGCTCATCGCCGTTACTTTCGATCAGCAACACCTTGCGGATGAAGTCAAAGACCGTCAGATCCGGCAGATTGCTGCGCCGCGCGCCCGCGCGCACTGCCTGCTCGATGTACTGCCGATCTTGGGGCGAGACTTCGTCATTTGCCACGTACGTTCGGTAGACGGGGAAGCAGGCAATAATTTCCGCCAACGCGCTGCGCAAGTTATTCAGGGTAAAGTCGCAGGTGTGACGATTCGCCAGCGCAATCCGGCTCAGTGCATTGGCGAGCACGTTCAACTCACTGGCCAGGGATATCTTCACAATCAGCCGCTTCGAGTTGTAGACGAGGTTATCAAAAGTTTCTGTACTGCCGACAAAAGAGCGGTAAATCCGATCCATACGGGTGGCAGTTGTAGGGTCGACAAATAAGCCGTTGACCAAATTGGCGAATTCGTAGCCCGTGGTGCCAGAAATAGGCCAATCTTGGCGAAGATGCTCTTTGCCAGTAAGAATTTTCTCCGCAACCACGTACAGGGCTCCCGCGCCTTTCCCCTTTACGTTCTCCTGCAGCTCGCGAAAATACCTGGCCGGATCATAGAGGCCGTCGGGGTGGTCGATACGCAGCCCATTCACCTTGCCTTCGGCGACCAGTTCCATAACCAAGCGGTGCGTGGCGGAAAAGACCTCGGGATTTTCGGTGCGGATTGCGGCCAAATCGTTAATGTCGAAGAAACGCCGGTAATTGATGTCGTCTGCAGCTACCCGCCATTGCGCCAGACGATAAGCTTGGGCCTTGATGAGCTCATGGAGCGCGTCGAAGCTCCTCGGCTCACCCCTAGTGCCGTTCAGAATTTGCACGTTGTGCTGCAGGAAATCCGCGATCTCAATCGAGCGGGCGCACAAGGCGGCCAAGCGACGCTTTTGGATTTCTTTTTCGCGGTTTCGTTCTGCCGTTTTCTCGGCAGTGATGTGTTGCCGCGTGGGTAGGTGTCCAAAAGCGGTGGCAATGCTCTCGAGCTCCAGAACATCATCGTGGGTGGGACCCAACCGCGTCTCCAGGCTCTTGAACTCGAAGTGCAGGATGCGCGGGTATTCGCGAGGATTGATGGGAAACCTGTGTTGATGGTAATAAATACTGAATTCCCCGCGTTCGGCATCAAAGACCAGCTTCAGTTCCCCCTGCTCGAGGACATTGCCGTACTGATCGGCTAAAACCGGCACCAGAACCTTTCCCTCAAGTTCCTCCTTGATCGGAGACCAGTCAATGTCAAAGAATTCTGCGTACATCGAAGCTTCGCCGTTCTCCAGCACATCGAGCCACCAGTTGTTGTCCGCCCCCATGACCCCCATGTGGTTAGGCACGATGTCGAGAATCTGGCCCAGCCCATGACGGTGCAGTTGCGTGACGAAGGTCTCGTAATCTTCTCGCGTGCCGATCTCGGGATTAAGTGAGTTGTGATCAATAATGTCGTAGCCGTGCATGCTTCCCGGGCGGGCACGAAGGTAGGGCGAAGCATAGCAATGCGTGATGCCAAGAGCAGCAAGATAGGGAACGACTTGCGTGGCATCACGAAAAGTAAAATGCCGATTGAATTGCAGCCGGTAGATCGACAGCGGAATGTCAGAAGCGGTCGCCATTATTTTGCAGAAACCAGGCCGCCGACCACGCCGGCACCAGCTTACTCCAGAAATCAGCTTCTCTGTCGGGCGTTCCATACAGCAGCTTGCCTTGGACCCTGCTGGCGTGCTCAACCGCCCCCTCCCCAAGATTAGCCAACAAGCTGAGCCTGGCCCCATCGAGTTCCCAGGAGGCGATCAGTGCGCGTTCGCCGAGCATGGAGAAAAGAGCCCGGTTTTCCGTTACACCTCGAAGCCGCGGGATGATCTCCTGCTGGCGAATGTGAAGCGTGTCCCGATAGAACTGCAACCAGCGGGCATGCTCGCTTTGCTCGGCTGAGTGCCAATCAAGCTGCGAGCGGAGAAAAGTCTCAGGCGCGCTCGGATCGGGAATTTGGGCGCGCAGTTGCGGGTCGCTAAAGCGCGCAAAGCGGGAAAACTCGTTGCGGCGGCCCTGGGTCACCGCTTCTGCCAATTGTCCGCCGAAATCGCAGAAGAATAGAAACGGTGTATCCGCGCCAAATTCCTCCCCCATAAAAAGCAGCGGAGGCTGGGGGGCAAGCAACAGAATGGTCATGACTGTCTTTACGGCGCGCGGGTCGGCCAGCTTCAGGATTCGCTCGCCGAAAGCTCGGTTGCCTATTTGGTCATGGTTCTGGAGAAAGGACACGAAGCAAGTGGGGGGCAGGTCTTGGCTGGGCTCGCCGCGGCAAATACCCTCTCGAAAATCGGATACCTGACCTTGATAGTCAAAGCCCTGGGTTAGGCAGCGACCGGCGCGTCGCACAGGCTCGCGCGCGTAATCGGCATAGTAGCCATCGCATTCGTTAGTCAACGTGACATGCAGCGCATGATGCATGTCATCGTTCCATTGCGCGTCGAAGAGGCGGCGGCTGGGGCCGAGATAATGAGCCGCATTATCGTCGTTCTCTAAAACCAGATGAACCTGGTGCCCCGGCATGGTGTTGCGTACGGTGCTCGCGATTTCGGTCAGGATATCGGGATGGGAAAGGTCCCGGATGCGATCGACCGCATCCAGTCGTAGTCCGTCGAAATGATATTCGCGCAACCAATAGAGCGCGTTATGAATGAAGAAATCGCGCACCACTCGGCTCCCCGGCCCATAAAAGTTGATAGCATCGCCCCAGGGGGTTCGGTGTCGATCGGTAAAGAACTCCGGTGCATACGACCCCAGATAATTGCCTTCAGGACCGAAGTGATTGTAGACCACGTCCAGAAATACCATCAGACCGCGCGCGTGGGCGGCCTGAACCAGGCGCTTCAGGTCGCCGGGACGACCGTATTGGCTTTCGGGAGCAAAGGGGAGCACGCCGTCATAGCCCCAGTTCCTAGCTCCGGGAAAGTCCGAGATGGGCATCAGTTCAATACACGTGACGCCCAGATCAGCCAGGTAGTCGAGCCGACCTAGCACCCCCGCGAAACTGCCTTGCGGCGTGAAAGTGCCGATATGAAGTTCATAGATGACCGCTTCCCCCCACTCTCGTCCGAACCACTCGCTGTCGTCCCAGTCGACCTCTTCCGGGTCAATCACTTCGCTTGGCCCATGAACATCAGTCGGCTGAAAGCGCGAGGCCGGGTCTGGAATCTTGATACCGCCATCAATCTGATACTGGTAGTGTGATCCGGGCCCGGCCCGTTCGCTGATTAGCTCAAACCAGCCTTCGCCACAGGCATGCATGTCGAGAATAACCTGGCCTTTTTGATCGGAAAGGTGGAGCGCCACGCCTTTGGCTCTAGGTGCCCACAGGCGAAAGCGGACTCCCTCGCCGGCACGGTACGCGGCTCCAAAAGGCATCTCATGCCGGCGCTTGATCAATGCCGTTTCTCCGTTCGTTGATTTTGTGCTCGATGAACAAGGCCAGAGATCGCGCCTTCAGCAGGTATCGAGTGCCACCCTCGTGCATCGATCGCTGCGTCAGATCGCTCCAGGTTGTGTCCACAATGGCGCGCCAGGTCTCTTCTGGTTTGGGCGCCGGCAGGGTAAAGGGCACGTCCTCGTGATTGGCATTGACGAGCAGAAGAAAATTATCGTCCAGGATGGGTTCGCCGCGGGGGCCGGATTCTTGAATGCCTTCCCCGGCCAAGAATATGCCCAGGCAGCGGGCCGAGGATTTCGTCCATTCCTGATCCGTCATCTCGCGGCCTTCAGGAGTCAACCATAAAATGTCTTTGACTTCCGCCCCTATGATCGGCCTGCCTTGGAAGAAATTTCGCCGCCGGAATACCGGATGGTCTTTCCGTAGCTTTGTCATGCGCTGCACGAATGCCAGCAGTTTCCGATCTTGCGCCTCCCAATTCAGCCAGCTAATTTCGTTGTCCTGACAGTACGCATTGTTGTTGCCGTTTTGAGTGTGAGCGAGAGCATCGCCGGCAAGGAGCATGGGAACACCTTGCGAGAGCAGAAGAGTAGCCATAAAGTTTCGCGACTGCTGTAGGCGCAATTGGTTCACCGCCGGCTCTTCGGTCGGGCCTTCGGCGCCGCAATTCCAGCTGCGATTGTTATCTGTGCCGTCGCGGTTCTCTTCCCCATTC
>JAFATF010000478.1 GCA_019244045.1 Acidobacteriota bacterium
GTCGCTACCATCTCGCAGCAGGTTATAAGCCTCGTCCAGGTAATTGAGACCATTATTAGCGCAGATGATGATGGGCTTTTTCCCCTGACCAGAAACAAATGCTTGATTGGTTGGGGTTGAGCCTGTCTGTCCATCCATGCTAAAGCCGACCGCCAGCGAGCCGGCCGCGGCGGTGGTTAGAAATTCCCTGCGAGAAAAACCCATATCCCCTCCTAAAAATGCCCTGATGGATCGCCGCGAAAAAAAGGTCGGTTGATCCCGTTGTCCGTGGCTACAAAGTGGCAGCAAGAATATCAGAGGGGACGAGTTGAGAATCGGCGGCAGGTAGTGCTGGTTGAACAGCAACAAGGCAGCCCGACGGCGCTCAAGCCGCCCTGCCATAGCGCAGGCGCCGCTTACGAGGCAGCTAGAATGGAAGGTTTATTCTGATCGACGCGGAATCTGAGCAGCGCGCCGATATTCCCCACCCGGTCGAAGCTGGCATCGTCCTTCACGTAAAACAATTCGATATCGCGACAGATCGCCTGGGGAACGATGGCATCACAGACGTCCACGAGCTCGCGCGTAGAATGGGCGCAAAGAGGACAGGATGGCACGATGTGCGCGTCCAAGTGTCCACAATTCCGGCACTCGACGCCGGGCGCGCGAAATTTCTCGCCCAGTAAGAGGATCTGAACTTCGCCGAGCTCGAGGGCTTCAAGGACGCGGCGCAATCCGGTTACGCCATTGGCATTGCGTTGCGCCTGGCCGAGGACCTCACGCACCAGCGACTGCCGGCGACTTTCCTGCCACTGGAGCAGGATACGCTGGGCACGTTCGCGAATTTGTTCGCTCGCGATTGTCGCCATATCGGCAGGAAAATGTTCCAGGAGCCGCTGCTTCACGTAGGGATGCAGATGAGGCTCGAACTCCGGCCACAGGCTTTCCTGGCAACCGATGATCAGCCTTTCGAAGTGCCCCTTTTCGTGCGCGTCTTTGAGGCGTTCCGCGACCTTCTTGAAGTGGTGCATGGCATCGTCTTCCAAACGGCGCTCAGCATGTCCGCCGTCATAACCAGCGAAACCATCGCTGCGGCCGCGGCGCGGTAATTCGTGAAAGACGCCCTCGCGTTCGGCTAGTTCATCGAGCCGAAGCTCAAAAAAGCGCCCGCGTCGCCGATCAACGAGGACCACCCAAAGCCTGGGCTGTGCACCGAGCAATGCTGCTAAGGGCTTCAGATGAAAGCGGTCATTCAAGAACAGCTGGGTAGCGGGCAATTGGGGGGGCAGATCAAATTCCCGCCAGAAATTTTTAGCTATACAAGCGAATACTGCTTTAGCTCTTGCCTGGTTGCCGTGGAGGTGGCCGGCGAGGTCGAGAATGCGATCGAGGTCCTCCCGCATGATTCCGTTGCGGCCATTTTTTTCCGCCTCGCGTAGGGCCTGGCGGACTAGATCCTTGGCCAGAATGGCTTCCTCTCGATGAGACTTGTTCTGCGGCCTTTGCGGCTGGAAATAGAAGCTAAGAGCGCAGGCTTCCGCCGCCACCTGAAATTTCGCCAGCTCAAGGATTTCTTCACGCGTGATCATAGTCACGTTCTCCTGGGCGTGCAAACTTAAATTGTGCCGCTCTTTTGCAGCAATCGATCCCGAAGACGGCTGGCTACGGGTGGCGATTTACGCAATTGCTCGCGTGCCGCTAAGATCGCGGCTCGCACCTCCTCCGGCTTGCGTTCGCTGATGGCGGCAATTTCCTCGACGGTAAACCCTTCGACCGCATTCAGAATAAAGGCTTCGCGGTCGATGTCGGCAGAATTGCGTAAGGCCAGGTACACCATGGCTACGATCTCGTCGGAAGCAGCGATATCCTCTGGGGTAGCAATGCGGTCGTCTGGAATCGTGTTTTCCCGGGTTAGCGTCTCGTCGGGCTGATGGTATTGCAGATGGGCTTCATCGGTGGCGCGAACGTTGAACTTGCGGGCAGAATCTTGCAGGCGAACCGAATCAGGTCCTTGGCCGTCGCGCAAAGCCAGTTCATCGAGCACCCGCAGGGAGAGTTGATACAGCCACGGCTCCAAAGTCAATCGTTCAGGCTTTTCCGTGCCATCACCCAAGGCGCGCGCCACTGCCTCATCAATCACCTCTTCTTTGCTGATAAGCTCGGGCGCCACCAAATCGGCTGCTTCCCGGTACTGGATTTCGCGATCGACAAACCGCTCCAGGCGCCAGAGGTTCGCGTTCACGTAAGAACGGATATCCTCGGATGATACTGTGGGTGGCTGAACAGCGGCGATGGTCTGTTCGAACGGGACACCTTCGGTGGGCGCGCGACGGTTCGTACCCGAGCGCCTACGCGTCCACTTATGCGAGCTGCGCAGCATGTCCTTATGTTTGGTTAGTTGCTTCAGCAGCTCCTCGAAGGCGCTCTTCAGGGCTGTATTTGCCGCTGGTGCAGTCTCCTGTACCGCCATTTGTCCGGAAGGCAGGCGCAAGTTCAATGAAACCAGGAATCCTTCTCGTGGAGAATTCTGCTCGACAATCCCCTTCAGGTGTATCAGCTCCGGCCGGAATACCTGCAGTCGTTTTTTCAACTTTTCTATCTGGTGGTTTAAGTCTTTTTCGATGTCGGCAGTTTTATGGACCTTATAACTGAAATGGACATTCATGCGAGCCTCGGAATGCGGGGAGAAGATCCCGTGAAGCTTGTCCTCAAATTGGATTCTACACCTGTCTCCAAGCAAGCGAACGCGCAATTTGCAAGTTGCTACGCCAACGAGTGATGAGCGTTTCTAAAGTCTGGTGTACTGTCGCTGATTGACAAGGCAGCGCTTTGGCCCTAAGTTTGCCTCACACCGCTTCGCCGGACATTAGTGTCCCGGCAGACTACGGAGTCAAGAAGAGATGTCAGATCGTCGCTCGGGTTTCCCCTGCCCCTCCGGAGAGGCCACGGATCCTCATCTCCGGCCCTCTTGGTCACTTGCGCCGACGGACGAAACCAGCGTAGCCGGTTCAAAGGCCGCCTTCGCGCTCACCTTGCTGCGAGAAAAACTCCACTCAGGTGCACTCGCCGGGACCGAATTCATGCAGCGGATCGTCGCCCAGGCAGCGGCCGGAACTGGGGCCAAGGGCGTTGCTCTCGCACTTCGACGTGAGCGTAATGGCGTAGTTGCCTGTTGTGCCTCCAGCGGCGCCATGGCGCCTCCTCCCGGCACCCTTCTCGACCAGCGTTCAGGATTCACCGCAGAGTGTCTTAGGAACGGAGTTGTCATGGTCTGCGATGATTCCCAAAATGATGCCCACGTCGATCGCGATGCGTGCAGACGTTTGGGCGTGCGATCGCTCATCGCAGTACCACTCGAAAGCCAAACATCAACCGTTGGCGTTCTCGAAGCTTTTTCCGATGAACCTGCGGCATTCTCGCAGCAACATATCGAGTTTCTTGTGACTCTGGCCTGCCTCGCGAAATCGGCTATCGCTTCCCTCGAGTGGGATTGCGACCCTGTTCCTCTTTCCAAAGGGATTGATCTTGCGAAGCCGCCATCTTCGATTGCAATCGTCCCGCATCCGAAGGCACCTGGCGCCTGCGACCTCGCCGAGACGATAGACGAAATACGAATCTGGGCAGAACCTGTCCCCTGGCGTATACGGCTGGCCATCGTGTCTGGAGTGGCGGCAGCGATGCTCCTCGCGCTGCTGGCGATGGCAATTTTGGTGTGGATGTGGCGACATAATTCCGAGGGGCCGCCCATAGCAGACTCGTTGACCTGCAGGCCTCAGCTCTCCGCCTTGGCAAAACTGCCTGCAGGAAACGAGATGTGAGACGTTGTCGCCCAAATGAACCCGATTCTCGGCAAGCCGCTGCTCGTGAAAGTATGCTCTTGAGCAATCCCCGCCCGCTCAAAAGTTCCCTCAGGCGTTGATAGCAGAGGACAAGGGCTCAGGCGGCTCACAACGCAAGCATGCTCCGCGCCGGGGTTTTTCCCCGGTACAGAGTTGAACCGTGCCAACTGGCATCATCCCGGGAATCAATGTCGCCCTCTGCTGAAAGCTTATGGATAGCAACGGAGTTCATCTGCAGGAGGTCGGGACCTACAGCAGTTGCGGTTGTTGCGGTGGGCAGTCACCTGCGATTTCTTCCCACTAAACGGCGACAGTAACCGATGTTTCATTGCGGATTACCGGGCGGTACAGGGTGTCGCGCTCGACCGGCTCTCGCCCCGCCTCTCGGATCAATCGTATAAGCTCCTGCCTGCGCATTCCTTGTGGGGTTGTGGCGCCCGCGTCGTGGTAAATCTTTTCTTCGATCACTGTTCCGTCAATATCGTCTGCGCCGAAACGCAACGAAATTTGGGCAATCTTGGGCGTGAGCATCTGCCAGTAGGCCTTGATATGCGGAAAATTGTCGAGCACCAGGCGACTGATGGCAATCTGCTTGATGTCAAGTATCCCCGTCGTCTTGGGCAAGTGTTGTAAGGGAGTGTTGTCGGGGTGAAATGCCAGCGGAATAAACGTCTGGAAGCCACCGGTTTCATCCTGAAGGGCGCGCAATCTCAGCAGGTGATCCACCCGGTCCTCATTATTTTCCACATGGCCGTAGAGCATGGTGGCGTTGGATTTGAGACCGAGTTGATGGGCTGTCCTGGCGGTATCGAGCCACTGGTCGCCATCGATCTTGTGATCGCAAATGATGTGCCGAACTCGATCAGCAAAAATTTCAGCGCCGCCTCCCGGCAAAGAATCGATGCCAGCCGCTTTCAACTGCACGAGAGTTTCCCTGATGGACAGCTTGGCCCGCTTCGCCAGATAGGCAATCTCCACCATCGTGAACGCTTTGAGGTGCACGTGGGGGAACCTTTGCTTCAACCCCAAGCAAAGATCGAGGAAGTATTGAAAGGGGAGATCCGGGTGCAGTCCGCCAACGATGTGAAACTCTGTCACCGCCTCGTTGTGCCCGGAAGCAGCGGTTGAGAAAGCTTCTTCGAGCGCCATGGTGTAAGCGCCGGGAGCATCCTTCTTGCGTCCGAAGGCACACAGACGGCAGGCAGCTACGCACACATTGGTTGGATTGATGTGGCGATTAACGTTGAAGTACGTTCGATCTCCATGCATGTGCTCCCTCACGTGGTTCGCCAGCCAACCAAGAGCCAGCACATCGGCGGTGCCATACAGCAGCAGCGCATCGGCAGCGTTCAGCCGTTCGCCGGCCAGCACCTTGGCCGCAACGCCCTGGAGGCGGACGTCATCAGTCGCGAAGGCGTGCAAGTGAGCCATCACACTTGATCATAGCGCAGAGGCACTCGCGAAGTCATAACTCGAAATAGCCGAAGATGGTCCAGGCACTCGAGCGCGCAGCGCTCACGCAGCTTCCTCGCGCCGCACTGTGCTGCGGCTCGTCCTGGGGAGGTTTTTCGGCGGACGGATACGAGAGACTGCGCCGGGCTCGGGTGCTTCAGCCACAGTCTTGAGATCGGGTTCTGGTATCTGCCGTCCGGCGAGAACATCGATAAAGATATCTGCCAACGAGCCGAAAACGCTGCAAGCCAGAACGGCGGCGGTGGCGACCGTATCTAAGCCGGCCATAATCCCCTCTGCCAATTTCATCGCGTCTCCTCAGATGCCGTTTTCCGGCTAGGCGTCAGCCATGAGCGTTAACCAGAGCAGCCGACGGGCGCGGTTAAAGGTTAATGCGCCATCACGGCGCCGCGGCGTGCCGGCCGTTTCATCAGCAGAATAAGCGGCGCCATGGCCAGAAAAGTCATGGAGAGGATGAAAAACACATCGTTATAGGAAAGCATAGCGGCCTGGCGATTGAGCATGCCCCAGAGCGCATCGTAAGCACGCCTGGTGGCCGTGGCCATGTCGGCTCCTTGCGCCACGAAATTTTGCTGCAGACCGGCAATCATGTTGCTGGCTTTCAGATTCGAAGGAGAGACAAACTTATCCAGGGTATTGATGTGCCGTTGCATCGAGCGGAACTGCAGGGTCTCGACAATCGAAATTCCGATGCTCGCTCCAAGATTACGCATCACGTTAAAAATGCTGGTGGCATTGCCCAGGCGTTCGCGGGGAATCGGATCATGGGTGACGGTCGTCAAGGGAACGAAGATCAGGCCTAGGGCTGCCCCCTGCAGCATTAGCGGCCACCAAAAGTTCCAGAAACCCACATCTAGGCTAAGTCGCGAGAGCAAGTACATGGCGCCTGCCGAGAAAACCACCCCCGAGAACAAGAGCTTCCGGGTGTCCACCTTGTTGGTCAGCACACCGATAAAAGGCATAGCCAAGAAGGAGGCAAAACCCCTCGGGAAGTTCGTAACCCCTGCGTGGGTAGCGGTATATCCCAGCAACTCCTGCATGAGAAGCGGCAGCAGAACTGTGCTTCCGTAGAGAACAAACCCCACGACAGTCATCAACAAGGTACCGATGGCATAGGAGCGATATTTAAACACGCTCAGATCGATGATGGGATTTGCCGTCATCAGTTCGCGGATGATAAGCCCGCCCAGTCCCGTAATCGCCAGCAGCGCGAGTATGGTAACGAAGTGAGAGGCAAACCAGTCTTCTTCCTGACCCTTGTCGAGCATAATCTGAAGACACCCCATGCCCAGCACCAGGAAGCCTATCCCCCAAAAATCGATACTGCTGGCCCGGCGGCGCAGATAAGCCGGGTCGAACACAAAAATATGAGTCAGCAAAATGGCCATGATCCCGATCGGCACATTGATATAAAACACCCAGCGCCAGCTGTAGTTATCAGTGATCCAACCGCCGGCTACAGGACCCAGCATGGGTGCCACTACGATGCCCAGAGCCCAAAATGCCATGGCTTGGCCACGCTTTTCGGGAGGAAAAGCTTCGAGCAGAATAGCCTGCGAGAGCGGCTGTAATCCTCCTCCGCAAGCCCCTTGAATGACGCGGAAAATGATAAGGAATGACAGTGATGGTGCCAGTCCACAGAAGAAAGAGGCAGCCGTAAAACCGATGACCGAGGCCATCAGGAGCCGTTTGCGCCCGAAATTACTGGCCAGCCAGCCGGTCATGGGAAGAATGATGGCATTGGCTACCAGGTAGGACGTCAGCGTCCAGGTCGCTTCATCGACACTGGCTGACAGGCTGCCCGCGATGTGCGGCAGGGAAACGTTTACGACGGTGGTATCCAAGACTTCCATAAAAGTGCTGGACATCACCGCAATGGCAACCAACCAAGGATTAACTTCCGGGATCGATTGTGCACCTGAAGCGCTTGCCATCTCTGCACGCTAAGACCATCTTAGACGCGGCTGGGTTGTCTCGCGATTCAGGCAGGGAAAACATAAGCCCCTCCTCGTAGCTTTGCGGAGCACCGTCTGCAGCACGCCGGGGGACAGAAGATTATCCTGGATGGCGGCGGCCAATTCTGCCGCTGTCGCGATCG
>JAFATF010000594.1 GCA_019244045.1 Acidobacteriota bacterium
GCGGAGGTCGGCGACGAGCAGATGCTCGAAGATCCGACGGTGAACGCGTTGCAGGAAATGGTCGCAGAATTACTTGGGAAGGAAGCTGCGCTCTTCCTTCCCTCCGGTACGATGTGCAACGAGATTGCGATGCGGGTGCACTGCTGCCCAGGTGACGAGATGATTGCTCACCGCAGTGCGCATCCTATCCACTTCGAAGCGGGCGGTCCCGCTGCGCTTGCGGGCATCAACGTGAGAGCGCTTGACGGTCCTCGCGGGCAGTACGACGAGGAGGTAGTCGCAGCTGCGATTCGCCCGGACAGTCGCTATATGCCAAAGACTCGCCTCCTCTGGGTGGAGCAGACCAGTAATCTCGGTGGCGGATCAATCTGGCCGCTAGAAAAGATTGTGGCCGTGACAAACGCTGCGCGAGGCCACGGTATGCGGACGCACCTTGACGGTGCGCGTCTCATGAACGCCGTGGTAGCCAGCGGTGTCGCCGCGAGTGAGTACGCAAAATCGTTTGACTCAGCCTGGATCGACTTTACGAAGGGGCTCGGCGCACCCGTGGGCGCCGCACTTGCCGGCTCCCGTGAGTTCATCACGCAGGCCTGGCGTTTAAAGCAGCAGATGGGTGGGGCAATGCGCCAGGCGGGGATCATCGCTGCTGCTGGAATATTCGCGCTGAGTAACCACGTAAATCGGCTCGCCGACGACCACGTCAATGCACATCGGCTCGCTGAAGGCCTCTCCAGGCTAGAACGCGTCGTGCTCGATCCCGCAACCGTTGAGACCAACATCGTGATCTTCGATCTGAACAGCAGTGTGAGTGCGACGCGCTTCTTGGAGGCGCTGCTGGCGCGAGGCGTTCGGATGAGCGCAATGGGACCTCAAACAATCCGGGCCGTGACTCACCTTGATGTTAGTTCGCGCCAGGTCGATTGTGCGCTGGAGGCGACTGCCCAGGCCATCCGTGAAGCCACAGGATGACGTAGTGCGTTTCCACCTGTATCGGTAGGGCTCGATGCTCTAGTGACCTCACGGTCAGAGCCGTCCGCCCTTGCAAGGGGAGGAGGATTAAACGACGTATAATCTCGTGCGCGCAACTGGGAGCAGACATATGAACGTACAAGCACAATAAATGTATTACAAGCCAACCGGAAGCAAAACGGAGTGACATGCGAGAGTTGCATCGGCTCACACTTCAAGTGTCACCAGAATGCAAATTATGGTCTTCGATGGTAAAGACAGCAAAAATTCATAGTGTTTCCAACCATACGATTGGATATGGATTTCACACAATAAAATATGCGAATGGAAAAGTAGAGAATTTTTCAAATTGGTGTGGGCGGAAACAAAACCAAAATCTCTGTCTATATCCTTGGTATCAAAGATAAGACTACTTTAGCCAAAACGTATGGAAAAAATAGGGCAGGCCAGAATTCCTGCCGGTTACGCCTGCGCCAACGGCACCATCAGAGCGACCGCAAGCGCGCAAACTGCGTACCGAGTCAGAATCTTCTTCATGTGGAACTTCTCTTCATCTGGAACTGCTAGGCAATGCTCCTGCTCACCGGACAATATGCAGCGAAGAACCAGTGTTTGCAGGAAAAGTGACATGCGGTGTCCGAAGTGAGACAAGCGGTCAGATTTGGCCGTCAAATACTGTCGCCACGGTCGGTTCACAGGTTTGAGCAGCTCGTTCATCCGTTCTCGTGTAGGCTGGAGAACTCCCCGTTCGATCTGGTGTACAAGGTCAGTAATTGCGGCACTCATAGGTACCGGTACTCCGGATGCCTGGCCGCGTGCTATCGAATGCCCAACACCATTCGATAGCAGCAACAATTCAGCCGTTCAAGCCATTTGGATGCTTCAAGGTGCCACGATAGCCGAAAACGAACCCAGCTTCGCGCTGCAAGCAAGTTGCGGCTGGCCAGAAAGCCACTGACCCGGAACTGCGAGTTGGGAAGGCGGCCAACTTGATGAAGCCAGAGTTTGTGCAGTTTCTAGTCATTGTTCTCATTCTTTTGGGCCCAATCGCCTTCAACCATAAACGGAACCAATGTGGACAGCAGGCGGGCGGCATTTCCGCGCGCGTCGCCAGGGGAGTTGTCGTGCATAAATACAAGGCCTGTGCGCCGCGCAGAATTGTTTGTGATGGACGCATCACCGCGAAAGCCTTCCGGTTTGAGCTGCTATTCGGTGAACGTCGCGGACGCGGCTGTTGCGAACGGCTTTGAAGACGGCATTTCGCCTTGCGCTTGAGGAACTGCCGGCGCAAATTGACGAAGGTTGTCCCGGCGTTGGGCTCCTTATTTAGTATCGCGGTGTGGGTACGAACTACGTTGTGCTCGCCTGGTGGACGCGAGAAACGAACTCCCGGCTCGGGGGTTTGTTGCCAATGGTGGCACGAAGGCAACCATACATCCGGACAGTGCTCCACGAAAGTGGCAACGTTGCTGACTATCTCGGAAAAGATCCTCTAGGCCATTCGCGATGACGCAACGATGGATCACGCGGCGATTAAATGAGATCGTTCAGTGCCCCCTGGGCCCGCGCCTGCTCGACGGTGTGGAAATGATTGCGAGCGTGGTGCCCCGATTCACTTGGCGGCAGCACTAGCGCGAGTGAACATCGACGAGAGTGTCCCGACCAGTGTTCACACGTTTGGCGATCCGAAGAGTGAAATGGCAATTTCTCTCCTTATCCGCATGCTGCTTGCTCGGGGCAGCATTCATTTTTCTCTGTCCGATCACTGGTTAATAGCGTTTGTTCAGGGCTCCAAAAACCGTTGTTAGGCGCCATCTGTGCGGTTCAATGTCTTTAAGTTACGGTTTCAATTACCTCTGTTACGGCAGAGGCCGCGGGTCCGAGTTCCGTTGCTCCCGCCAGAATTTGCCGAGTGGGGCAGTTCAGAGGTTAGAACGGTTCACCGGCCGAACCGTCGAGCACCTGCAGTAGTTCCCATTTGCACGTAATTCAGTTCCCGAATGGCCACAGCGCCAGGAACGGTTGCTTTAAAAAACGGCCGTCGGGATAGGTCATGCCTTTCCAGACGGCCTCCCGTGGTCGCCCATCATTTACAGAGACGACCTTCATGCCAATCCTCTGATTCTGCACGCATCAGAGCGGCTTTATGAGCGACAGTGTCCACGGCCTCGTTGATGACTGCAACGACTTCATCCGGGGCAGAGGCAAGTGGAGTGTGATCAACTTCCATCGCATAGACGTGGCCACCTGTGCGATCAGCCATGAACCGCTGAGTCTCGGGGGCAATCA
>JAFATF010000629.1 GCA_019244045.1 Acidobacteriota bacterium
AGGGCGATCATTAGCGCGAGGACACCAGTTATTTTGTACGACCGGAACAGCGCGACGACAACAAAGGGCGTCACAATGGTCGCGCCCCGACCCGCGGTGTTGCAGAGTCCCGATGCTCGCATTCGAACTTCGGTCGGAAAAAGCTCAGGTATATAGATGGCGAAGAGCAGTGTCACCATGATGTAGATGGGAATCATCAATAGAAAACCAGAAATTAGCAACATCGCAGGGTCGTGTACGAAGGGATAGATGCTGCCTATCAGGATGGTCAGAAGCGAAGCTCCAACAATGGTGGGCTTTCTTCCCCAGGAATCCGCGGTGATAGCACCCAGAGCCGACCCGAGTGGCGCCCCCAACGACATGATCAGGGCATAGTCGAGCGATGACGCAATGCTGCGCCCTTCCTCTACAAAGAAGGTCGGTAGCCAGGTGACGAATCCGTAGATCAGAGTATTGATCACGATCAGAGTAGTTGCGCCCAGCGCCATGCGCGGCAGCAGAACGGGGCTGAGTAGAACGCTAAGGTCGGAGGAGTGAAGAGTGGATGGAGCTATCTCTGCCGGCTTAAGGGCGGAGTGCTGGGACGAGGCCTCCCGCTCAATGCCTCGAACAATAGCGTCTGCCTCCTCAGACCGGCCTCTCGTTTCCAACCAGCGCGGTGATTCAGGCAAAGCCTTGCGCAGATACCAGACGACTAGGGCGCCCAATCCCCCGAGCACAAACATGGCGCGCCAGCCAAACCTCGGAACAATCAGGATTCCTAACAGCCCGGTGGCCGGTAAACCGGCGACAACGAAAACCGAAATGATGCCTAACCATTTGCCGCGGGTTTGCGGGGGAACAAACTCAGTCATGGTCGCATACCCGACTACATTCTCGGCGCCAAGCCCGGCTCCCATCACGAAGCGCAGCAAGATCAACCATCCCATGGAAGGAACCAATGCTGCCGCGATCGAGGCGAGCCCAAAAATGGCCAGATTCGCCTGGTAGGTAAAGCGGCGCCCGTAGCGGTCACCTAGGAAACCGGTGAGAAAAGATCCCAGCATCATCCCCAGAAAAGTGAGGGAGACGAATTCTGCATTCTGATTCATGGTAGAAAAGCCGCTCTTGAGCGTGGCTCCGAGAACGGTGGCGGCCGTATAAATATCGAAACCATCGAAAAACATACCGATGCCAATCAGCCACATGATCCGGCGGTGAAAGGACGAGATCGGAAGACGATCCAGACGGCCACCGGCGTTGACCGTTGTAGTCAGCTCATTTCCTCTTGGCTAAACGCGTCAAGCTATCGATGGTCAACGCTTCGGCCGCTAGGCGACAGTTCTGATCAAACGAGTTCTGTTGCGCCGTCAGGAAGAATTGTTTGCAGCGGCGCACAGCAACCGGGTCTAGACGAAGAACTCGCTCAATCAGGTCCTCGGTTTCCTGTGACAAACGATCTGCGGGGCAGACTTGTGACACCAGACCGATTTGCACCGCATGCGGAGCAGAGATGGGGTCACCGAAAAGGACCATAGGAAAGGCAAAGCGGGGCAGGGCGTACTCTCCCAAATAGGCCATGATCGCTGAAGGAGGCAACCCCGAGCGCATCTCAGGGAGTGCGAACAAGGCTTTCTCGGAGGCAAGCACAAAGTCACAAAGAATAGCCAACCCGCAGCCGAACCCAAACGCATCACCCTGCACTGCGGCCACGCTAATCAGTGGCGACACTCGCAATAGCCGTTTTAATTCGATAATTCGCTCAACTTCAGCGACGATGCTTTCCACATCGTGGCCGGAGCGCTCTCGTCCTTTACAGAAAATGCTTCCCTGCGCCCGAATGTGCAGCACGCGCGCCTGGGGCTGTGCTGATTGACGGTGAAGTTCAACTCGCATTGTGTCGAACATTGCACCGGTGACTTGATTGTCATTTTCGGCATTGTCGAGCGTGAAGGTGAGAACATCCGCTGTTCGATCAACCAGGAGTCCTTTAGAAATCACGGCGAAATCCGTTTGTGTTGTAACACGCCGTCACGGTATACAACCGGCGCATGCCTGTCAATTGGCGTGGTTTGAAGGAGGCAAGGTGAATCGAAAACCCGACCCAGCGCAACCCGGCCGTACAATTCTGGTCCATGCAGCCATGAGCGGGCAAGAATCGTATGGTGGCTGCAGCTGCCCCTCGTGAAAGCCAACCACAAGAAGGGATCTGGCCAACCCCAAAAATTATGCCATCCGCCCCCGACTTTCCTGCCCTGACCGCCAAAGTTGGTACCAGCCGCTGCCAAGACTGAAATGGCTGGTGCTAGATTTGTCCAAGCATTCTGTACGTTCCTGAGGGCGCCACATTGTTGAACATGCATGCTCCGGTCGGTCGAAAGTGCTCTGCGACCGCCGGTCGCGAATCCCGCCTTTCTGATGAGCAGGGGATTGAGTTTCGGCGTATACGCATCCAGAGGAGCCGTTGAATTTTAATTATTGTCACCACGCACTCAAAGGCAGAGGGCGATCCCAAGACAGCTTGTCCAAAAGTTCCGCCCTGCCTTCAGCGTGCAAAGCAACAAAGCGCTCCTGCGGGGCTGGCGAGAAAATTGATTCCGAAACTGAGCTCGTCTGTCATGGGTGCTGACGCCAAGAACGTGAACGTAGAAAAGGCACTCTCGTACCTGGCGGGCACACCCGCGGATTGAACCGCGAGCGAGCTGCAGTTCGAAACCGGTCGACAGGGGTATGGGTCGACAGGGGTATGGTAGAAGAGACGTTTTTGAACGCGGAGGCCCGCCAAGCTTCCAACGAGAACTCTCATTGCAACTGTGCGCGAGCCGTCAGACACACTTCCGGACACCTGAACCTGCGAAGCCGCCCACGGCGCAACCAAGGTTAGCTCAACCGGCGGGCAAGGTCGCCTGAGGTTCGGTGCGATCTAAACCCGGATGCGCTGCAATCTTCTCGCGAATGGTTCCACAGCTTCGGCTAGGGATAGGTATATCGAACAGTGATCGCTAGCATACCGCATTATTATTTGACAATATACACTGCCCGTTCGAATATGCGCCCGTCTGACGTTTACGCGACCGCGACACGGTCGACCGCACGAAAGGTGAAGGGATGCTCTCGAATAAGCAGCCCTCGCTCCCGCTGCTGTCAGTGCGCCATCCCCTTCCGCGCCAGGCGGCAAGGAGGCAATTGGTATGACTTCTCGGACTGAGCTAAGGAAACTCCGAATTTTCTGTGGGGCTGCGCTGGCCCTGCTTCTCGCTATTTCCTGCGGTACCCCCGTTTACGCGCAGGTGGTCGGAGGTTCTGTCTCGGGAACCGTTACCGACAACTCTGGAGCAGTCATCGCGCAAGCAACGGTCGCGTTGAAGAACGTAGCCACCGGGGTGACGACCACCGTCTCGAGCAACACCCAGGGGTTCTATAGTGTGCCGAACCTGCTCCCTGGAACCTATCAGCAAACAGTGTCGGCAATAGGTTTTGAGACGTCGGTCCGAAGTGGAATCATTTTGACCGTAGGTGCGCAACTTGTTTCTAACGTGAGCATGAAGGTGGGCGCGGTCAGCGAGCGAGTCGAGGTAAGTGACTTGCCGCCGGACCTGCAGCTCGAGTCCTCTACCATAAGTGCCGTAACCGATTCCAAAACCATCGTCGAATTGCCGCTCAACGGCCGTTCATGGACCGACTTGGCGACCTTGCAGCCGGGAGTCTCCACCATCCGCGACATGGTCAGTGTTTCCAGCACCGATCGCCTGGGCCGCGGTCTGGGAGTCGAGTTGTCCGTTACGGGCGGCCGTCCCCAGCAGAACAATTACGTACTCAACGGCATTAGCATCAATGACTACACCAACCAGGCCCCGGGCAGTATTCTCGGCGGCAATCTGGGTGCCGATGCAGTTTCGGAATTCTCCGTTCTGACCAGCAATTATTCCACCGAATACGGGCGCACCTCCGGCGGCGTCATCAGTGCCATAACACGTTCTGGCACCAACCACTTTCATGGCAGCGCCTATGAATTTCTGCGCAACAGTGCGCTCGATGCGCGCAATTATTTCGACACCACCATTCCCCCCTTTCGCCGCAATCAATTCGGCGCGTCAGCAGGCGGGCCACTACAAAAAGATAAGACCTTCATCTTCGGAGACTACGAGGGACTACGCCAATCGCTCGGCCTGAGTATGGTTGACACGGTTCCTTCGCCGGCAGCACGGGGCATCGGCCCCAACGGGCAACCAACGGTTGCCATCGTAAGCGGCGCTCCGCTCCCGCTCACCGGCCCAACGGCCGCGCCCAATCCGGACCCGGTCACGCATATTGACAAAGCCGTTTTACCGTACCTGGCGTTCTACCCCATGCCTAACGGCCCGATCTCGGGAGACACTGGCATTTACACCTTTGGTGGATCCGCCGTTACTAGTGAGAACTACTTCACTACGCGTATCGATCATAAGTTCTCGGATCAGGATAGTCTCGCCGGGAGCTACATGTTCGACAACTCACCCTCCCATCAAAACGATGAGTTCAATAACAAGATCATCTTGAGTCGTGTCCGGCGGCAGCTGGTTACACTAGAAGAAAATCACATTTTTCGGCCGTCGCTCGTGAACTCCTTCCGCTTGGGTTACCACCGCGATTTTGCGGCTTCACCCGCCGGCAGCAGTGCGATCAATCCTCTCGCCGCCGATACCAGTTTGGGATACGTTCCAGGAGACACGGTGGGATTTATCGGTGTGCCTGGATTGACCTTCTTCACGGGTGGCTTGAGTACGCAGCAACCCGCACAGTTTGCCTGGAACTCGTGGCAAATCTACGATAACGTGTTTCTCACCAAAGGAATTCACAGCTGGAAGTTTGGCGCTAACGTGGAGCGGATTGTTGACAATCAGTCCACTCCTTCTCAGCCTGGAGGAGACTTCGAATTCAGCTCGCTCGCTGGCTTTCTTACCAACCAACCGAATTCCCTGATCACCGACGCCCCCAACATCTTGTCGCCCCGGCGAGTTCGAGAGACGGTCTTAGGCGCCTATCTTCAGGATGATATGCACCTCCGCCCCAATCTGACCCTCAACCTAGGTCTGCGGTATGAAACGGCCACCGTGCCATCGGAAATCCACGGCAAGCTGGCCAGCTTGCAGAGTCTCACCGCGCCGACGGTGGTTGTGCGCTCGCCTTTGTTTTCGAATCCTTCCACTCGCGACTTTGAACCCCGCGTCGGATTCTCCTGGGATCCGCTTAGTAACGGAAAAACCGCTCTTCGCGGCGGCTTTGGAATGTTCGATGTTCAGATCTTTCCTGCCAATTTGCGCCACACGGTTGATGGCACGGTTCCGTTTTACTTGTCCGCCAACGGAGCAAATCTGCCGGTCGGATCCTTCCCCTTTCAGGCCTATTCTCTTCTTTCGGCTAGCGTGAATTCACAACGTGCGGCCTATATCGAGCAGCATCCTGGGCGCAACTACGTGATGCAGTGGAACCTGAACATTCAGCGCCAGATCACGAGCACCGCCACTGGAATGATCGCCTATGTCGGTTCCCGCGCCGTGCATAATCTGATGCAGACCGATGACTCCTCTATAGTTTTGCCCGTTGCCAAGACTCCCGAGGGCTATCTGTGGCCGAATCCTATCGCTAGCGGAATGACCCTGAACCCCAACTTCGGACGTGTCCCCGCTACCTTCTGGAATTCAGACGCCGTTTATCACGCCTTGGAATTACAGATTCAAAAGAGGATCAGCCATGGTTTGGAGGGGCAGGTGTCTTACACATGGGGCCGAAGTATTGATACCGCCTCTGGTTCGACTGACGGTGATCAATTTCAAAATGGGATTTCCAGTCTATTTTTCTTCGACCCGAGGCTTCGGCGCGGTCCTTCCGATTTCAATCAGAAGCACAATGTGACGCTCAGCTACACGTGGGATCTCCCGAGCTCCCAAAAACTTCCTGCTGGATTGAACTGGGCTGCGAGCGGCTGGCAATTTGGCGGGATATTGCAGGCAAGCACCGGGACGCCGTTTACGGTGATCATCAGTCCGGATCCGCTGGGGCTCAACAGCACCGATCCTTTCGACTTTCCCAATATAGTGCCGGGCTGCAATCCGGTCCAGGGTGGCCTCAATTATCTGAATGTGAATTGCTTCGCGCTACCGGCAGCCACTCCAGACATTGCTGCACGTTGCTCGCCCTTTTTAGGCAATGGTAATCCAGGCGGCATACCGGGTACGTGCGCAAACCTCCTGGGCAATGCTGGACGTAACGAACTTGTCGGCCCAGGGCTGATCAGCCTTGATCTTTCATTGTTCAAGAACAATTACGTGAGAAGCATCTCGGAACAATTCAATGTTCAGTTTCGAGTAGAAGCCTTCAACATTCTCAACCATGCCAATTTCAATCCGCCCACGGCCAACAACGCGATCTTTGATGGGAACGGTAATCCGGTGCAATTCGCGGGCCAGCTGACCTCGACCGCAACCACGTCGAGACAGATACAGTTTGCTATTAAGGTGATTTGGTAGACGAGCTATTCGGCCATATCTTCGTTATTCGTTGCTGCTAACCCATGGCCGGTCGGAATACCTTCACGTCTGCAAGTGGGCGAAGTAAGCGATCGCCATTCACGAGGAGAACTATGTCGAGCTTCTGCCGATCCGGCGGTTTGCAGTCGCTTGCGGTAGTGATCAGCATATGTTTTTCAGCCCAAAGTGGTTTTGGACAAGGAAAATGGCTGAAACTAGCTCCCTTCCCCCAACCTGCAGAAGAAATTTCGGGCACAGCGGCTGCGGGAAAAATGTATGTTTTTGCGGGTCTGGCTCCCCTCTGGAAACCAGTCGGAATGGTTTACGAATATGACCCTGCCAGCGATCACTGGACGAAGAAGAAGCCTATGGCACTACCTTCCCACCATGTCGCCTTCGCAAACTATCAGGAGAAAATCTACGCGTTCGGAGGATTTGTTCTTCCCGAAACGGGACCGCCAGCCTGGGTGCCGATCAACAATGCCTGGGAATATGATCCGGCATCTGACGACTGGAAAGCTCTTGCCGCAATGCCCAGCAAACGTGGGTCCGCGCTGGCGGCAGCGGTAAATGACAAGATTTACATCATTGGCGGGGCTACTACGATCCCCGGGTCGAACCAGACGGCCGTGCATCCCGCGCGCCCGCAAATGTCCCTAGCCACGGTCGAAGAATACGATCCAGCCACTAATACTTGGCGGCAACGCAGCCCCATGCCTACAGCGCGAAATCACGCGGCAATCGGAGTCGTGAATGGGAAAATTTATGTCATTGGCGGACGAGTCGGCGCAGCCTTCATCGGACTTGCCTCCGACATCTCGGTGGTTGAAGAATACGACCCCGCCCGTGACCAGTGGAGTGCACCGCGGGCGCGCATGCCCACCGCACGTAGTGCAATTGCGGCGGGAGTATATGGCGGACGAATCTACGTAGCGGGTGGGGAATATCAGGATCCGCACATGATGGCGACGTTTCGCAGTGTAGAGGCTTACGATCCCGCAAGCAACACCTGGACTGAGATGCCCTCGATGCCTGTTTCCCGTCATGGTCTGGCGGTCGGCGTGATTGGCGATCGCCTACATGTGGTCGGCGGCGATGTCCAATCGGCCGGTACTGGGGTAGATGTCTCCACTGCAGAACACGATGCGTTCGAGTTTGCCCCAAAGAAATAAGCTAGTCAGACGCACTCCTGTTGGTCATGCGCACTATTTTGCAAACCAGGAATGATGATTTGAAGCACGCTCCATAGTTCGGTCCGAGGAGAACAGGGATGCAAAAGCATGATAGAGCTGATGTTGGACTTCGAATTTCGCGTAGGCAAGTACTGCAAGCAGGACTGGCGACGGTAGCGTTCTCGGGTGTCAGCAAGACCCATGTCCTCGCGCAAGAGCCAGCACGAACGAGTGGCGTGCGGGTGGTTGACGTTCACGCGCATTATTTTCCCGAGTCTTACCTCAACCTGGTAGCTGAGGAAGGCAAGCGTTTTGATGCCTCCTATCGCATGACGGAGAAGGGCTGGTTCATCAAGACACCGGCTGCAAGCAACGGACCGCTTTCCCCCAAGTTCATCGATTTGAAAGCACGGATTGCCGACATGAATGAGCAAGGAGTAGCCGTGCAGGCGATCTCGCTTACGAGCCCAATGCTTTATTGGGCTGACGAGGAACTGTCGGGCAAGCTCGCCAGAGCGTGGAATGATGCTGCCGTTGCAGCGCACCAGGCTTATCCCGCGCGGCTCGTTTGCTTCCTTACCTTGCCGATGCTTTATCCTGACCGGGCTGTCGAGGAACTGAACCGCGCCAGCAAACTGCCTGGGATGCGCGGCGTTTACATGGGAACTAACATTGCCAGCCGCGATCTCGATGACCCGCTGTTCGAACCGGTTCTCGCCCGCATCGAGGCCCTCGACCTGCCGATTTTTCTCCATCCCGTAGAAACCGTCGGGGGGGAGCGTCTCAAGCCTTACTTTCTATCGAACTTATTAGGTAATCCCATCGACACTGCCATTGCCGCGGCTCACCTGATTTTCGGTGGCGTTCTTGACCGCCATCCCAAGCTCCAGATTTGCTTGCCTCATGGAGGCGGTGTACTGCCCATCCTGATTGGCCGCATCGACCAAGGCTGGCGCACTCGGGCGGACCTGAAGCACCTACCACAGGCGCCCAGCGCTTACCTGCAGCGTTTCACATACGACACCATCACCCACTCAAAGGCCGTGATGGAACTCGTGGTCAGGCAAGTTGGAGCAGAGCGGGTAATGGTAGGCAGCGATTATTGCTTCACCATGGGATATAGCGAGCCGGTGCAATTTCTGGAGCAAATCGATCTCAGCAATGCCCAGCGCCAGTTGATCCTCGGCGGCAACGCAGCTCGACTGCTGAAGCTCTGATTGCCTGACCGGACTGTCGGGCGGGTCCCTATATGGCGGAGATGACAACCGCAAGGCCGAGGAACTTGCAAGAGGAATGTCAAACAACTTCTTGCAGTCTCTTTGCCTCGACAGTGTTCGCAATTTGCTGATGCTGTGGGTACTCTTGGGAAAAGATCGACGACGTAGGTTGGTGGGTACTACCGGATCATGTGGGGCACTAGGGTGCTCTTTCTTACCGTCGCCCCTTCTCGGTCGAGACCTTTGCCACCAACAAGGCAAGCCATCGCTGATGGCCTGAGCTTGCCGTTTTCTCTCCCGTTGTGTAACGAAGCCAACCACTTGGGAGAACCGTCATGATGACTTCCGGCCCCGTCCACGTAGAATCATTCTCATGCCCCACCTTCAGTACCATTACCGATCGACTCCAACAGGTCGTGGTTTCGAACAAGCTGCAAGGTCCTTGGTTTTCGGCTGCAGCCCTAGGCCATGCCCTGCGGTATCTGTTGACCTGCTAAGGGATGGTTGATGCGCGAAGCCAACAGGCACTCTGCCGGGGGAAATACGCCCCAAGCGAACACTGATTGCATAAGGCAATCCTTTCCTAACGGCGGAGCCGCGCCCTAAAAGGCTCGTCCCCAGGCATTTTGCGACCGGTGACGCTCAACAAGTAAGATTCAGGGCGTGAGTGCATGCACACGTTGCTAGGCGAGCAAACTCCCACCCCTGGGCAGCCGGCGGATTTTCCGCCGTGTGGCCTGGGCGAGCGCAATCAATTGCTGGGAAACATTCTCCCACTCACCGTCACACCCAGCCCCAATGTCTGTGGATCTCTGAGCGAGCAAGTAGCCGTCCTGTCCCGCGAGTACAACTATGTTAACGGGGCTGACGGGATGCGAATTTGAATTGTGGGTGGTATTGCCGCGCAGCGCAAGAACCCTAGTCTCCGGCTGTAAAGACGGATTCGCTCGGCCGGAGCATTGAGCAGATATCCAAAAGCACACCGATGGCAAGGTGAGTATTACGGATGCGCCGCGAGAATGGTGTTCATTGCAACCGGTTGCCATTGTGAGGAGACGGGCAATCCTTACAGAGGATAGCCCATGCATAGGACGGTATGGCGGCGGCGGGGGGGTGCCCCCACAAATTGGAGTTCGATGGCGG
>JAFATF010000652.1 GCA_019244045.1 Acidobacteriota bacterium
TTGCGGTTGCGCTTGAAGTGCCAGTGGGCGAGGGCGGTGTCGTAGACCAGCAGGCCGGCGACTTCGTCGTCTTCGGCGGGCTGGTAATGGTCGAACCAGGCCTGGACGGTGAATTCGAATTCGGCGGGGTCTTCGTCGGCCAGGACGGTTTCTTTTGAGCGGCAGCCGTGGGTGAGGCGGTTCTTGCTGGAGCGGGCTTTGCCTTCCGGGGATTTCGGGCCGGTGGAGCGGTGGAGCGGTTTATCGGCGCTCAGCGGTTGCGCGTCGTCGCAATTTTCTTCCGTGAGGAACTCGTCGATCGGCATGATTGCGATACGAGTTTGTGGCGGTCGGGGGCGCGTGAGCCGGATCAGAGGAAGGGAAGCTGTTGAAAGAGCGCGGAATAGAAATTCGGAGTTTTGTGAACGGGCTTCGGGGCGGGGTGCGGAAATTGAAAATTACCGAACGAACTCAGCATGCCGGAAGCCGGCACCCCTCTGGATGAAAAGCGGGTTCAGAAACGGTAGGATGTCCTCGGAGCAAAGATCTTAACCAGATTGGCGGCTTTGGCCCCGCGAACGAAACTGATCTGGCTGGCGTGATGGCACTCCCTCATTGGCGCTTAGAGCCCGTGGTGCAAGCTCATGTTTTTGATGCGCTGGCTGCTCCAGACAAGGAGGCGCGATGATCGAAGTGGTCCTGGAGCGATGTGCTGGCATTGACGTCGGCAAGCGGTATGTCGTGGCCTGCTTATTGACTGGCTCGTCGACAGAGAGCCCACGAGTGGAGAAGCGGCAGTACGAGGCGACCGTGGGCGAGTTGGAACATTTGCGGCAGTGGTTAGTGGAAGAACGCTGCACGCATGTGGTGGTGGAGAGCACCGGCTCGTATTGGAAGCCGGTGTTCAATGTGTTAGAGGCGAGCGTGACCGTGGTGCTGGCCAATCCGGTCCATGTTCGCAATCTGCGCGGCCATAAAACGGATCGCAAAGATAGTGAGTGGTTGGCGCACTTGCTGCGCCATGGGCTGATCCGGCCGAGTTTTATTCCTCCGCCTGCCATTCGGGAGTTGCGTAGCCTGACGCGACAGCGGCGCGATCTGATCGCAGCCGGCGCGCGGGAACGCAACCGTGTGCAGAAGCTCCTGGAGGAAGGGAACGTGAAGCTAGGCAATGTGCTGAGCGACGTGTTTGGGGTCTCGGGCCAACGCATGCTAGAAGCGCTGCTGGAAGGGAAAGCCACCGCGGCCGAGATCGCTGCGTTAGCGCAGCGCAAGGCCCGACAAAAAATTCCGCAGTTACAAGCAGCATTAGAAGGGCATCGGCTCACCCCCACCTTGCGGTTTCTGATCGCACAAGACTTGCGGCACATGGAGTTTTTAGAGCTGGAGATCGCCGCGCTCGACGATCAGATTGCAGAAAAGCTGAAACCATATAGCCGCCAGATGGAATTACTGGAAAGCTTGCCGGGGGTCGATCGGGTGACAGCGGCTGCCGTCCTGGCCGAGATCGGCGTGGATATGAGCCGCTTCCCCACAGCGGCGCACTTGGCCTCTTGGGCAGGTTTATGTCCGGGCAACCGCGAAAGCGCGGGCGTGCAGAAAAGCGGGCACATCCGCAAAGGTAATACCACCTTGCGAGCCACCCTGAACCAATGCGCCTGGGCGGCCGCTCATACCACAGGCACGCAGCTGAAGGCCCGTTATGAGCATCTGCTTCCTAAACGTGGAAAGCGGCGTGCGATTGTGGCCATTTCGCACCACATGCTGCTTCTCATTCACTTCATGTTGACGGAAAACGTGCACTACTCAGACCCCGGTTGGAAACCCAAACTTACGCGCCGCTATTTGACGCGCCGTGCTTATTATCATATCCGCTGTCTCCGCCGCCTCGCGGCTCGTCTTCCATCTACAGACAACCTGCAAAACACCGCCTAAATTTTCGGTGCAAGTGGTGGGTTCGTTTCGTTGGACTGCGAGGAGATGGTAGTGGGTCAGTTTGAAATTTCAAACTGGACTACGCGCAATTTGGTGAAAGTCTATGGCAAATCCTGAAGGGCAAGTGCGATATAGCCCCGCACCGTGTATTGGCGGCCGAACGTGTTGCCATCATCGGTAATCCCAATCCGAAACAACATCTCAACCAGCTTTGTGGAACGTCAGAACCTCACTATGCGCATGCAGATGCGCCGATTTTCTATGAAGAGAAGCGCTCGCCAGCCACGGGAACAAGAACAGCGCAGCGCTGGCGGCGGTTGCGGAACCGAAGATGACAAACACCCCAAAGCGCAGCGTAGGGGGAAAATTCGAAAGCAGAAAGATCCCGAACCCGCAACAGATCACTAGGAAATTCGTTCCGATCGGCCGCCACAGATGCGAGCAGGCCTTCGACCATGGTTCCCAGGAGCTGAGGTTCTTATTGTCACGCTTGGCGAACATGGT
>JAFATF010000693.1 GCA_019244045.1 Acidobacteriota bacterium
ATGGCCGCAACAACACGCGATTAACTTCGCTCTTTTCGCGAACTCCTGCAAAAGAGCCTAGATTTGATTTAATGGATACTTGAATTGCGCCGATGCTACTATCTTGTACTTCCGCACACGTTCTCACCGACAAACGGAGGTTGCAAATGTCAGCCTGGTGGTTTAGGCCGGAACTGCGGACGAATGTCCCATACGTTCTTTGTTTGCTGGCTATTCTTGTCACCTTCAAACCGACGGCGGGCGGAAACCGAACCGGCGACTTCACCGTCACCGACAGCCTACCAGGCAGCGCGCACACCCTATCGCTTACAGGAAAGGCCACAGTTGCGGGGGCCAGGCTCTCAACCACCAGCCTCTCTTTTGCCGCCAGCCCGCAGTCGGTGAGTGTAACGGGAGTTGGTCGGACCAACCCTGCTCCGGCTGTGACGCTCTCCTCCTCCAATGTGAGCTTTCCGTTGCAACTCGTCGGTACCGACAGCGCCATAGTCACAGTAAAATTGACAGACAGCGGGAACAGCACGCTCTATTTCAGCGGGATCACGGTGAGTGGGGATTTCAAACAGACGAATGGGTGCGGAACACGGATTCTCAAGGGACAATCGTGCAAGATCCATGTCACCTTCGCGCCTACCGTGAACGGCGTACGAAGCGGCACGGTGACTATCTCAGACAATGCCCCCGACAGTCCGCAAACGATCGCTCTGGCCGGGACGGCCACCGCCGTTACCGTCAGCCCGAGAAGTCTCGCGCTTAGCACGCCGCAAGCCGTCGGCATTCCCGTTTCGTTGCCGCCCGTCACCGTCACCAACGTGGGCAGCTCCGCACTGTTGATCAATGGTGTCACCGCGGCCGGTGACTTTACTCAAACGAACACCTGCGGCTCTTCGCTCGGCGCCGGGCAGACCTGCTCAATCAATGCGGCCTTCACCCCTTCCAGGGCAGGCGCAAGTAGCGGTACGCTGACGATTAGCGACGCCGATTTCACCAGCCCGCAGGTGGTGAATTTGACCGGACAGGGAACATTTGCCTCGTTTTCGCGGCCCGCCTTAAATTTCGGTAATCAATTGGTGAATTCTGCGAGCGCCAGCCAATCAGTTACTT
Source organism: Acidobacteriota bacterium (assembly GCA_019244045.1). GTDB lineage: Bacteria > Acidobacteriota > Terriglobia > Terriglobales > Acidobacteriaceae > Gp1-AA122. Next base: position 1,102 of record JAFATF010000693.1, read on the forward strand.
TGACCAACAACGGCGCGACGAATCTGGGAATTGTGCGCGTCACGGCCAGCGGCGATTATTCGCAATCGAATACTTGCGCTGCGGTTTTGGTAGGGGGCGCTGATTGCACCATCTGGGTTACATTCAGCCCCTCGGCTTCGGGACCGCGTCCAGGTTTCGTAGCCGTCAATACCTCGGATGCGTCATTTGTGCAGAAGATCGCGCTTTCCGGGGCTGGGCAACTAACTGCTAGCACGGTCACCATCAGTCCACATGTTGCCGCCCTTAGTTCCATGCAGATAGTTCAGTTCACAAGCAACATCAGCGTCGCCTGGTCCGTGGATGGCACTCCCGGAGGCAGCGTGGCGCTTGGCACTATTACGCCTGGCGGGCTCTACCGGCCTCCGCCCGCGTCGGGCAATCATGTGATCAGCGCCATCAGCACCGCCGACCCGACGCAAACCGATACCGCCGCAGTCACAGTGACGAATCATGCCGGAGTCTTCTCCAACCGCTACGACAACCGGCGCTCTGGCCTGAACCTTCAGGAAATCGCGCTGACTACCGGCAACACCAATTCCAGCCAGTTCGGGAAGCTCTTCGAGCTCCCCGTGGATGGCCGCATCTACGCGCAGCCGCTTTACGTTGCGGGCGTTAAAATTCCGGGCAATGGCCTGCACAACGTGGTGTATGTCGCGACCGAGCACGACTCGGTTTACGCTTTTGACGCAGATCGCCCCGGGCCGCCCCTTTGGGCCACGAGTTTCATCAATCCGTCCGCCGGGATCACCGCCGTTCCCAGCAACGACGTGAGCGAGCTCGGCCCAGAGTTCGGCATCACAGGGACGCCCGTAATCGATCCAAACACCGGCACCTTGTACTGCGTAGCCTACACCAGTGAGGTCGGCAATCCCATTTATCGCCTGCATGCCCTAGACATCATCACCGGACAGGAAAAACCGGGCAGTCCCGTCGTCGTTCAAGCTTCCGTCCCCGGCAAGGGAAGCGGCAGCGTCGGTGGCACCATTGCTTTCTCTTCTAGCCTTCAGAAGCAGCGCTGCGGACTATTGTTGTCGAACGGCGTTGTGTACATCGCGTGGGCGGTATTCGGTGCCGAGAACATCAGTTATCACGGCTGGATTCTTGGCTACGACGCGGCTACGCTGGAGCAGGTCCTGGTCTATAACAACACTGCTAACGCGCAGGGCGGAGGCTTCTGGTCAGGCGGCGTCGGGCCGGCGGCCGATTCCAACGGTGATATCTTCGTCAGCAGCGGCAACGGGACTTTTGACGTTAGTACGGGCGGCGTCGATTTTGGCGATAGTGTGACCAGGCTCCGGCCCACCAGCAGCACGCTTTCTGTGGTGGACTACTTCACTCCTTACAACCAGGCCTCGCTGAACACACTCGACTTAGACTTGGGCAGCTGTGCTCCTTTGATATTGCCTGACCAGCCTGGCGCCGCGCCCCATCTTCTGGTCGCGGGTGGAAAAGAGGGCCGCATCTACCTCATTAATCGCGACAACATGGGACAGTACAACCCCACGGCTGACAAGGTGGTGCAGGAACTGCTCCCCGGCGTGATTGGCGTCGTCTTCGGAAGCCCGATCTTTTGGCAGGGCGATGTCTATTTTCTTGGCGCCGGAGATGTCCTCAAAGCTTTCCAACTCTCCGGAGGCCGCCTTTCTTCCTTCCCAGTATCGACGGCGGGCGGTGCACCCTACCGCGGTCGCGGGGCAACCCTGGCCCTTTCGGCAAATGGTAATCAGAATGGTATTCTGTGGTCCGTCGCATGGACTACGGATCAATCGAACGCCGTTCTGCACGCCTACAATGCGGCCGACGTTTCCGACGAGCTCTATAACAGTACGCAGGCGGGCAGCCGCGATCAGCTCGGAATGGCGGTCCGGTTTTCCGTGCCCACGGTCGTCAACGGCAAGGTATATGTGGCCACACAGTCGTCGCTCGCGGTTTTTGGGCTGCTGCCCTAGCTACAAGCGTGATGAACAAACAGCCACCGCCGTGTCATTGTCAAAAAGCGACCTGGCAAGTAGCTCCTTGTTCCCAGTCATGATGAATAGGTTAGTGTGCTAGTAGTCGTCAGTTCTGGGGAGTGTAGGGTCGCGCACCGTGCTTTCCAAGGCATCGACGTCTTACTCGGATCGTTCCACTATTTCGATCTCGGTGATTTCCCGTGCGTGACAACGCGTTTGAGGTTCGATTCTGCTTCTGCGCTTCCTGCGAAATCTCCTGTACTCTCGAATGCCATCTTTTATCTCAGGACATGTGCTCGGTACGGTTACGTCGTTCATCCTGAGTTGCAGGAAGCAATCTTGCCAACACAGATAGATCTCAGGCCGGGTATCGTTCGGACCCTTGATCCCATGTGGTCAGCACCTGTCATTGTCCTGCTTTGTGGATTCTCGGGTCGACACCTTGTATCGATAAAAGCTGCGGCGCCTATCTAACCACGCTGCACTTCATTCATAGGAATAAGATTGATAAGGTTTCAGCTGGCCTCTCTGCTTGCGTTGTACCTTGAGCTTCGATCCTGACGCACGTACGCGTTCCACTCTTTGCGTGAGGCCTGATTGGCAAGTGCTCGGCATATCCGCTGAAGCGCTTTCGACCTTCTCATTTGGGAAGGGTAAGCCTGCGCATCTTGCTCTTTCGCACATTCGAATGGGTGCTACAGGTCTTCTGTCCTCAACGATGGGTTGCAGAGTAGTCCCATGATCGTTGCACACCCGAATCTCGTCGAGAAGTAGATGGCGTGATATTCGCTGGGATTCGGCAAAGGATGCCGTCTTTTCCCAAATCCCCAACGGATCCGCGGGATCTCACCGTTGCGGTAGGGCCCCTTTTCCGCGTATATGGAGGACGAGCGGTAACCTCATTTCAGCTGCACGTGTTACTGGAATACCCCGAGAAATAACGGACGGGCCAATAGCTAGGCAATCGACCCGTCCACCCGAATCCACCACCAGTGCGGGTTTGGGCGTCTATTGCTTTTAAGATGTCTATTCCAGAAAAAGGTAGATTGCACGAAAGGACATGTACTTTGGTAACCGTACTGGCGTTACCGCATAGGTAAATAAGGGTGGTCAGGAGGGGCAAAATTGAGGCTTGATGTACCTTGGCGCGCAGTCGTCGCCGCAGCTACCACGCTCTTGCTGGCCGGTGCTGCTGTAAGCGTTTGTTCCCAACAACTAGGTTGGTCGATCAGAAAACATGATTTCGCCGCCTCAGATACCACGGTGGAAGCTTAGGGGCGAAGCAAAGGACTATCATCAGCGCAGCCCCATTCTAGGGAGAGTCTCCCGACGAAACTGCTCCATAATATACTCACTTGTGCGGAGCGAGAATGCAAGAATCGAAAGCAACGGCGTCTTATCAGTACAGTTTGCAAAGACGCTGGAATCGCATACGAATAAGTTGGCAACATCGTGCGTCTGGCCGAAGCGGTTGGTTACGGAGCTCTTGGGATCGTTCCCCATGCGGCACGTGCCAATTTCATGCTGGCTGTATCCTGGCGTTTCTGGTTCATCGGCTGCGCTTTCCAGGATCCCACCAGCAGATTCGAGCACGTCGGCGCAAGCTTTCTTGGCATGCTTCCACATTTGGAGTTCATTGTCTCCCCACTTGAAGTGGATGCGGATCTTAGGAATAGCGAATGAGTCTTTCGCCACTGGATCGATATCGACGAAGTTGCTGGCAGAAGGCAACGACGGGATCTGGGTCATGAATGTAACCGGCGTTGGGTATCGACGCTTCATCTCCCGTTTGAATGACGATCCGAAACCTTCGATCTGATCATAGTAGATCGGGAATTCCCAACAGCCACCGTCGGGATACACGGAGTAGCCTCTGACGAATTTCTCCTCCTGAGGATGATTAAGGTTTTGCCAGCGCGGCATCCAGGCGATGGAGCTGTCGGAAACGTTGTCGGGAAAGCTAGCTTGGCCGAGCAGTTGAGGAAGATATCCCGAAGCTGCGGTGCCATAGAGATGATCGCACAGGTTGCGGCCGAGCTGGCCGCTGGAGTTAGCAATACCGGTCGGCCAATGACCCGATTTGGAGTTCAACATGATGCGTGCGGTTTCAAGACAAGAAGCGGCCATCACGACGGCACGTCCGTAGACTTCGTATTCCCGCTTCGTTTCCCGGTCCACGTAGCGAATCCCTGAAGCGTTTCCGTTCTGGTCGGTAGTTACGTTAGTGGCAATCGCATTTGTTCGCAGTTCCAAGTTTCCTGTTGCCGCGGCCTTTGGGAGCAGGAACCAGGGAGTCGAAAAGAACGCCCCCACCTCGCAACCACTGGTGCAATCTCCACAAAAATGACAAGCGGGGTGCCCGTCATGTTCAACCGTGAGTTGAGCGATGCGGTCGGGCAGATAAGGCACACCCACCTTTTTGGCTCCGGCTTGAAGAATCATGTCGAAACAGCGGAAATTCATGGGTGGCAAATAATGGCCGTCGGGGTTGCTGGGGCGATTTTGCACCGTACTCGCGACCCCAATCATCTCCTCCACGCGCGTGTAGTAAGGAGCGATTTCCTCGTAAGCGACTGGCCAATCCACGTCCTGACCATCGAGGGATGCGGCACGAAAATCGATGTCGGCGAAGCGCGCGGAGCTTCGCCCCCAGAAATTGGTCTTGCCGCCTACCGCCGAACATCGAGGCCACGACCAGCTTGTTCCCGGAGCGGTGGTATAGGTGAACTCGCGTTCCCAGACATCCTGAACGTATTCGGTGTCACCCACGAAACCAGCTTCTGCATGTTGACGCAGCTTAGGATCGCCGAAGCCACGATACTTCAAGTCCCAGGGCATGCGATGATTGCGGAAGTCTTTTGCGGGGTCAAGTGCGCGGCCCGAATTCAATGCACAGACTCGCAGGCCTGCTTCGCAGAGTGTTTTGATGGCCATGCCCCCGCCCGCACCAGTGCCGACCACAATCACGTCGTAAATTTGCTTCGACATAACGCGCTATCTCCGGGAAGCGGGAAGATGGCGATGCTCCGGATCCTGCTTATGCGGGCAGGCGGGCGACTCGGCGTAGAACTTGAAGCCGGGAAAATCGAGCTCCTTCAGACCAATCTCACTGGTATAAAAACCCATCACGGTATACTCACGCAGCAAACTGAAGAACTCGCGTCCAGGTTCTTCTCCAGGACGGAATTTTTCCTTGTACGCTAGCGTTTGCAGCAGGGCGGTTTGCTGGTCCGCACCAATGACCAGAAATCCGTTTCCGTAGAGCCTCTTGCTGTGTGCATCGAGCCAGTTCAGACCCGCGCGGAAATTGCGTTGCAATTCGAAATCTCGCGCAGCCATAACGTCAACGAATTCGGCCACTCCCGCCTCACGCGCCCCAGGAGTCTCATCGCTGGGAATGATGATGTCTGTCAGACGCTCGATCGATGCATGCTCTTGATGAGTGAAAAATAGCGGCTGGTAACCCGCCGGCTTTAGTACAGTGAGCATCTGTTGGGGATGGCCGCACGCGAAATTCCACTTAGTAAAACCGGGAAGAGCAGCAACCCCGGCGGCAATCGCCAGAATGCGCAGGATTTCGCGACGTTCTATATTTTGTCCTGCCACTTCTCAAAAATCCGTGAGCAATCCAGTTGCACTGGGGCAGAGTATTTACTCTGCGCCTGAATCGGTGATACCACGAAGTAAAGCTCACCGTCGAAGATCACCACCCAGGAGTCTGCCGCACATCTATAAACCGCGCGGTTTAGGCAGCGTGCAGCGGCCTCGCCAGCGCTCTCCTGACCGGACCCTTCGGCGCCCGTTGTCAGCCACCATACCGACAGCCAAAGGCCCCGATCGGCCCAGTCGGTTGGACAATCTATGTTTCAAAAGGTAACTCTCAGTGCCAGCTGCAAAACTCGCGGCATATGAGCGCGGCTCGGATACATAAAATTATCCGTGCCCACAAAATTGTTGATCGCTGCCCATTGCGTGTGGTTAAAGACATTGAATGCTTCGACGCGAAACTGCACCTCTATCCTCTCTTTCGGTTTGAAGATCTTGTACAGTGCCATATCGACATTGGTACGATGGGGCATGTTTAAGCTGTTCCGGCCAGAGTCACCGAAGGTCAAACCTTGGGTTTCAACATAGGCGTTAGGGTTAAAAAGTAGCGGTCCAGGAATTGCGGGATTGCCGGAATGAAGATTAGCCGGCAGCGCATGGGGGTCTCCAATGATATCGGCAAACGATTGTGTGGCCGAAATACCATCGGCCACACCCGCACTGTCTCCAAAGCCCCCGTTGCCAACAGAAAAGGGGGCGCCGCTTTGCGAAGTCAGGATCCCGGCATATTGCCAACCACCTAGCAATCTGTGGGAGAGACCCTTGCCCTTAAAAAACGGTTCTTCAAAAACCCAGGACACGGTCAGAATGTGCCGCTGATCGAAGTTCGAGCTGGCATAGTTCTTGTGCAGGTCGTAGGAATTAACGAAGTTGCCATCAACGTTATCCGAGGAATCATCGAGGGAGTGACTGTAAGTGTACGCCACTGCCAATGTCAGCGCTCCCCCGGTTTTCCGCAATGCCAGCTGGAGCGCGTTATAGTTCGAGTTGGCGACCGGTTCGACCCGCTGAATGGAGCCGACGCTGTAGTACGGCCTAAAGGGGTCAGGATCATTTCCGCAGGCAACTGACAGGTTGATGGCGGGCTGGCCGGTGACCGTGTTTCCGTTCACAACAAACGTGGGAGCCAGGGTGGTTCCCGCTTGCGAACTGCAAATATCGTTCGTGATTGGCTGGCCCATCAGGAACGGATTCTGTGAGGGCGTAATGGGGTGCAATTGGTTGAGCTCGTGCTGGAGAGTGAGATGGGTTCCCTTGCTGCCAACATACGATACCGTGGCGACGGCATGCCGAATCAACTCGTGCTGCACGTCCAAGTGCCATTGCTGCACGTAGGGCCATTGAGCCCGATCCGGAATTGATACCTGAGAGATCGGAAACAGCAGCCCTTGTCCGCCAATACTCTGATAGCCCACAACGTTGTATTGCGTGGGTTGCTGGACGATGGGCGGGGTGTTTTCCAAGTTTTCCGCGTTGGCTTCCATGCCGTTGGTGTGCTCGAAGAAGACCCCATAGGCCCCGCGAATCGCCATCTTTCCCGTGCCTAACGGGTCCCAAGCAAAGCCCACGCGCGGCGCGGGATTGAAAAGATGCCCCTTCAGGCAGCCACGAGGTATGCCGTTAAGCCCGCACTGTGCGATGCCATCGAAGGGATTCGTGCCGGGTGTGATGATGAGCGCACCCACCTGTCCGGTTACGCTGCCATCGGAATCAATCTGCGGGGCGGTCCGCCTATTGTAGGCGGCGGGGTCCCAATTGGAAATCAGATGATTCTTTTCCCAGAACGTTCCGAACAGGCTGACCCGCAGCCCAAGGTTCAAAGTCAGGTTCTTTGCGATGTGATAGTCGTCCTGCAGAAAGGGTTCGAACATCTTGTAGTTGATGTGATATTTCGGTTGTGCACTTGCCTGGGTAAAGCTGGCAATATTTCCCATTAGCAAATCCGCGAAAGCGTTGCCACTCGAAACCGGCACTGTGCTGTCGAAGACGAGATCACCTCCCACATCGGTATACGCCAGCTCATTCTTCTCGGCATCGACGTAGTATCCGCCAAACTCCAGCTTATGTTTGCCCAGACTCTTGGACACGTTGTCGCGTAAGGTGTAGGTTGGATTGGAATTTTGCCAAGGAAAAGCCGTTGGTCCTTCGCAAAAGCTGCCGCCATAAGCACCCAGGGTGTTTAGGCAGAGACCCGGCAATTTCCCCCCGAAGTTAGGGAATAATCCAGTCATGTGGAAATTGGACCCACGCGTCCACACTGCGGGATTGGTATTAATTTGCTTTATGTGATCAGTTGTGTAGCTGGCCACGAATTCATTCAGCAATGTCGGCGATACTGTGGCCGTGAGCTTTGAAACCAGACTTACCCCGGGCCCGATAAAGTGTGTGCCAATCGTGGGGAAGCTGGCATTTCCCCAGGTGACGGTCGCGTTGGTTGTGTCCCAGGAGTCGTGAATCACGCGAAACATGGCATGCAGCTTGGAATTTATTTCGTGGTCGACGCGCACTAATTCTTCTCGCCAATGCGTAGGTTGGGGAATCGCTGCAGAAAAAACGGAATCCGCACCGGAGCCGAGGTTGGGTTCCGGAATCATCGGGAGTAGCGCCAGTGCATTGGGGTCAATGGAGGGGACTTGGAAATTGGGCAAGCTGGCTGGGCAATCGGTAGGATTAGGCACGCTGCAAACGTCGGTGAAGTTTCCCTGACGGTTGGCCATAGACGGGACGAAATTAAAAAAATTAAAAGGAACCACTTCCCGCCGCCATTCTTGTGACCAGAAAAAGAATGTGTGGTTTTTCCAGATCGGCCCTCCCAGGCTGTATCCGAAGTCGTGCTTCTTATAGCCCGCTTTGGGCGAGCCGGGTACATCGAAATAGTTGTGCGCGTTGAAGGCTTCATTGCGGGCAAACTCGTAAACCGAGCCGTGAAATTCATTGGTGCCCGATTTGGTCTCCACTTCAATCGTGCCCGATCCGTTCCTCCCATACTGTGCCCCATAGTTTGAGGTAAGGACCTGGACCTCCTCGATGGCTTCCATGCTGGGATAGACATTCAACGAAAAATTACTACCGTTATCCATGTCGTCGCCGCCGTCAATCTCCCAGTTGTTGTACTCTGTGCGCCCGCCGTTGATGCTGTACTGAATATTCCCTTGCGCACCGACCACTCCCTCATCCTGTTGAGTCTGATTGCTGACGCCGGGGACAAGCGTGACCAGTTGCGTGAAGTTCCTGCCATTTAGCTCAAGTTGGGTCAGTTCTTTACCGGTGACCGTTCCGCCCAATTGCGACGATTGCGTATCTACCTGGGCCAGACCTTCTCCTTGTACGGTAACCTGGCTATTGACGTTGCCGATCTGCAACATGACGTCGATGCGGGCGTCCTGCGCCACCCGCAGAATGACGCCCTCAGCCTGGTACTTGCGGAACCCGGGAGCTGTGACCGTCACATCATAGCGCCCTGCGAGCAGGGCGGCAGCCACGTATTCACCTGCGGCATTGGTCCGGAGGTTGCGAGTGAATCCCTGGGCTGTGTTCTTGACCGTGATGGCGGCTCCAGCAATGACCGCCCCTGTTTGATCACGAACAGTCCCTGTGAGCGACGCCGTGTCCTGAGCGAACACCATAGCGGTGCACAGGACCGAAATAACAATTGCCAGCCAACCGAGCTTTGTGGTTCTCATATTCCACCTCAGAGAGCGAACCTGCTATCCACATTTCAGCCGTGATCGTCTTTGAAGTTCCGTGGGGGCTACTCCTGTCGTCTACAGGGACTTTTTATTGAACCCGTAATAAAGATAGCGACTCCGCTGGCGTGACACCAATCGAGGTTTTCATGGTGGTTCAATCTTTCCCGTCGCTCTAGCCTTATTGGGCACGGGTTTGCGCTCAGATTGTACACTCTCGAGAGGGGCTTGGCGCGGAGCGTTCGCATTGGCCTTCACGAGCAAGTGCACGCTCCGACCTCAGCCAGCGTGCCATGACATACATATACCGCCGGCAGCACACAGTAAATTTGCCTTAGTGCGAAGGCAACACCTGTTCGACTTGAGAAAGCAGGCGTCGCGACATAAACCCACGTGGAGGTCGCATGATCTGGGCTATTGTGGTGCTAACAAACCGCGAGGACGGCATGGTGTAGACTGCCGCCGTGAGCTCGGAGTCGCACATGAAGGCGTGTACATTGTATCGAATCGCCGCGGTCCTTTTGCTGCTTTTTGCCCTCGGACATACAGTTGGTTTTCGGCAGTCCGGCCCCAAATGGGGCGTGGACACACTCCTTGCCTCAATGCGATCAATTCACTTCGACGTCCAAGGTTTTAGCCGGAGCTATTGGGATTTCTTTGTTGGTTTCGGACTCTTTGTGACGGTATTTCTTCTACTCGCGGCGGTATTAGCATGGCAGCTCGGTGGCCTTCCAGCAGAGAGTTTGGGACACATCCGGGGCATTGCGTGGGCACTCGCCCTTTGCTTTATCGCCGTCACGGTTTTGAGCTGGAGATACTTCTTTGCCGTGCCTATCGTATTCTCAACCGTGATCACAGTTTGTCTGGTTGCAGCGTCATGGCTTTCCTCTAAGCCAATCTGAACCTCGATAGAAGACTCAGCTGTCCATTTCTCGTTTTGAAAGATCTGTTTGGTCTATTGTTAATGTACCTGTACATTCGGAGCGGATGACACAACAGGCGGGGGCGCCGCGAGCCACACCAGGCACCATTCAGAACGAAACCAAAGCCGTACAACACCAGGGTCGAGGCGAGGGTGTAATCCATCCTTAGAATGCAGAGCTGCCGACGAATGTCCCAGTCACAGTCGAAGATTCGGCCTTAGATCGAGTTGACGTCTGGAGGGCGGAATAGCGCGCGAAGCCAGCCCACCTGGCATGAACGAACCAATGATGGTGACTTCACAAACGAACGACGTTTCCGAACAGCGGATGGGAATCCCATCTGCGTTTGCACGGCATTTTCCAAGCGCGCGCCGCCGCGCCGGAACATGACTTAAAGAATGTGAAAAGGTTGGTACGCGTTCTCGCTTGATGTTCAGCGGCGTCCGGCGCAGCAATCGGGGTACCTCAGTCACACTTTAGTGGTAACGCCTACCCTGCCTGCTACGCACCGTGCCCCGATAGCTAAATTTTGTGTATGTCAGACCGCCCCCGAAATCAAGTAGCTTACCAACGGGCCATCAGCGCCAGGCCGTCTGTTCCCCACTGGGTAAAGTGCAACAGTCCTCTGAAGGCAAGTGAGAAAGGGAGCTGCTGCCGGGAACAGAGTGCCTGAGATCGAAGAACGTGACAGTATACTCAGATTCCATGCCAAGATACTTGGGAAGGATGAATACCGCTACTTTAGCGGTCGAATCGGCCACCATTGGCACCGCCGTCCTCGCCAGCGCCTGCCACAGTGTGCTACATGCGATGGCCAGAGATCCACGATACTCCAGTCGAATGGCCAAAGTGCTTGTGAACATTGAAACGCAGAGTGCGGCGCAAGTCACCTTGGGGATTGCTCGACATGGATCGTGCTTGGAACGCGGAGATAAATATGTTCACTGCGAAACCAAAATACATCAAACACATGCTGCTTGCGCTGTTATGCTGGGCACCGATGTCGACAGCGCAATCCATCAAATCTCCTGAAATTCATGGAGATGGGAGCGTCTCTTTCCGACTGCATGCGCCGTTTGCGAAATCAGCCGCCGTTGATCTCGAGCGCGTATCCGGTACAAGTACGCTCTCTATGAGCGAAGAGGCCAGCGGTTTGTGGTCGGTTACGAGCGCGCCGCTGCCTCCAGATGTCTACAGTTACAGAATTTCGGTCGATGGACTGGAGATTATCGACCCGGGAGTACGTGAGTTTGTGCCCAATCTATTCGAGCAGGGCGGAATATTTACCGTACCGGGATCTCCAGCAGAGGCGTGGGAAATGACAGACGTACCCCATGGCAGCATTTGTCATCGCTTCTACCAGTCCAAGCTGCTTGCGCGCGAGAATGACATCTTCATCTATATGCCTCCAAAGGCTGACAATCGGAGTGCAACGCGCTACCCAGTGCTGTATCTCCTCCACGGTTACAGTGACATGGCCGATGCCTGGATCGTGATGGGGCGTGCGAACTTTATTCTTGATAACCTCATCGCGCAAGGTAAAGCCAAGCCCATGATTGTTGTTATGCCCCTCGGCTATGGCGCACCCAAACTGCTGGAGAGGGGGTGGCATCTCGAACATGACGAACTTTGGCGCTCCAACATTGAACATTTTTCCGACATACTGCTGAACGAAGTAATACCTCTGATCGAGCATGATTATCCGGTGCAGCCGCAGAGTAATAGCCGCGCTCTAGCAGGACTTTCGATGGGTGGCGCCGAATCCCTATATGTCGGCCTCAACCATCCGGACCAGTTTACCTGGATCGCATCCATGAGCGCGGCGATTTTTGATGATTCCGCCGCATCATTTATTAAGGTTGAGCAAAATCAGACCGCAAAAATCAAATTGCTATGGATTGCGTGCGGCAAAGAAGACCATCTGATTAAGAGCAATCGCCAGTTCATAAGTTGGCTAGCGTCGAAGAAGATCAAGTTCCAGAGTGTCGAAACTGAAGGAGCGCACACATGGCCTGTATGGCGCCGTAATCTGATTGCACTGGCACCTCTGCTGTTCAGATGAATAAATCAAAGATTGAACATCGGTGAACAAGGAAGATTGCCCGCCGACTTTTTTCCTCAGCTGCCCCTCCTATCCCCAGCACGATACCGTGATCATGCGGCGTTCGGAAGTTGTCCAATTCATGTGCGAGTATTTGCACCACAAACTCGGCCCTCATTCGGTTATAAGCCGCAGGGCGATTGCTTATTCCACTAGAGAAAGACCCGTGATAAGGTGCCGCGTGCTGTGTTTTCCTGCTGCACGGAGACTCGAAATGCAGAGACGCAAATTTATGAACATAAGCGCCGGTGCCGCGACGGCGCTGGCTCTGAAACCTTGGGCATGGGCCAATGCACGGGATGCTAAAAGCCTGACCGTCTACCCTGACCCGGCAGTGGAAGTAATTGATCCCCGGTTCGCGAAATATAAAGTTGGTAACGCTGCAGTCGAGCGCTTGTACACCGGCATGCGGTGGGCGGAGGGGCCTGTCTGGTTTGCTGATGGGCGCTATCTCCTCGTCAGCGACATCCCGAACAACCGCATGCTGCGGTGGCTCGAGGAGAGTGGCGAAGTCAGCGTCTTTCGCAGCCCTTCGAATTACAGCAACGGGAACTATCGAGATCGGCAAGGTAGGCTGCTGACCTGCGAACACGACACCCGCCGAATAACGCGGACCGAATACGATGGCACAATAACCGTGTTGATTGATTACTATGAAGGCAAGAGACTCAATGCGCCGAACGACGTGGCGGTGCACTCTGACGGGGCCATCTGGTTCAGCGATCCTGGTTACGGCATTATGTCCAATTACGAAGGGCATAAGGCTGCATTCGAGCTACCCGCGAACGTTTACCGGCTCGACCCCAAAGCGGGCGGGGCCACAGTTGTTGCCAGCGACATGGATAGGCCCAATGGCCTATGTTTCTCTCCCGACGAGAAAAAGCTGTATATCGTGGATACAGGAATACCAAAGCACCCCGGCGACCCACGTCCTATTCGAGTGTACGATGTTGTGGATGGTGTCCGGCTGAAGAATGGCCGCCTTTTTGTAAATATGTCGCCGGGATCATCGGACGGCATTCGTTGCGATGTCGACGGCAATGTCTGGTCCGCTGCCGGCTGGGCGGGGGAGGGATACAACGGGGTGCACGTGTTCGCCCCCGACGGTGTACTGATCGGTAAGGTCCATCTTCCCGAAACCTGTGCCAACCTTTGTTTCGGTGGGACGAAAAGGAACAGGTTGTTTATGGCCGCGAGTCAGTCTCTATACGCAGTTTACGTCGAAACCCAGGGCGCGCAGATGCCGTGACAGCACCTCGCTTATGGGCAGTTCGCTCGCGGCCTTCGCGCAGACAATCGGGGTTCTAAGTCGGTGAGCACGAAGCAGTAGGCTGGCACTCCCAAAAGCAGAACGATCGCGGCGAGCTCAAAACCTGGAAGATATGAGCCGCGCCAGGTGATCAAAAAGCCGACAGCTAAGGGTGCAATCATTCCTGCGAGATTACCGGCAAAATTCTCCGCTCCTGTCCATATCCCTACTTGTTCGGCCGGCGCACAGGATTGAAGGATTGCCAGCAGGTTGCCCGTGGAAAGACCGACCAGGGAGGCTCCCATCAGTAATCCAATGGCCATCCGGTTATCCGCAACGTGCATGGCCGCAATCAGGAATACACCCAGGGCAAAAGCCACGCTCACAATTCCTTTTCGAGTTGACGCCTCGTCCCAGCCGCGATGGATCAGTGTGTCGGCGATGGATCCGCCAATGGGTTCGGAAATCCCGAAGGTGAAAAACACGAGTGAAGCATAAAAACCGGCCTGTACGATATTCAGGTGGCGCACTGTCACCAAGTAGTCGGGCAACCAGGTGACCAGCACATACCAGTAATAATCAAAACAAAAGAACCCGAGACAGATCCCCAGCAAATTGCGGTTGAAGATCCTGCTCCCAGCAACAGGCGGCGCCGGCGACCTTGGCGAGGGTAGATGCGCGTCCACAACCCCTAGGCGTCGCGGGTAAATCCACAGCCAAGGAATGATCCAGACGAGAGCCGCGAAACCTAACAGGAGGAAAGTACGACGCCATCCATAACGCATTAAGAGCCATGGGACTAAGATTCCCTCCAGTACCAGCCCGGTTCGAGTGCCGAAGTCGAAAAGTCCCGATGGCAGACCACGCGCTTGGCGCGAAAAAAGCACGCTGACGATTTTGCTTCCTCCGGGGAGATAGATGGATTCTCCAATGCCGAGGAGAACGCGGAATCCTATTAAAGCTTGAAGCTTGTGCGCTAGACCCGCAAGCCCTTGCGCCAGAGACCAAAGGGCAAACGCTCCCCCATAAAGCCAGCGCAAATTGAAGCGGTCTACGCACCAGCCGATGGGAACCTGCATGAGTGCATACGACCAGAAAAAAGAGGAAAGGAGCATGCCCTTGGTTGTCGATGTCAGTTGAAAATCCCGCGAAATCAGCGGCAGGGCGAATGAAATGGCGGCGCGATCTAGATAGTTGATTAGGGATGCGGTAAACAGCAGGCCGACAATAGACCAGCGCCGCTTATGGGAGGGGTTCGATACATCCATGTGGCGCATCTCCAGTGAAAGCCGTTTTCAACCTGCATATGCAAGCAAGCGGGTCCAAGTACCTCCCAGCGCTTTGCCGCTCGCCCTTTGTTACTGGTTCCCACGGATGTCGTTCAGAAGCTTCTCCGCCGCCTCTCCGGGATCTTGCATTCCAAAGTTCTCATCGAGAATGAAGACGGAGACCTCGGGA
>JAFATF010000204.1 GCA_019244045.1 Acidobacteriota bacterium
TGTCAAGCCCTCCATTCCAACATTCGGCGCGGTCGGGAACCCGCAGTCAGAGCGACTTTCGCAACAGGTCTAATAAAAAACAGAGCACGCCGTCCTGTCTCCACATTCTCCATGACAAATGCCCCGTCCGGGATAATCCGGTTCTCCGGGATCTCCTCCGCTCCGACAAAATCAGTTGTTTCCCGGGCAATCCGGTTTTCCCGCTTCACCCGGCGATATTCCACAAAGGTTTTGACAAGTGAGAGATGTGGCCGCTCCCGTACCTGTATCTCAAGGGCAATCAGCACATCCAGAAGCCTAAGCCGGTGATACATGACCGGCGACCATGTGGCCTCTTGATGCACTTCACTGTAGGAACCAATCAACTCCTCCGGTATTCCGCTTTCCATCCGCAAGAGCTCGTACCCCTTGCGTTTCAAAAAATACACCTTCGGTGTTTTCCCGTGTCCGGGAATGGTGACATTGCCAAACGCGCCGACAATCCCTTGTCTTTCGTAAGCAGGCAGAACTGCCTCAACATGGCGTGCACTCAACCCCGAGGCTTTTGCAAACTGGGCGATTGTCAAAAACCGGTAGCGGTAAATGAAGAATAACCCCAGTGCCAGCGCTGGTGTTAATACGAGCTTCCCCTCTGCCATTGGCTTCCCCGGTACGTACTACGACACCGGGTACTGTACGGGGCTCCGCCCGTTGGTCGAGGCGTTCCCGACACCCGCGAAATCTCTCAACAATTTCCGTGTCTTACGACGGATCACACGCTCAGTTTTGTATGCTCGAAGCTGTTGCTTCTCACAAACAACCGGCGCCACCTCGCGCCGGCAGTTTTTTGGCTGTGCAACGACCTGCTCTCCGGTTTTCCCGTGCGGGACACTCGCAATCCGTTGCAGTCCGCCGATCCCCCACCATCGGTGGGCTGCTACTGTGAGGATTTAATTTCTAAATCTTCAAGCCTTCGCCCGGCTGCAAGCTGAGCCTCCAACCACCGGGGGCGGTGTCCCCTGCCTGACCAATTTTCCGCCGGGTTGTCCGGGTTACGGTATTTGGGCAATACCGGCTGGCGTTGACTTCTAACAGTGCTTTGATTAAGGCTGCGCTGGCCTCTACCCCGTCCGATCATTTGAGAAATTTTACTCAAACTGACCTCATATCCGGCTCGGCTGGCAATGCGGCGAAACTCCGCCATTCTACTTTGTACCCGCTCATCAAACGCCGTCTGTACCTTCGCCAACAACTCCTCCAACTCCGCATCCGTCAAACTGGAAAGATCAATGTCTACCGTCCCGCCTCGTGCCATACCGCCGTTTCCTCCCTGAAGCTCTCAACACAGGCATGTATTGAGCAAAAATCCAATTCCTTAAAGTCAGTTCCCTGTTTGACGCCCCCGCAGGGCGTCAAACAGCTGAGACGTTCCCCGTTCTTTAATCGTGACGCGTTTGGCAAGAGGCTGCTTTAGGATAAGCTTTTCTGTCGCAGGCACCACGGGATCCAAGTATATGGAATGCCCAAACTGTGGAAATCGAGAAAGCGCCGTCAAAAATAGCCGTTCTTTGAAGACGACGATCCGTCGTCGGCAATGTCCAACCTGCCATCACCGTTGGACCACAATTGAGGCTGCGATCGATGACACTGCCTCTATCACTCGGCAGGAACTGGCCGCCAAGTTGGCCAAAATCCAAAACCTCTCAGAGCAGATATCGAATCTAAAGATACAAAATGGTATTCTGCGCGCAGAGAATCGGGCCTACTCGCAGCCAACTGTCACCCATCACTACGATGATCATCCACATCTGCTATTTGTTTTGGGAACGGGTAGCGGGCCTCCATACAGGATTGGCATCACTCGTAATGTTGACAAAATAAGGAACCAATACTCAAAACCGACCGAGAGCGGCCTGAAACTCTTATACCAAAAACGGCAGGATCGCGCCGTCTATGCACGGACGACCAAGCAACAGGTATATGATTATTTCCGAGAAAAGGGAGTGATCGGCGAATGGATCAAAGCGCCCTTAGGAGAGGTCATA
>JAFATF010000289.1 GCA_019244045.1 Acidobacteriota bacterium
ACAGGGAAACATCGTGAGTTTCTGGCGTTTGGCCCAGAACGCTGCCCGACAAATCTCAGACATTCTGCGGGTCTCGCGCGCCAATTCCCTGTTCATCGCAGCAGGGATTTTCCAAGCCGCAGCAGCGGCCGTGAGACTCAGAGGAGGGAATTTCGGCCGATATCAGGGAGACATGGTTCGGGGCAGCAATCCCAGAGTGCCGAACACCCGGACCCGTTAAGCGGGAAAACCACGATCCAATTGCCAACCTATTTTCTTCGCCGAAACTGAATAGCGCGCGATTTTCGTCTCAGAGCAGAATTCTCCCGGGTGGAAGCCCAATGCAGGGGCTTTACCGAACTTCGAAGCCAACCACCCTCATTGAACGCGAGGAGGAACGCATGTGGAAGTTCGCAACGGTTGTCGTGATCGTGCTTGGCGGCCTTGCTGCACCTCATCAGGCTAGTGCGGTCGTCTGTGCTAATGGTGTGTATCGGGCTGGGTGCGCTGGACCAAACGGAGCCGTCGTTGTCCGCAAGGCGCCCGTCTACCGCAGACCCGCCGTTACTTGCGCCAGAGGTGCATACAGAGCAGGTTGCGTGGGACCTAATGGCGCTGTTGTTGTCCGCAGACCGTACTAGACTCAATCAGGGCGACGGGAATCGCGTCGGCATACAAGGCAAGACGCTTGAGTTTGGGCAAGGCTGTTTGGAGACATAGGAGGCACGGACACCTCGACGGCGGCAAGGGCTATCATCTGAAGGTGCTAGCGAACCCGCCGAATGAAGCAATTCTGCTCCTTCACCATATACGACAGCTTGACTCGCGGGTGGGTCATCGCTGCGCAAGTCGCGGCCGATATTGCGTCACGCAAGCCCAGCCATGCGAAGAAACGAAGACGGTCAGTCGACCAGTATTTCAGCTCTGTCCAGATACCGCCTGGCACGAGATGGTTCACGTATTTACCAAGAGAGGTTTTACTTCGAGAAAGGCTCGCAGCTTCCCAATATCGAACAGGTCAGTGGGGCGCCGCAAGAACAAGCGGTCGATGCGGGCGGATGTGAAGCGGCAAGGCCATTAGAGACAGAGATGCTTACAACAGCCATACCGCCAATTAGGGCCGGAAATCGGTTCGCCGGAATTCTCTTAGCCGTCAGCATTTTCACAATGATGCCGCCGTGCGGCGTTTTTGCGGCGCGGCAGGCAGTCGTGAATCCGGGGACGGCCGGCGAAGCAGACACAACAGCAGCGAAAGTCCAGCAGCTATTACTGCTGCTTGCGGACCCTCGTGTGCAAAAATCGCTCGATGAGCAGGTAAAATCCGCACCCAAGGGGGCAGAAGAGACCCAGGAAGCCCCGATCTCGTCTTATTGGAGCGCCCGGCTCACTGCAATCCGCGAACATCTTATCGCCCTGCTCGTTACGCTGCCTGATCTCCCGAACCAATTCGAGCGGGCGACTGGCATGGTGTCCGCGGATCTTGGAACAAGCGGCAGAATCAAGATGTTTCTGCTGGTTCTTGGCTTTCTGGTGTCAGGGATAAGCACCGAGTGGCTGTTCCGGAGGGCTACACAGGGGCCTACCGGCCGAATAGAGCGGTGCCCGATGGAGACCGTCAACGACCGTTTATATGCCTTGGCAGCGCGCCTCGCCCTGGCCGTTGGCCGGCTGGTCGCATTTGCTGTCGGCAGCATCGGCGCTTTTCTCGCATTCGGTTGGCCGCCGCTCTTACGAGAAATCGTATCGGGATATCTGATCGCGATTCTTGCCATTCGCGCGGTAATGATTGTCGGTCGTCTGATGCTATCGCCCAACGCCGCGCGTTTCCGCGTTATTCCAATGGACGAGGCCGCCGCCCGATTCTGGTTTATCAGAGTGACGGTGTTCGTCGCCTGGTTCGCCTTCGGCTACGTTTTGGTGGGGCTTGCACAAACCCTCGAGTACTCACTGGAGGCGCGTCAATTGATTGCTTATACCCTCGGCCTTGGCCTACTCGCCATGGCGCTGGAAGCCGTATGGCGCCGGCCTGTGGCGGCGATCGCCAGCACCGAGGCCGCAGCCGACAACCGACGGCTGGGCGACACCACGCGTAACACTTTGTTGTCAGTCGCGATCGTCCTGTTGTGGATCCTCTGGGTGCTGCGGGCGATGCCGAGCTTTTGGCTGCTTCTGATCATGATGGTCCTGCCGCTGGCCAATGCCGGGCTTGACCGCGCGATCGAGAACCTATTACGGCCACCTGGCTCGCTCCAGCCGGCAACGAGTTCGCACAACGTCGTTACCATCGGCCTGGAGCGCGGGCTGCGGGCATTGCTGATTATTGGCGGAGCGGCGGTGCTGGCCTGGGGCTGGGGCATCGACCTGATCCACCTGACTAGCCAAGACACGCTGCTAGCCCGGCTCGTTCACGGCGCCTTAAGCGCGGTCATCATCCTGCTGATCGCTGACGTCGTGTGGCATACAGCCAGCGCAGCAATTGATAGCAAATTGACCGAGGCCGGGGATCTCGGCCAACCCAACACAGACGAGGCGAGGCGGCGAGCGCGAACCCGCACCCTCCTGCCGATTTTTCGCAACGTCCTGTTTGTGGTCGTGATCGCGGTTGCAGTGATGATGGCGCTGGCGGCGATGGGCGTTGAGATCGGTCCGTTGATCGCAGGTGCCAGCGTTGTCGGTGTTGCCATCGGCTTTGGCGCCCAGACGTTTGTGCGGGACGTAATTGCCGGCATGTTCTATCTGGTTGACGATGCATTCCGCGTGGGAGAATACATTCAGAGCGGCAATTACAAGGGTACGGTCGAAGGCTTTATCATTCGTTCGATTAAGCTGCGCCACCACCGCGGTCCGATTTACACCGTACCCTTTGGCCTTTTAGGTGCAGTACAGAACCAAAGCCGCGATTGGGTCATCGACAAGATGACCATTGGCGTGACCTACGACAGCGACGTCGAACGGGCGAGAAAGCTGATCAAGCAGATTGGACAACAGCTAGCGCAAAACCCCGAATACGCGCCCCTGATTATCAAGCCGCTGAAAATGCAAGGAATTGAACAATTTGGCGATTTCGCCGTCCAGATCCGGACCAAGATGATGACGGTGCCCGGTGAGCAATTTGTGATCCGGCGCAAGGCTCTGGCCATGATCAAGAAGGCGTTCGATGAGAACCGCATCAAATTCGCCTTCCCGACCGTACAGGTCGCCGGCGAACGCGGACCGACAGAGGTCGCCGCTGCGCAACAAGGGCTTACCCAAACCCAACCCACGGCGGCATGACATCGAGCAAAGCGCGATGGACTTTGGTGCGGCGTAAATGCGGTCCTCGGACGCGTTTGTGATTCGTGCTAGATCGCGTCACCTACCGGCGGCCCTCGTCGGGCCGGTCATAATGGTGCGAGCGCATTACGCAAGGGGGCACTGGAAATCTGCATTAATCCGGTGAAGGGATGGCTCAGCTCAAGCACCAGGAAGAGCGCCCCCGATGCTGAAACGGCGCAGATGATCAAGGCACCAATCAGGATCGGATTCGGACGCGCGAACATCCCGAGGCTTAGAAATATCATGGCGAGCCAGAAGACAAGGACCACAAGGAATGGTAGTGGAAGTGAACTACCGGATTGCTCGAACAGCAGCAGACGTGTTTGCGCCCAATCAGCAGTCGTCTGTACCACTCGATCCTTGATTATCCGCTGAGCCTCGTTCCGAGGCTCGAGCTGCAATATTATTGCCGCCACGTCCTGGCCGGGTCCGGCGGCCTCGAAAGACTGCCGGTTTGCAGTACCGGACCGGCTCTCTCTCCAAATCCGCTTCACCAACGGGTCAATCGCCTGGCGGAGTTCCTCGCGCGCTGGCTTTGCTTCCGGCCCGTATTGCGCCAAAAGCTGATCGAGGAATATGATGTCCGCGGTCATGTGCTGAACATGACCACTCTGAGTGCCATACGAGCCGTTCGCCGCGGCGATCAAAAGACCAAGCACTAGCGCCGAGATGGTCCCGATCAAACCACTTCCTACTCTGACAACGTCTTTGGTCTCATCGACCAGGTGGCGCTCCGGCAGCGCTTGCCGGAGCCACATGCCAACAAAGCCTCCGCCCAGGATGACTACGAGTGCTACCAGTGACGTACCGACTGCACCCATTTAATTCTCGCCTCGAACTATAGTGGAGCGCCACGTACCAGCGTGCCAGCCTGCCGGATCACGTATGTCCGCTCATACGAACAGGCCAGCTTTTGGATCCGAGGAACCTAAGAGGTAGCATCGGACTCTGCAGTAACGGTCAGATCGGTCGCTCTCCGGAGCTGCACAAGCGCGAGAATTCCCCCGCCTGGGCAAGCAAATTAGACTCTGGTGCCATTGCATCTTCGATGGTGAGCACACGGCTGCACCCAGGAGCCGATCACTCCTTGCGGGATGCGGCTAGGATGCGGGTCGACGAGCTATTGACGTTCGGGAAAAAGGGGAAACCGTAATGGAAGCT
>JAFATF010000385.1 GCA_019244045.1 Acidobacteriota bacterium
CGGGATCGCCCCGTATCACGATCGGTCACAATGGTAACCTTTTCCACTGCGCCATGTGCCTCGAACATACTGCGCAGCTCCGTTTCCGTTGTGCTGTGCGGCAGATTTCCAACGTAAAGATTTTTCATACCATTCCTCTCCTAATAAAGCATCCAGGCTGGTTGAGTCGAGGTTCGTCGATGAACATCCTTCGGAGTCTCGCGGGGCGCGCGGGTGCTACACGCATGGCTTCGGTTCGGGCAAAAACGTGAAACGGATTGCGGGGATTGCCCAAGAAGGTTCCGAGTGGTCCACCAGTGTTGGGTCGAGACGTCACGACCAAGTCGTCGAACGCAGGGTGGCCGGCGTTGTGCACCGCCTCATCGTGCGCAATGGCCAAGTCCGCAAGATAATAGGGCTGGACGAGCAGGAACGCCAATCGGTACCGGGTTCTCCGGTTCCCTACCCCGTGGCAGAATTTGTCGCGCTGGATTCGGCCATTTTCCATATTGCTTTTCCATATGATCACGACCTCATAAAAGCCTGTTTTCCACCACCGGCCGTCTTCCGCGATGGCGGCTTAATCGACGTCGACGCCGAGCTTTCTCATCATCTCGCTGCGCAACTCGCGTTGCGCCCGGCAAGTGGCGACCAGCAGCACTCGTTGTTCTTGACTACACCGGGAACGGGGAGGGAGAGCAATAACCGCGTAAGTAGCAGGGTAATCATGCCGACGCCGCTCGTGGCTGGGCGCCGACAGGAGTGTTCGCTGACTTACTTGCTTTTGCTGCGCGCTCCAGCAATTCGTGGGTGCGCTTTCGCCGAGCGATCTTCTGTTTCCGTTCCCGGTTAAATCGGGACTTATCTCCGTTCCGTGCGGACATGGTGAACTCCTACGTAAAGAAGGTTAGCCAACTTTTGAGTGGTCAGGATATGCGGTCGTGACGTGACCAAATTAAACTCGGTTAAGCATCCCCAGTATATCTCATCTACGTTCCTGCCTAGGCACCGTCCGACAGATAGCGTAGAGCTTTGTTCACAGCCCTGTATCGAGAGACTGCTGCAGTCAGCAAGTTGCGCTCGACAGCCGCAGTCCCTCGCCTGTTTAGAAAGGTACACTGAACTCGAAGATCCAATCTCGCAAACTCTCATTGCAACCAACCAAGGCGGGACCATCCTGTAACTCAAGTCGAATTGGCCTATGAGTGCTGCGCATACAGCGTAGAAGGAGCAGTGCCTGAGACTGATCGGTCGTGAGCAGTTCTCGCCTCAGCAGCCAGTGCCGGCAACTCCGAGGCGGAAGGGACTATAAACGTAGAGAAAGGAACAGCAAAGTGATTTAAAATGATTCAGCGATGCGCCTGCTCCGGCTTTACGCCTTTCTCGCTGTTACTGTTGCAGTGAGCGCGCTCGCGACAGCTTCACCGAGATCTCTGGTTTTGGCTGCTCCGCCGATGTCGGGGGTCCTGACGTCGGACCTCACCAGCACCTCTGTAATTGCCCTCTCAATGCTGTCGGCAGCCTCGGCCTCTCCCAAGTGCCGGAGCATCATGGCACCTGACCAAATCTGTGCCAAGGGGTTTGCAATTTGTTGGCCCGCGATATCGGGAGCCGATCCATGTACCGGCTCGAACATGGAGGGATAGTCTCGCTCGGGATTTAGATTCGCGGAAGGTGCAACCCCCATCGAGCCTACAACCCCGGCACCCAAGTCCGACAAGATGTCGCCGAAGAGATTAGATGCGACTACGACATCGAACCAGTCGGGGTGCCTGACGAAATGAGCCGTCAGGATGTCGATGTGGTACTGGTCAGTTTTGATGTGTGGATATTCCTGGCGGATCGCGGCAAAGCGTTCGTCCCAAAAAGGCATGGTGAAAACTAGGCCATTCGACTTGGTCGCGGAGGTAACATGCTGCCTTCGCTTCGCTGCCAGTTGAAAGGCGAAGCGCATCACGCGGTCGCATCCCATCCTGGTAAAAACCGTTTCTTGAATGACAACTTCGGCGTTCGTATTGCGGAACATTCGGCCACCGGCTTCGGAATACTCGCCTTCGTTATTCTCGCGAACAATGCAGAAGTCTATTTCTCCTGGCGGGAAATCTTTAAGTGGCGTTGTAATGCCCGGCAAGAGCTTGCAAGGCCTGAGGTTCACATATTGCTGGAATCCGCGACGGATCGGAATCAGCAAACCCCATAAAGAGACGTGATCGGGAACACGAGGGCTACCGATCGCGCCCAGATAAATGGCATCAAAGGACCTTAGCTGATCGAGACCGCCGTCGGGCATCATGCGACCAGTCTTGAGATATCGATCGCAGCTCCAGTCAAAGTGCTGCCAGGACAGGGCGATATCAAAGAGGCGTCCTGCCGCTTCTATGACGCGCATGCCTTCGGGAACAACCTCGCGTCCGATTCCGTCGCCTTCAATTACCGCAATGTTGTAGCGTTTCAAAAATCCCTCGCTTATTGCCTGCTGATTACCTGGTACAGAGAGCAGACAGCCTGTGCATGTCCGGCTCGGATTCCAGTTTGCGCACCAGTTCTACGATCTGCTTTGCTTTATCGTTGGGCCAGTCGGCAAAATCTGCGCAGCCGTAGAACTTCTCCGCCACCTCCTCATACGTCATAGGGTTGGCCGGACTTCCCTTGCCGAAGTCGGCCCGTCCATTGATTATCCGACCATTCTTTAAATGAACTTTGATGATCGTGGTCATCTTGTCGAAGCCGGTAGCTTCTGCTTCTGGATCGACATAGAAGCGAACACGGGCAATCATTTCCTGCACGTCGGGACGGTTTACGACGGCATCGGTGAACTGTGTCAATCCAGCTTTGCCGTCCAGGAGCAGGATGGCCAGGCAAAATTCCATGCTGAACTTGGCTTGCAGCGCATCTTTGGGATGATGATGGATCAAAGCATTAGGCAGGTTGTGATTGGTACCAACCTCCACCTGCTCGACATCGGCGGCCTGGATGTGTTCGGTCCGGATCAAGCGTAACAATTCTGTCATCCCGGGGTGCGTCAGTGAGCCGGAAGGAAAGGGTTTAATCGATACTCCCGGGGAGGCAAACGTCCAAGGCTTGCCAAGTTTGTCCATAATCGCTGCCGGATCGTAGGTACCGCCGAAAGCGTGAAAGAATCCCCGGGACGCCTCCAAGATACCCGGGGCACCGCTCCAACCCAATTTGACCAAGTCGGTGGAAAGGACGCCAATCTCCGCGGCATGACCGGCATGGAACGGTTTCATCATTGTTCCAAAGTTCTCGCGCAGGCCACTAGCTTGGCTTGCGGCGACCGCAAACGCACGTTCCACACTGGCACGATCAAAGCCGCGCAATTTCGCACACGCTGCTGTGCCGCCAAAGACGCCGCAGGTGCCGGTCGAGTGAAAACCATCCTCGTAGTGTCGGGGAGAGATGGCCTCGGCGATCTTGGTTTCCACCTCAACACCCAAGTGATAGGCCAGCATAAGGTCTTTTCCACTTTTTTGAATTGTCTCCGCGATGGAAAACGCCGCTGGCAAAACAGGCACAGTCGGGTGGGTAAGTAATCCATATACCCGGTCCTTGGCAGCGGCGAGTTGCGTATCGTCAAAATCCTCGACATGGATGGCTACACCGTTAGCAAACGCAGCAAACCTTGGGGGCAGCTTACTCGAGGTGCCGACCACACTCGCTCCGGTTGTCAAGGTGCCATTGAAACCGAGCAAATGCATGTAACTCTGCAAAATGTCAGCCGTGGGGAGCTTCGAACCGGCCAGAGCCAAACCCATTCCATCCAGCAGAGATTTCTTTCCAATTTCAATGACCGCAGACGGAATATCTGCAAGTTGGGTTCGAACCACAAAATCCGCCACGTACTGCGTCAAGCCGGGAGTCTTCGGAAACGGCAACGAACAGGACTGAGCTGGGCGAGACTCCGCGGCACCGGCATCCGAGTTCCTCAGGTGTCGAATTCCGGCACCGGCAGCGATCGAACTTTGTAAGAACTCGCGCCTTCTCATTCCGTTCCTAGTGCACAATTTGATGCCACTCGTCTTTGAATACTTGCCCGCCTTTCATTACGAACTTGACTCGTTCGAGCTCGGTTACAACCGTCAGCGGATCACCCGATACCGCAATCAGATCGGCAAACTTTCCGGGCTCAATGGAGCCGATTTGATCTTGCCAACCCATAAGTTCGGCGGCTTCGGTTGTGGCCGCGTGCAGCGCCTGTGCGGGGGTCATTCCAAACTGAACCATGTACGCGAATTCCTTGGTTTGTGAACCATGGGGGAAGGGACCCACGCCTGACCCAAAAGCGATTCTGACTCCGGCTCTTAGGGCGCGCCGAAAACTCGGCTCCGACATCTCCGCTACGCTGTGACCAGCATATTTCTTTTCATCGTGTTGTCTATCCAGCTGGTAATGATAGAGTGTTGGAACCAAGTAAATACCCTTTTGAATCATCGCCCTGATTTCACTATCGGTGAGATCGACACCGTGTTCAATGGACTGGACTCCTGCCTGAATACAATAATCCAGTCCCTCTCCCCCGAAAGCATGGCAAGATACCTTCCGGCCTTTTTTGTGAGCTTCGTCCACAATGGCTTCCACTTCTTCTCGCGTAAAAGTTGGCGGATTCGCCATGCTGCCGTCGCGGTTGAAGCTGAAGTCGTATGATGCATACACTTTGATCAGGTCGGCACCATGCGCTACCTGATCTCTAACCGCTTGGCGGGCACTCCAGGGCGAATCGGCGACGGCGAGAGCCATGGGGATAGGTACCTCAGGAGAATAGCCTTTTAAAATAAAGCCGCCGGTGGCTTGTATGCCCCGCGTCGCCACCTGCATTCGCGGACCGCTGACCACACCGCGGTTAATAGCATCGCGCAAGTCCACATCGCTGTACATGGCACCTACGGTCTTGAGGTCCCGTAAGGTCGTGAATCCCGCCATGAGATCTTTCTGGGCATTCGCCAGGGCTGTGAGGGTGCGGTATTGCCACGAGTAGCGGAGAGTTTGCAGTTCGAGATCGGGGCCGTTTTCAAAGACATGCGTGTGCGCATCGATGAGTCCTGGCAATACGGTGGCATTACTTAAGTCGAGTACCTTTGCGCCGGGTGGAACCTTCAGCTGCCCGGCCGCTCCGACCTCAACGATCTTGTCCTCCTTGATGACGATCGCTTGACTGGTCAGCAGCCTGTCGGATTTGCCGTCGAAAAGATGACCGGCCAGCACCACCACCCAGCGGTCGGCGTTTGCGGTGGTTTGGGCAGAGGCAATGCTGAGAGCGAAGAACAGCCACCAAAGGCAGTGCTTCCTGGTCATGTCGCAACTACTATGGTGTCGGCCGCAGATGAAGGGCGAATGAAAGAAAAATAAAACTTCGTTCAGACTGCCGGGCTCGCTCTTCAGATGTCAGCGTTTTGCTAACCAGTGTTACCCGACACACCCGACCAAGTCGAGATGCCCCCGCAGCTGGGATATATAGAACCCTGGGCCAGCGGGAGTTCCACCCGGAATCGACTGCCTTCCCCTTCTTGGCTGGCCACCTGGACCTCGGCTCCGTGTGCGCTGCAAATAGCTTTAACGATCGCAAGTCCCAGCCCGGCTCCCCCGGAATCGCGCGAGCGCGCTTTGTCAGCGCGATAAAAGCGCTCGAAAACATGCGGCATAACCTCGGGTGAGATCCCCAAGCCGTTGTCGTTCACTTCCAAAACCCCCTTTCCGTCGCTTGACCGCACCGTCACTTCGATGGCCCCGCCCTCGGGAGTGTACTTGATAGCATTGTCGATGAGATTAACGATCACCTGCTTAAGACGAGAGTGGTCGCCGAGAACGCGAACGGAGGAATAAATTCTACAGTTTAGGTTTAGCGATTTTTCTTCGGCGAGCAATTTCATCTGCTCGGCTGTGGAGGTCGCCAAATCCCCCAAATTGAGAAGCACTTTGTCCATTTTAACTTCGCCGGCATCTAGCCGTGCGATGGCCATCAGGTTCTCGATGATTCGCGATAGGCGCTGGGTTTCTTCCAAAGCACTTCCGATCTGGTCCGCGGTAGCCGGGGGCAGTTCTCTGTGCTGAGCTATTTCTTCTAACTCGAGTTGTAAGATGGTCAGCGGTGTTCGCAATTCGTGAGAAGCGTCGGCTGAGAAGCGGTGGATATGTTGGAAGGCGTCCTCGAGCCGAGCGATCATGCGGTTTAGCGCGATGGAAAGGCGCTCCAGCTCGTCTCCAGTTTTTATGACCGGAAGCCGTTCACTGAGATTGCTTGAAGTTATGCCCTCCGCTCGGCGAGTGATCTCGTCCACGGGACGGAGTGAGCGACGCATCAGCCAATAACCGCCGAGACCGGCCAGCGACACGACAAAGGGCAAGTACAGCGCCACCAAACGCAGTAGTCCATTCAGAACCTTTTGAATGTCGGCGTACGAGGTTCCATTCTCGACGATGTAACGGCTGCCATCGGGATTGATAAAGGCGAGACTCTCGACGAGTAGAACTCCGCCCGGTATTCGGACTTTCTTCGAAGACTCTGCCGTGGAGGGACTCCAGAAAACGGGGACTAGCAAAGGATCGAAGCTGTTATCCTTAGGCTGACCTGAAACGTAGACTGGGGTCCCATCGGACCTGCTGACCCGAATAAAATTGCCGTTAGCCTCCGGTGCATAGGCCTCTTCGATTTCCTCGGCAAGCCAGTGTGGCCCTTTCTCCGGCAAATTGACCAGCAGCTCACTGCCAATCGAATGGGATTGCTCGGCCAAGGTCCGAAGGGCGCTGCCGCTGAGATAGTGTTCCAATCCGATGTAGACGGAAAACCCGAGCAACACAAGAGCGCCCGCCAGCAGCACCGCATACCACGCGGTCAGGCGAAATCGCATGGAGTGGAGATTCATGGCTGGGCCCCGCTGCTGATCGTGTAGCCCATCCCCCGAACCGTTTTTATCAACTTGCGATCGTGCGCATCGTCAACCTTATTTCGCAGATGGCGCACGTATACGTCAACAATGTTGGTGATTCCGTCAAAGCTTTGATCCCAGACATGTTCGATGATCATGGTGCGCGAGAGCACGCGTCCCGCATTCGACATCAAGTACTCGAGTAAAGAATACTCTTTGGAGGTGAGGTCAATGCGTTTTCCCGCACGCCTTACCTGTTGCGACAATCGGTCGAGTTCGAGATCCTCCACCCGAACGACGCTGCTCCGACTAACCGGTCCGCGGCGTAGGAGTGCTTTGACTCGCGCGAGCAATTCTGCAAATGCAAAAGGCTTGGTAAGGTAGTCGTCCGCGCCGGCATCGAAATTTCCTACTTTGTCGGCTACCGCATCACGCGCGGTGAGAATTAAAACCGGAACTGTGGAGTTAGTCCGGCGAATCCGCTGCAGCAGCTCTGTTCCATTCATGCCGGGCAGCATCAGATCGAGAATTAGAAGATCGTAGTGGTACGTGCTCGCAAGGTCGAAGCCGGCCGTGCCATCGTTGCTGACGTCGACCGCAAAACGTTCGGCAGCAAGACCCCGAGCTATAAAGCTAGACACCTTGGCTTCGTCCTCTACCAGCAGAATGCGCATATTGAGACCCTGCCACGAAAGTGGAGTATGAATCGAATCAGAAACTTAAATCAAGCGGGTCTCGCCTGATCGGCGTCGACGCACGAGCCGGGCCGCCGCAGCCTTCGCGCTCACGGCCACCCACGAGATTGAGGCCCCGACTCTGATCCCTCTTCATGCTACCCTTCACTACTTTCTATCTGTCAAATTGGGAGTTGCTCAAGGCAGCTAACCTAGGTCTACACGTTTTTTACCGTTCACCAAACGGAGTTTCCAGGCTGGCCCTGAGATACACAGTTCCTTCACACCTGTACCCTGTACAGCACGGGAAGTCCGATCCTGCTCCTCACCGATCCGCCCCGCCTCGTACCAATGGTTGAACTTGCCTTTGGCGCGCTAGTCCTCGAGTACCCATTCTGTGGCAGAGAATCGACCCTGCTCTCAAGCACATTTCATCACTGCCGATCGCCTCGACCAACTCGAGACAGCTATGAATCCTCAGCCGGCAGAATCCGTAGAATTTTGAGCACTCTGGATATGGTCGTTACCCGCGTATCTACACAGTAAACAAATGTTTTCTGAAAAAAAATTCACTTGCTGTTAATTGCATGTTAATGTTCGCGGCACATTGTCCATCTGCTTTTCATTCCACTAGTCCTAGGGGCGGCAGTACGAGGCCTTTATAAGGCGGCTTATTGTCTCGGCGCACTTGTTGGGAATTCATCCGACTTGTTGGCCTCGATGTGTCGCTTCAGAAAGAGTTGGTCCGTGCCTATGTCCGCCATAGGGAAAGTCATTTCCACAGCCATCGTTCTACTGGTGATTACCGGTCTCGGAGCCGTCTCCCGAGGCTATGGCCAAGTTGCAGGCGGGACAATTTCAGGAACAGTCTCCGATAGCACGGGCAGAGTCATTGCTGATGCCGATGTGGTGATCAAGAATACGGCTACAGGCGTCACCCGAGAGACAAAGACCAATAGCGACGGCCTGTACACCGCACCTAACCTAGTACC
>JAFATF010000479.1 GCA_019244045.1 Acidobacteriota bacterium
GCTGGCCGAACCGGCGCTGACCAATGTTGGCATCGTCCATCCCGCCCCGGGATTCCATACCGCTTTGCGCGCGCTTACCCGCAAGTACGGCACGCTCCTCATTATCGATGAGACGCATACTATTTGCGCCGGGCCGGGCGGGTTTACAGGTGCGGAAAATCTCGCGCCTGACTTGCTGGTCTTTGGCAAGCGATCGGCGGAGGCATTCCCGGCGCGGCTTACGGATTCACCGAACAGGTTGCTAAAAACATCTCTGAGCGCATTGCGGTTGAGGATTGCGATACGGGTGGAATCGGCGGCACGCTCGCCGGCAACGCTCTCTCGCTTGCCGCCATGCGCGCCTCGTTACAGAAGGTGCTGACCGAAGAAGCCTTCCTGCGCATCATTCTCCTGGCAGAGCGCTGGAGTGCCGGGGTTCGGAAGGCAATTGTCGATTTCGCCATACCCTGGAATGTCACCCGCCTGGGCTGCGGCGCGGAATATCTTTTCACCGCCCAGCAGCCGGGTATCGGCAGTGAGGCTCACGCCGCTATGGACTTCCAGTTGCGAACGGGCATGCATCTTTACGCCATGAACCGCGGCATCCTGTTGACGCCTTTTCACAATATGGCACTCATGTCGGCGGCCACCGAACCAGAGGACGTAGATCGCCATAGCACAGTCTTTCGTGACGCAGTAAGAGAATTGATGGCCTAACTACTTGGCGAGCATTACGGGAAAGCAAGAGCTCGGGCATGATCATGTTAACCTTTTATTTCCGCTCGCATGAGTCCTTCCGCACGCACGCTTTCACGTGGAGGTTTGCTTGCGATGCTGCTGACCGTGCTGTCGGCCTGTGGCACACCGCGCCCTCCATTGCCTCCTTCGCTCGAATTACCCAAGCCAGTAACAGATCTCCGTGCTAGCCGTAAGTCCAATCGAGTGAGCCTGGTCTGGACAGTTCCCAGCAAAACTACGGACAGCACAAGGCTTCGTCACCTTGGCCCCACGCTGGTCTGCCGTAGTCTGGAACTGGCTGTGAACCACTGCGATCAGATCGGCACCATCGAGCCCTCCGACCTCCCGCCGCCGAAACCACAAGCACCGAATTCTAAGAACAAGGACAAGAATGCCACGCGACCAATTGAAGCTGCCTATAGCGATCTCCTGTCGCCAAAATTTGCCGAACTCGATCCTACCGGCTTTGTCACGTATGCAGTCGAAA
The DNA here is from genome assembly GCA_019244045.1 of Acidobacteriota bacterium. Classification (GTDB taxonomy): domain Bacteria; phylum Acidobacteriota; class Terriglobia; order Terriglobales; family Acidobacteriaceae; genus Gp1-AA122. The sequence goes on from JAFATF010000479.1 coordinate 1,205, forward strand.
CGCAAAATGGCGACTTGCGCTTCGCCGGCTTGTCCAATCAGGTTCAGATCCCGCTCGTACCCACCTTGCCGCCGCCCTCCGACTTAAGTGCATCGGTCACCGCTGAGGGCGTAGTTCTGACCTGGACTGTCGTGCTACCCGAGATCGAACCCCCAGGCGTGAGTTACACATACCGACTGTACCGCCGAGATCATTCCACCCAGGCGATAGCCGTAGCCGGTGAACTTTCGATGAATCTGGTCGCAGCAGCACAGCCGAGCTTCTTGGACAACGGGGCGGATTGGCAAAAAACCTACGACTACTGGATTACGATCGTCAGTAACCTCATGCGTAACTCTGTGTTTCAGGTCGAGGGTGACGATTCTGCTCCTATTCAAGTCGCTGTCATCGACATCTTCCCACCTGCAGCGCCCAATGGCTTGCAGGCGGTGGCCTCTGGCGAGGGACAACTACCCTTCATTGACCTCGCCTGGGCGCCCAATACCGAGCCCGACTTGGCCGGATATAACGCTTACCGCCGACAAGGAAGCGCAGATTGGGTCAAGCTGAACACCCAGCCGGTCAAGTCCCCTAGCTTCCGCGATACCGATGTGGTGAGAGGAAACCTATACGAGTATTCGGTTTCGGCCATTGACTTGCGCGGAAACGAAAGCGCGCGGTCGGAAGTGACAAGGGAAAGGATTCCTTAACGAGCTGATCCGGAACCGGTTTCGCCCTGGCGAACGTTACTTGGCGACCTTTTCGCCCTGAAGGCTTTCGTTCGGGACACGAGAGCGTCGTCCAGAGATTTCTTCTCTGCCTGGGTCAGCGGTCGAGTGCTTCCCTTAGCCAGATCACCCAGCTGTAAAGGGCCGATCGCGATACGCAGCAGACGGAGGACCCGGATACCACCCTGCTCGAATATGCGCCGGATATGGCGGTTCTTGCCTTCATCGAGAACGATTTCCAGCCAGGCGCGCCGCTTACCTCCGCGAAGCACACGTGCATTCTTGGCCCGCAGCAACTCGCCGTCGCTCCTGACTCCAGCTATAAGGGAAGCGATCAGAGCGTCATCGGCATGTGCATCGATGCGCACGTGATAGATCTTGTCGAGATGGTTCTCTGGATCCAGAATCCGTGCCGCCCATTCCGAGTCGTTGGTCACTAGGAGCAGGCCTTCGCTCGCCTTGTCCAAACGCCCCACCGGAGCCAGCCAGGGATACTTTTGGTCCACGAACTCGTAAATCGTCCGACGGCCTTGTTCGTCTGAGGCCGTCGTAACCACTCCCCGGGGCTTGTTTAAGAGTAAGTAGATCTTTTTTCGGCGAGCAACCGGCCGCCCATGCACGCTGATTTTGTCCTGCGCTAAGTTGACTGGGTATTCGGGATTGCGCTGAGGTCTGCCATTCAGGGCAACACGTCCTGCTCGAATTAATTCTGTCGCTTCAGATCGAGAAGAGTACCCGAGCTTTGATAAGGCGCGGGCTAGGCCCACGTTGCGGGATCGTTGCACCCGATTATGGTAGCGCAAACCCGTTCTCTTCACCGTAACACACGCGTTCTCAGTAGCTTGTCCGCTACGCGAAAACCTTCGTCTTAATAAGGAGTCCAACCGATACACGCGGCGGCCGCCCAGTCTGACACTTAAACGGTCACCCGATAGTAATCGTCACCCTCGGAGGCTCTACATTATGAAAGCACGGACAACACTGTTGTCGGTTGTTCTGTTGTGCGCGACCTGGGTACTGGCCCAAAGTACATCGTCGCCCAACAATACAGGCCCGACGGCCAACACAGGCCAGACCACAACATCTTCCAGCCCTACCACCCAAACGGGCAATTCACAGACAACCACCACTAGCACCCAGAGCACGACCTCAACCAATCCCTCCAATCCACAGGCGGGTTCTACCCCAGGAGGGCAGAGTGCGACCGGAGCACAGACGAGCACCGGCTCACAACCGGCGTATGGATCCTCGAACCAACCGGCAAATCCCCGTGCCCCCAGTGCCACGACGGGGGGCGGGGGAATTGGTTCGAATAGTACCGGCGCCGCCCCTGAACAGGCCGGGGCCAGTGTTTCTGGAAATAGCGCGAATGGCAATTCACTTACCGGTTGTCTGAGCGGTTCAGCCGCCAGTGCTAACTACACTTTGACGGCAACCACCGGTGTGGTGTACGCGTTGGCCGGCAATTTCGACCAGCTGCGCACGCACATCGGGCAGGAAATTCAGGTCACCGGACAAGCCGGTAGTGCCTCAACGAGCAGCGCTACTACTTCGAATGGGTCAGGGGGCATCAATTCTCCCGGTAACGCAGCGGCGGCCACTGGAACGGCATCCGGTGCAGTGGACCAGGGAATGCCGGGAGCGACGGGCTCTGGCGCGCGACAGGTGTTCCAGGTCGCGAGCGTAACGCCCGTTGCCGATCATTGCAAGCAAGCAGTTCCGACGTCTCCCACCTCTTCTCTCGAGGACCCATATGCGACCGAAGCATTACTGGCCGCGAATATCATTCCCCAGGCTGCCGGCACAGGGTCTGCGAGCGTGGGGGGCGGGCAGACCGGCGCTGCGGCTGGGAGCAACGGGGCTCAGAGCGGCACAATTGCTCCTACAACCCAGTCCGGTAGCAACGGATCGGCAACCACAGGGCAGACGGGAACTCCGGCGAGTCCTCAGACAGGTGCGGGCACCACTTCGCCGGAAAACCCGGGCACCACGACGACCACCCCGTCCGGCCCGAGTACTACAACGACGAATCCGGGAACCACGACTACCACACCTCGTACCACCACTTCCCGCGAGACTGCGCCGGGAAGCGCCACCCCCAGCACGGCGAATGCGCCGGGGACGACCACCTCGCCTACTACCACTACACCGCCGACGGGACGCAACAACGGCATAAGCACAAATCCAGGGGCGGAGACCAATCCAGAAGCCGTGCCGCCGACCACCGCGCCGGGTTCGACTACCCCGCCTCCGCAGCGGTAGCTTAGGAACAACCGATCAGCTGAAGGGCCTCGCATTGCGAGGCCCATTTGTGTGCCGTCTATGAAGTCGTCGGCCATGTCAAGTAAAAATGAAGCACACTTCTCCCTTGGGTTGGGAGAGCTGTCAAGGGCGCCGGTTCTTGGCGTTCATCTCGACCCTTGACAGCCCTCCCAACCCCACATAATGGAGCGAGGAACGAAGCGCAAGGAAGTTCAGTGGAGCTTCGCTCCGTAATGGGAAAGGTCTTGTTTTGATTTTTGCTGGGTCCCTCTCCCGGCCTAGTGAACACCAAAGAGACGAGAGGAGGTGATCCGTTTCAAACAAAACACTTATCGCTCTGTTTTCAAACTGTCGCATAGCTACTTCGACCAAAGGCTCGCTGGTAATCGTTCGAGCCGGAACTCGGTCCGACCCATCCATCTATTCGGTCTTAACCTCGACCATGATTAACTAATTCAGACTCCCTCCCAATTAGAGACAGTGGGGCGCCCAATCAAGCAGACGGTGTTTAATTTCACACCACGGCACACCACGAGCTACCCCACGTGCGAACCGAATGTTTTCAACTGCTGATAATCCCATCCCTGGCGCCACATCCAGAACAACCGCACCGCTAGTTTGCGCGCCATGGCTACTTTGGCAATGGCGCGATTGCGACGCATCACTAGCTGAACGTATCGGCCTCGCCACTGTTCGTCACAGCGAGCCAAACTCTGTGCGGATTGCACCAGCAGGAATCGGAGCAGCGTATTCCCTTGCGTGGTGATGTGGCGCAAACGCCAGCGATCGGCGCTGGAATCTTCGCCCGGAATCAGTCCCAGATAGCTAGCCACCTGCTTGCCGCAACGAAATCGATGCGGAGTGCCCAAGATCAGCACACCAGTTTGCCTCCTGGCCTGACGAGAGCGGTATGGAAAAGAAAAATCTCGGCTGCCAAGCGCTCTCGCAAGTAATTCTGGAGCCTGCCTTAACCGCCGAGGTGCGCCCCGACTAACTGAAGACTTGGGCGCGGCGCTCTTGCCAGGCAGGCCAAAATTTCGAGATCCTCGGCTCGCTTTTCTGATGGTATCTTTGCGCTTGGAGTTAAAGCATGATGCCTTGGCGAACTCTGTTGCTAGCGTGTTGTTGCCTCGCGCCTGTGCTCCGCGCGCAGACGCAACCGGCCGATCTGATCATTTCCGGCGGGACGATCGTCACCATGAATGCTCAACGTACGATTTACCTCGATGGCGCTGTCGTCGTGCGCGGGGACCAGATCGCTGCCGTCGGACCGCGTGCCACACTCGAGCACCAATACCGCGCCCCACAGACCATCGTCGCCGAGGGCAAGCTGGTCTTGCCGGGCTTCATCAACGGTCACACACATGTGCCTATGACTCTGTTCCGGGGACTTCATGATGACGTGCCTCTCGACGAGTGGCTGCACAAATACATCTTTCCCGCCGAGGCCAAGAACGTGAACCAGGATTTTGTACGCTGGGGCACGCGGCTCGCTGTCGCCGAGCAAATTCGTTCCGGTGTTACTACCTTCGCGGACATGTATTACTTTGAGGATGCCGTCGCGGAGGAGACGAAAGCAGCCGGTATGCGGGGAGTACTGGGCGAGACGTTCTTGGATTTTCCCGCGCCCGACAACAAAAGCAACGCCGAAATGCTGGCTTATACCGAGCAGTTTCTGAAGAAATGGTCAGGCGATCCGCTGATCCACGCCGCCGCCGCGCCGCATTCGATCTATACCTGCTCAAAAAAAACCCTCGAGGACGCTTCCGGCTTGGCGCGAAAATATCACGCCCCGATTCTCATTCATGTGGCGGAAATGAAAAAAGAGCGGGACGACAGCGAGCGGCAAAATAATATGAGTCCGGTAGAATATCTCGACCACCTCGGCATACTCGCCGACGATGTCGTGGCCGCACATTGCATTTTCGTCGATGAGCCGGATCGCAAGATCCTGGCCCAAAGGCGGGTGGGCTGCGTGCATAATCCTTCGAGCAACATGATGCTGGCGAGCGGTGTTGCGCCGGTACCCGAAATGCTAGAGGCGGGAGTCGCCGTTGGCCTAGGCACCGACGGCCCCGCCGGCAGCAACAACGATCTTGATTTGATGGAAGAGATCGATCTTGCCGCCAAGCTGGCCAAGATTTCGAGGATGAATCCTCTGGCGCTGAATGCGCCCGCTGCCGTTGCTATGGCCACAATTGAGGGTGCCCGAGCACTGCATATGGATAAGGAGATCGGTTCGCTCGATAGTGGCAAGAAGGCGGATCTGATCCTGATTAGTCTTGATCATCCGAATGCCGTTCCCCTGTATGACATCTACGCCCAGCTGGCCTACTCATTGAAGGCTTCCGATATCGAGACCGTGCTGATCGGTGGACGAGTTGTCATGCGCGGCCACAAGCTACTGACTGTCGACGAGCAGCAAGCGATAATCAAAGCCCGCGAGTACAAGAACAAGATCGCTGCCTCGATGGCAATGCCGTAGGCGGCGACCCGCTTCAGGAGACAAACGACGTTTCCCAGTTGGTCGATTCCAACCGCCCCCCGGGCCAGCAGCAATCGACTGCGAACAAGGATGGTTCGACCCGGCGGACATGATCGTAACCGAAGCTGCCGCGTCGTTGGACAAGCCCCATTCGAGGAGCCGCGGATGTTACTGGTGCGCGCCGGAATTAGGAGCCTGGTAGAAGGATCTGGAGTTTGCCGACAAAGAGCTTCGGGCTGAAGGCGTTTTCCTGGCGCAAGCTGGGTCCTGGGCAATGCCAGGTCCACTCCTCTGCCTTGCAGGGTATCGGTGGCCAGCCCAAATTGAAGCCTGCCGCTCCTTGGCGGAGATATCACCTGCGGTGATCATTTCCACTGAACCAACCCGTCAGGATCATCGACCAGCACAACTTCGTACTTGTCCAGCATCGGCAGCAATAAGCTTTCCAGTTTACTTTTCCAGAGATCCCCTTGGTAAAACTTTGCTTTCATCGGCTCGCGCGACGCCAGGTCGGGAAAACCACGCATGAAAAAGAAGGTGTCGCCATCTTCAACTGACAAGAATGGACCAAGGATTTTCATTCCGATTTCTGCATGCGCCGGCATAGACTTCGATCGGAATAGGTGAAGAAATTCCGAGCGACAGCCGGGCTTGGTCTTGTAGGTGCGCATTTCTATGATCATGGGAAGTTCCTTCACTGGGCATACGCGATCACCGCTGGCCGAAGCGAAGAATAGACTCGGGAACCTGGGCGCCACTTGCCAGCCGAGGGTCTGGGATCGGGGTTTTCGTCTCGAGGCCCACAGGGAGAATCCCCGCCCAAACCGGCAGGTTATAGTCCTCCTGATCATCGAGTGGCGGTCCCTCGCGGATTTTCGCCGATGCCTCCTCGATGGTAAATTCGACGACAGCGGTGGCGTTCAGCTCCTTAAGGTTGGGTTTGCGCACCTCACCCCAGCGGCCGGCGATCAAATGCTCAGAAATGGTGCGTAGCGCCTGCTCTTTCTTTGCTGGCTCCTCGATGTTGCGAGCAGTGCCAAACGCCACTACCGAACGGTAGTTCATCGAATGGTGGAACGCCGATCGCGCCAGCACCAGAGCGTCGAGCAATGTGACGGTGACGCATGCCGGAACCCCCCTCTGCAGCTCACCCAACATGCGGTTGGCAGCCGAGCCATGTAAATAGAGGTACTCCTCTTTACGGCCGTACAGAGTTGGAATCACAAACGGCTGGCCGTCCACTTGAAAGCCCACATGGGCAAGGAAGCCTGCATCAAGGATGGCATGAATTGTTTTCGAATCATGCGAGCCACGCTTCGGCAAACGGCGGAGTTCAGTGCGCTTTGTCAGTTTCATCTTTCACCCAAGGTAGCTCTCAATGAAATCTATTGCCCAGCCCGTTTCATTGGCTGAGAAGATCCAGGGCAAGCATTCAAAATGCCACTCGGTCGGATCGCGCCAAAAAGCAGCCGACAAAGTTCACTCTGCTTCGAGATTCTTCTTTGTTGATCTCCGCTGGCCTACGTCCTAACACTGCCGTCGAGAATAGGTTCGCAACGGGCGACCACTCTGGCCTCTGAGCAATCCAAGCAGCGGTTTGCCGGCCCCAGCTCGCCACTTCACCGTTGCTGCGCATGTCGGCTCCGCACAGCGCAAAACCATCCGCCGAGCCAGGCTCTGGGTTCAGCATGCCGCAAGCCGTGGTATTTTTGAAGGACCACTTTCTATGCCGCGGCTGATACCACTTTCTGAGCGAGGGGGCCCCTTATTTCGCCAGGTTTACCTCGGACTACGCGAAGCGATACTCTCCGGCGTTCTTCAGAGCGGCGAAAAGCTGCCTTCCACGCGGGATCTAGCCGAGCAATTGGGGATTTCAAGAACCGTGGTATTGCTGGCTTACGATCAACTGCTGGCTGAAGGATTCGTGGAGGGCCGCTCCGGATCGGGAACCTTTGTGGCGAGCGGCGTCGGGACAAGCCGGCCTGCTCCCACGCAGGTGCCCGTGGAGCTGGGCTTGTCGAGCTTTGGCACGCGGGCGGCGGCATCATGGTCGAAGGTCGACTTGCCAGCGCGGCGCAGACCGAGCCTGCCCTACGACTTCTCATACGGTCGAAGTGACCTTGAAAGTTTTCCCTTTGAAATGTGGCGGCGCATACTTCTGCGCTGCGCGCGGAAAGCCCCCATCTCGGAGCTCGACTACGGGCCGGCCGCGGGGAACCTGGGGTTGAGACAAGCAATCAGTTCCCACCTGCGGCGGTCGCGGGCGGTTGTTTGCGATGCATCGCAAGTGATCGTTGTAAACGGCTCACAGCAGGCCTTGGACCTCATTGTGCGGGTCTTGGTGGAAACCGACGACCGCATTGTCCTCGAGGATCCCAGCTATCAGGGGACTAGAGAGTTGCTCCGCGCGAGCGGCGCACGGTTGCTCCCCATAGCTGTCGATGGCGACGGGCTCGACCCGGCGCGGCTGCCCGCAAGCGCTCGCGCCGCTTTCCTAACACCGTCGCACCAGTTTCCTACCGGGGCCATTCTCCCGCTGGCCCGACGGCTGCGAGTTCTGGAATGGGCGAAGCGCAGCAACGCCGTGATCATCGAAGATGATTACGATGGAGAGTTTCGCTATGAAGGTCAATCGGTCGAGTCGCTGCAGGGTCTTGACCGCCAGGGACGCGTCATCTATGTGGGAACATTCTCCCGCACGGTTTTTTCTGCTCTGCGCATCGGCTATTTGATTGCCCCAAAAACGCTGGTTCCAGCTTTTACGGCTGCCAAATGGTTATGTGATCGGCACACGCCAACCCTTGAGCAGCAAGCTCTGGCAGAATTCATTTGCGGGGGAATGTACGAACGCTACTTGCGCCGGGTGCGGCGTAGAAATGCCTTGCGGCGGCAGGTGCTGCTCGACTCTATTCACACGCGGTTGGGCGATCGCGTACACGTCACAGGCGACGGGGCGGGTGCTCATGTCGTATTGTGGCTGAGGCCCCGGCTTTCCGAACAGGCGGTGGTCAAAAAGGCGGCAGCGCTCGGGGTCGGCGTTTGGGGAATTTCGCCTTACTACCTCAAACCCGCGCCGCGCAATGGCATCATGCTCGGCTACTCACGCATGACCGAGGCTGAGATTCGAGAAGGCATCCGACGCTTGAGTGAAGTGCTATGAGCCATCTCGGCCGGGCCGCCGGCGGCCGTCTAGTTGCTCGCTTCAGCCGCGGCCCGCAGCTCGCCCGGGCGGGGATGTCGCATTCATGCTGCTGCGTAAAAAAGTTTCCACTTCCGTGAACCCGGCTTCATCATGTAACCTGTGCAGCCCATTGCGAGAACAAGAACGTGAGCACTCTACGCCGTGTTTGCGCCTCCTCCGGACCGTGTATTTGCATGATCCTGCTAATTTCCGTTTCGGTTGGACAGGCGGTCTCGCCAAGACTCTTCAATGGACTGCGTTGGCGGCTGCTCGGCCCCTTTCGCGGCGGACGCGTGGTGGCTGTAGCCGGCGTGCCAGGCGATCAAACGACTTTCTATTTTGGCGCCGTCAATGGTGGCATTTGGAAGACAAGCGATGCTGGGTCGGTATGGACGCCCATCTTTGAGGGGCAGCCGACCGGCTCGATCGGTGCCCTGGCCGTCGCCCCCTCCGAACCGAGCACCATTTACGCAGGAACTGGCGAGTCCGACATTCGTTCCGACCTTTCCTCCGGGAATGGAGTTTACAAGTCGATCGACGGCGGGCGGACATGGGTGCACCTGGGCCTGGAAGAGACCCGTCAGATCAGTCGAATCGTGGTCGACCCGCAAGACTCGCGCGTGGTTTACGTCGGCGCTCTTGGCCACGCCTATGGTCCAAATGCTGAACGGGGCGTTTTCAAGTCTGTTGATGGCGGCCTTCATTGGTTGCACGTTCTTGCTCAAGGGCCAGAAATCGGGGTATCCGATCTGGCGATCTCGTCCGGTAATCCCCATCTGTTGTTCGCCGGCACTTGGCATACTCAGCGCCCGCCCTGGACCACCTATGCTCCTATCGATGGGCCAGGCGGAGGGCTCTTTCGATCGCAGGATGCGGGCACTACCTGGTCCCGCCTGGAGGGCAATGGCCTACCAGAAGGGAATTGGGGGCGGGTCGGCATCGATGTGGCCGCCCATGGCGAGCGTGTATACGCTCTGATTGAAGCCAAGAAAGCAGGCCTTTATCGCTCCGACAATGGCGGCAATAGTTGGATTTTGGCGAATGCCGATCCACGCGTAACCAGCCGCGCTTGGTATTTCGGCGGCATCACAATCGATCCACAAAATGCCGATAGCGTGTATATTCCCAACGTTGCTCTCTACCGCTGCGAAGACGGTGGAAAGACAATCACGATCCTTCGCGGTGCCCCCGGGGGCGACGATTACCACCAGATCTGGATCGATCCCCAGAATTCGTCGAGTCTGGTCCTCGGAACCGATCAGGGCACGACCATCAGCCTCGACCGCGGCCGCACCTGGAGTAGTTGGTATAACCAGCCTACGGCGCAGCTCTATCATGTAATCACCGACCAGCAGTTTCCCTACACGGTGTATGGCGCGCAGCAGGATAGCGGAAGTGCAGCGGTCAAAAGCCGCACCGACTACGGGCAAATTACGCCGCGCGATTGGTTTCCCGCCGGTCCGAGCGAGAGCGGTTACATGGCACTCGAGGCGAACGATGCCAATGTCGTTTATCAGAGCGGACCCTATGGCACGGTTTCGCGTTTCAATCGCAAAACGGGCCTTAGCCAGGATGTGACGCCTTGGCCTGTATCGGTCTTTCGCTCGCCGATAAACCAGAGAAAATATCGCGCGCCCTGGAGTCCCGTCTTGGTTTCCTCCCCGGCCGATCCGAGGGCCCTTTATTTCGGTTCGCAGTACGTGATGAAAACTTCCGATGGCGGTTTACATTGGGAGACCATCAGCCCCGACCTCACCGGAAGCCGGCCGAGTCGGGGAAACGCCGATTCGCTAGGACCACCTACAGTGGCGAATGCCAAACAACGAGGGTACGGAGTGGTTTCCACGATTGCACCGTCGCCGGTGGAGCGGCGGCTGATCTGGGCAGGCAGTAACACGGGTTTGATCCACCTTACCAAAGATGGAGGGAAGACTTGGAAGGATGTGACTCCCCCCGGGTTGAGTGACTGGAGCGATATTTCTCTCATCGAAGCCTCGCATTTCGATTCCGCCGTCGCCTATGCTGCCGTGAATCGCGCGCGTCTCGACGATCAGAAGCCGTACCTTTACCGAACGCGGGACTACGGAAGCAACTGGCAGGCGATTACCGAGGGCATTGGTCAGGGAGCCTTCCTGCGGGCCGTTCGCGAAGATCCGCGGCGCCCAGCCCTGCTCTTTGCGGCAACCGAATTGGGTGTCTACGTCTCCTTCGATCATGGCAAGCAGTGGCAATCTTTACAACTGAACCTGCCGGTGACATCGGTGCGCGACCTCACGGTGCATGGCGATGACCTGGTGATCGCCACCCACGGTCGCTCCTTCTGGGTTCTCGACAACATCACTCCGCTGCGCCAGGTGCTTGAGGCGTCCAAGGCCAGTCGAGCATGGCTGTTCCGTCCAGCCACGACCACGCGCGTCGATAACGATCGTTTTGTGGGAACGCCCCTGCCGCCGGAAGAGCCGACGGCGGCGAATCCCCCGGCAGGCGCCATCCTGGATTACTACCTGAACGCTCCCGCCACGAAAGTGAAGCTCGAGATTTTTGACGCACAGAAGAATCTTATCCGCCGCTTCTCCTCCGAGGATCAGGCGCGAAGGACGTATGCCTCGCTGGCGGTGGCGGAACGCTGGTTTCCAACCCCTGAAGTGGTGGAAACAAATGCTGGCATGCATCGCTTTCTGTGGGACCTTGCCTGGGGTCGTTCCGGGGAAGCGGTGGCAGAGGAAGTGGGGGACTTGCGAAAGCCGAGCGGGCCAAAGGTCGTGCCCGGCGCCTACCAGGTTGTTCTGACCGTCGACGGAGAGCAGCAGCATCAGACGCTCGACGTGGTTATGGACCCGCGTTCCCCGGCAACTCCGCAGATTCTGCGGGAGCAGTTCCAGGTGGCAAAGCAGATGTTCGATAAGATCTTGGCTGTAGGCCGCGTCCTGGCTGAAATCGGCTCGGTGGAAATGGGGCTGGTCGATCTTGAGCGAAACTCCCGCCCATCAGATCGATCGCTACAGTCCGCTATTTCCGAAGGCAAAGAGGGGCTCGAGGAGATTGCAAGTAGCAAACAACCGGGTAGCGAAGGTCCCAGCTTCGTGGATGCCTATAAGGAATTAGCATCCGCCCTACGAGTCGTTGAGAACGGCGATCGTCCCGCGCCAAGCCAGGCTATGGCGGTTTATAACCACGCCAGCCAATGGGTGGACCGCGGTATGCGTGAATGGAGCGAATACGAGCAAACGAAACTGCCCCAACTCAATCAGCAGCTCCGTCGTGCCAATCTGGCCCCTATTACCATTGAGGAACACCTTGACCAGGGGCTCGCTTTCCTCATCTCCGAGTGAACCGCACGTATGGTCGGTTCCTAAACTGAATCCGATGGGGGGCACCTTTTTCCGCACCTCATGACTTCAGCTGCGCGACCGAGCAGCGCGGTCGCCAATTGCAGGCTGCTAGTCGCAATCGCGCTCTTTTAGGCGGCACCTTTCTTGCTCCCTTCCAGAATCAGTTGATCTCCGCTGCGGAAATCTGAACGCACTCGACAAATTGTCGCAGGTCGTCGCGCGCGGCGCCCGCGCGATTGCCAATGCTGCCGTCCTCAAGAGATATACCCGACTTCGTCATGCCTTTTGTCCTCCTCCGCTCTGTGCTGCCAAGCAGGCGCAGAATCACCGATTGCGGGGAACACAGCCGCTGAATCTCGTTATTGTGTATTCGCCGCCCGCGTTTCAGCAACGATGCCGCTTGGCTCTTCGGCCGAACAAGAGCAGCTGAATGTCTTTCCCGCTCATCGCTCCCGAGCGATAAAGGCGCACCCGCTCGAAAAAGCGCAGTTCCCGCCTGATAAAGCGATAATGCGTACCCCACCCGCTAGGCGAGGGGTTTGGCAGCCCACAAGTCCTGGTACTAAAAGATCGTGGTGCGGCTTAGCCCGGCGTTGGGCGATTTGAGACAAGATGAATTTTGCCCCTCTTGCTCTTGCCTAGAAGCGAACTGTTAGGGGTTGGTGGCGACAGGGCTAAGTGCCGATTCTGACCTGGGGCCGTGAGTTTTCAGCGGCCTATGATGGGCCACACAACAGGGCATACTCACTACAGGACTTTAGTAACTCGCGCCCATGGGGGAAGAGCAACTAATCTCTCGCCGAGGTGTTTCGACAGATATGGACAAGTTAACCAATTCGCTCTTAGTCCTGGCGGTGGGCGGACTGCTGTTTGCAGGTTCGGCCACTGCGCAATCTAACTCCGACGCCGGCCCGGGTGCGGTCGATCCCGGACATCCGCGCGTTAACCAAGTAAACCGTCGGCAGGCGCGCCAGCAGAAGCGGATTGCTCAGGGAATCAGGAACGGCTCATTAACCCCCGGGGAGACGGCCAACCTGGAGCGTCGTGAAGCTAGCGTCCAGCGTCAGGAACAACGTGACATGGCGAAGCACGACGGTCACCTGACCAAGGCGGAACAGCAACAGCTCAACCGCCGCGAGAATCGCATCAGCCGCAGCATTTATCGCGACAAGCACAATAACCAGTAAGTTAGTTCCAGTAAGAGGGAGAGCCGCAGCGTTATGCGGCTTTTTCTTCCAGCCGGGGAGAGGATTCGATCGGAAACTGATGACCGCCTCTCGGTCAGGGCTCTCCGATCAATTCGCCGCCGGTTGCGCGATCAGGCCAGCGGCAGTGAACACAGCATTTAAAAACATAGACACCAAGGGTTTCCGCTACAAACTCAATGCTTGGGGTTTGCCCTTTTTCTCTCTGACAGTCCTTGTCGGCTAACAAAGCTAGCTCGCCCGGTCGTTGTTATCCCCACCCTTCGGCAGCGCCGCGATGCGCAGCCGTGCAGGGGATCAACGGCCGTTATCTTCCAGCCGTATCGCCGGCCGCGTTTTACGTGGACCGGCGATGGACTGACCTCATCTTTGGCACTGACGGCAGCAACTAAAATCAAATCATCAGCCCCTCGATGTGCGGTGACGTTGACTGGCACGCTCGCTATCGGGATCAGTGCGATCGCCCCAAGCGACAAGAATCAAGGCGACCGTTTCATGCTATCCCGCCGGGACAATCGGCTGCTTTCCATCAGCTTTATGAGAATAGTTTGATCGCGAGCTGGGGAATGTCACAGAATGTAAACAGGAGGGAAAAATGTC
>JAFATF010000544.1 GCA_019244045.1 Acidobacteriota bacterium
AACGTCCCCGCCGCAAGGTTCAAGAACTTCGCAAGATTTCGGGTACGCATAAAATCCTCCACGGAAGGAGCATAAACCGCAGATCACGCCGGGATGATGCCGCCGAAAATTACGGCGGTTCGGCGAAAAACTGAAGCGTCGCCTTGAGTTAGAAACTACGCGGTTATTTCGTAGACCACGCGCGGACTTTCGAACGTTATCGGTTGCAGCGTGATTAGATATAGGAATTCTCAGCCAGCGCGCGTCGACTTGAGGATTACTCAAGATGACCGCTTGCGCCGTCGGAGGCGAGCAGTGTTATTCGGCTCGTATATTATTTCTCGGCAGATTCGCACCATCAGATCATTAAGCGAGCAAGGCCGGGGCAGGACTCCGCAAGACCAGGGTAATCAACCGAACATTGCGTGTGATCCCGTGTGGTAAGCACCGCGGGGGAGAGCGGAAAGCATTGCAGCTTTAGGCATCGCGTGCGCCGATGCGCGCGCGTGGGCTTCTTGGAATGACGCATTTTGGCGCATGACGACGAGTACATACCCAGCATCTTAGTGCGTGTTTTGGGGATATCTGCTGGGGTGTTCGCGGTCGGAACTCTGCCGCTTGCAACTTCCTTGTACGTCGAAGTTCAATTTTTCCCGGCATGACGGCCTATAACGCATGTTGACGCTGCTTAACGTGCGAGAAGGTAAAGTGTGAGTTAAATGTTTACTGATACACAAAAAAATGACAAACAAGAGCATACCAGCGCCCATCGACTACTTGGTCTTTTCGCATTTGAGGTGGAACTTCGTCTTCCAGCGACCGCAACACTTAATGACACGCTGTGGCAAAGCGAACCGTGCATTTTTCTGGGAAGAACCGATCTACGGCACAGAGTGCGCGCACGTCGAAATTCAGGAGAAGAGCCCAGGCCTTCACGTTGCAGTTCCCCGCCTGCCAGACGGCATAAGCAAAGAAGAGAGCTGCGCGATTCAGCAGGTACTCTTAGCCAAGCTGATGGTGGAACGGCGAATCTGGACCCCAGTATTGTGGTACTACACCCCGATGGCTTGTGAGTTCACGCGGCTGGTGCGAGCTGCCGCCGTTGTGTACGACTGCATGGATGAGCTCTCCGCGTTTCGAGGAGCACCACCGGGGATGCGCGCAGCCGAGCAACACCTGTTCACTATCGCTGACCTGGTTTTCACCGGGGGCCAGAGCCTCTACGAGAGTAAACGAAGAGCGCATCCGTCCGTTCATTGTTTTCCCAGCAGTATTGACCGGGAGTTTTTCGCTAGCGCAAGGCGGTTGCAAAAAGAACCTGAGGATCAGCAACCCATCCCGCGCCCTCGTCTAGGTTACTGCGGAGTAATCGACGAACGAATGGACCTGGACCTGCTTAGCGCCATTGCGAAAGCTCGGCCCGAATGGCAGATCGTCATACTTGGCCCGGTGGCAAAGATTAGCAATTCGGATCTGCCCCGGGCAGCCAATATTCACTATTTGGGAATGCGTGACTACCATTCTTTGCCCGCGTATTTTTCCGGTTGGGATGTTGGACTGCTGCCCTTCGCAGGGAATGAAGCGACTCGATTTATTAGCCCGACCAAAACACCTGAATACCTCGCCGCCGGCTTGCCGGTGGTCTCGACTTCGATCCACGACGTCGTGACACCTTACGGAACTCAGGGCCTGGTAGAGATTGCTGATGAACCCGACCAGTTTGTCGCCGCGGCAGAGCGAGCTATGGCGGAACGAAACTCCGCCAGCCGGCTGAAGAAGACCGACAAATTTCTGAGCTTTATGTCTTGGGACTCGACATGGGCACGCATGACGACGTTAATTACGCAAGCTGTCGCGCAAAATAGCAAGAGACCGACGGCCACTGTTCCAGGGGGGCGCGTGACGGACTGCTTCGCTGCAGATTGAAGGATTGCTGTGTTCGACTATCTAATCGTGGGGGCAGGATTCGCGGGTAGCGTACTAGCTGAGCGTCTCGCCTCAACATGCGGAAAAAGTGTGCTGCTGATCGATCGTCGCCCGCATATCGCCGGCAATGCCTACGACCATTACAATGACGATGGCATACTCGTGCATCGATATGGTCCGCACATCTTCCACACCAACTCGCGCGAGGTGTTCGAGTACCTGTCACGCTTCACCGATTGGCGTCCGTACGAGCACCACGTGCTCGCCAGCGTGGATGGCCTTCTGCTTCCAATGCCCATTAATCTTGACACATTGAACCGGCTTTACGGCCTCAATATGAACTCCTTCGAAGCGGAGCAGTTTCTGAACAGCCGGGCCGAACCTAAGGAGCAGCTGAAAACTTCAGAGGATGTGATTGTCAGCAAAGTAGGACGCGAATTGTACAACAAGTTTTTTCGCAATTACACCCGCAAGCAGTGGGCTATGGATCCATCCGAACTAGACGCCAGCGTTACCGCGCGAGTACCGGTTCGCACGAACCGGGATGCCCGCTACTTTACAGACACCTATCAGGCTATGCCTCTTCATGGATTCACGCGCATGTTCGAGAACATGCTGGACCACCCCAATATTAAAATTTTATTAAAAGCAGATTATCGGGAAATTGCGAAGGTTATCAGTTATAGAAACTTGATCTACACGGGGCGCATTGACGAGTTTTTTGATTTCCGCTTTGGCAAATTGCCTTATCGTTCCCTTGAATTCAAACATGAGACTCTGAACAGACCGGTATATCAACCGGAGGCTGTCGTCAACTATCCCAACGAGCATCTCTATACTCGTGTTACTGAATTCAAATATTTAACCGGTCAGGAGCACCCGAAGACGAGCATCGTTTATGAATTTCCGCGAGCGGAAGGGGATCCCTATTACCCGGTACCTCGTCCGGAGAACTACGCCACTTACAAGGAATACCAGGAACGGGCCGCCAAGCTGAGCTCGGTGCATTTCGTCGGACGGCTTGCGACGTACAGGTACTACAACATGGATCAGGTGACCGCACAGGCATTGGCGCAGTTTGAAAAGCTCAGGAAAAGCCAGCGACTTGCTAGTGTGGCGCGGAAGGCAATCACCTATGCCCCGGGCGCGGATGGTGGTGCGAGGGTCGGAGGAAACTTACCGAACCCAAGTGGCAGAGAAGACGCAGACGCAGCTTAGCGCAGCAGCTGACCTTTAAGCTGCCGCCGAGTCGCGCTCGACGAAAAGCGCCAACTTCGCCGCGTATCGCGTCAAAGCGTCGTCCAGAGCTGGCATCAGTATCCCGCGCTCGCTGGTCAGGGCGCTGCGCGTGGGGCGCCGGGCAGGCAGGTGCAGCTCAGCAATGCTGCACGGGATCAAGCTTCTGGTCGAGACTTTCACCGCGACGGCTGCTTTTGCCACTAGCTCCGCCCAGGACGTTTCCCCCACGTTGGCCAGGTGCCAGATCCCGGCTTCGCGGTCAATCAACAAGTCGAGACTCACATTAACGAGATCAGGCAGATAGCTTGGGCAGGTTTTAACATCGCTCACCGCCGGGACCAGATCATTCGCCGCCAGCCGCCGCAGGGCGAGAGAAAGCCTGTCCTCCGCATCATCTGCCCCGAAAAAAACGCCCGAGCGAACGATCAAAGCCGAGGGCATGGCCTCAATGACCAGTTCTTCAGCATGCGCTTGGCTGCGGCCGTAGCAATTCAGGGGATCGACTGCATCGCTCTCCATGTACGGCCGACCGAGGTGGCCGGAAAAAACCATATCTGAGGAAAACGTGAGCAACTGGATTCCGGCGTGCGCGCATTCAGCGGCCAGCACTGCGGCACCACGGGTGTTGTCGCGAAAACAGCGGGACCGGTCAGATTCGGCGTCGTCTATTTGGCTGTATCCGGCGGCATTGATGGTAGCCCACGGGCGCAATGTGTCCAGGGCGGAGCGAACCGCCGCAACATCGGCAATGTCGCATTGTGAACGGCTGAGACATCGAAAGGCAATCCCACGATGCTCACAAACGCGGGCAAATTCTAGCGCGAGGGTGCCGCCTGCGCCCGTTATGAGGATGGGACGCGCGAAGGAGAACTTAGAGACAACACTCTCGTGCCGAACTTGCACGAGTGCGCCATCGGAATCCAGTGCAAATCCGTAAAGAAAACGCTGAGAGCGACGCCACCAGCCCGGCACGTCGAGCAGCGGGTGCTGCGGCTCATCCCCTTCCGCCAACTCGGAAATAACCGAGGTGAGCGCCGTTGGCCGCGGCATGGGAGAGCGGATATCGTAAACTCCGGGTTCATACCTCCCCTTGTTGCTGGTTACAAGACAATCCCAATCGAAAGCCCCCAGCAGTGACCAGGCGGTCACCGCGACTACATTGGCGCCCAAGCGGCAAGCAAGCACCGCTGCACGCCACACCTCGACGAACCAGCGCAATTGTTCTTCCCGCGTGCATCCATTGTGACACTCGGTAACGGCAACGGGCAGCTTGTAACGCTCCCATGCCTCCGACAGCAGTTGGTCAGGCTCGGCAGCACCGTCCAGCAGTACCCGCAACGCGAGTACGTCAGCATAGCGATGCCGGCCGTTGCCGCCGTGCGTCGACCTGGGGTAGCGCTGTAAGTGTTCGTCCAGGAAGCGTTGGCCACCTAGATAGTGATTGATGCCTATTATGTCTGGCGGGCAAGAATTCTCCTGAAACCACTCTAATTCGGTGTCCGAAACTCCGCGGTTCCGAAGATACTGCCACAGAGCGTGCTGGCTATGTACTCGCCCGCAAAGAAGATCGTAGCTGAGCCAGCGACGTTCGTTGTCGAACTCTGCCTGGTAAGCCAGCTTCGGCGTGCTGAAGGTCTTGCCTAAGTCATCAGTTTGGATGAGCCTGGCCGCGGGGTTGATCTCGCGAATGGCGCGCATCGCAAGCACGATTGCACGACATTGGTTCAGCAAAGCCGTGAGAAAAGTTTGGTCATCTTGCGCGTGTGGGTACCAGTGCCCATACAGGCCACTGAACCGCGCCGTTGTGAGCGGCTCATTGATTGGCGTGTAATCGGTTACCCACGGGTAGCGTCGTGCGACAGCGTAAGCGTAGTCGCCCAGCTTTTCAGCGAAGTCAGGGTCCAGGAGACTAGTCGAATAAGGGCCACTGCCATGATGGAGCAGTCCGACGATCGGACGCATGCCCAGCTCTCTACTCCGGGCGAGCGATGCGTCGGCCCAACTCCAATCAGCCGTCACCAGACCATCAGGTGCGACTTTCTCCCACAAAACTCCATGGCGAAGGGCTCGAACACCCAGCTCTTTGAAGAGATCGAAATCGGAAAGGCGTTCCTGGTGACCGCTGCGCGCGGTCTGTTCGAAGTACTCATCGCCGACCCGGTTAACAGTGCATTCCACCCCACCCCAGAGTTCCGGCGCCCCGGGGAGGGGACTGAGCGAACCTTCTGTCATTGTATTTTCCGTTCGTTTGTGCCGCGTTCCAAGTTCCCGAAGCGCTGGCGGCACTTACAGGTGTGACCTCGTGCAGCGGACTTACCAGACTTCGAAGCCAATTCGGGATCAACGGATGTCTGGCCGCGTCACAAAGTGAAGTAGGAGAGTTCCAGCGGCTACATCGGCCTTGAGAATGGAGGCGCAGGGGACTCCACTTCGGGAGGTCTTGTACATTCCACGTGCATCAGAGTTGTACCGCGAAAGTAGCCATATCGGACCACTGCAGTCTCGGCTGACATTCCGGGCTGGCAACATACGCCATCGCTGAGTTCAGCAGAGTCGTGGCATAAGGATCTGATCCGTAATCTGCAAAACGGAAAGTCGTGAGCAGCAGCTTGCCACGGCCGCAACGTATCTGGATGGCGAGAGCACAATTTCGGTTCAGCCAGCCGTAAGTGACTCCCGAAAGAACGTCATCGTAGTTTGCAGGAGAGACATTCTCGATCACGTACTCGGGGGCAACCTGCGCCGACTCAAAGCCGAGAATTTTGGAGAATGCCACATGTGAAAACGCCGGATGATCGGGCCGAATCCAGTTGAAGTTGGAAAACCAGCGACCATCGAGTTCACTGCCTGCGCGACGGGTAACTTTCAAAGTGGAGTTTTCTGGGAGCGCCTGCTCAGAATTTGCGATCAGGACAACGTTTCCACCGTTGTGCAGGTACGCCATCATCTCGGCGTCGCAACCCTCGGCAAGCATCACAGGCGCGTCGTCATCGCCGTTGGCCCTGTATTGCCGCGGTAAGCTTGTGGCGACCCCTACCAAGCCGGCGCCGTGCACCCGCACAGGGTTCAAAATCAAGTCCCGCTCCGGCAGTACAAAAAGCTCATAGCTGTTCTCGGTAAGTAGTCGTCCATTCGCCAGGCGCAGCTGAACGGAGAGGCGCTCATTTGAGGGTTTGTCCACTTCGGGCAATTGCAGAGCAATATCCGCCACCTCGGTAACCGTTCCCGGTCTGATACCTCTAGGCAAGTCAAAATAACCAGCTGCACCTAATTCCAGGCCCCAGCGAACTCGCGCACCTGTAAGATCGGCATCGCCGAAGTGCGAAAGTACGGTCGGAATTTCAACGCGCTCTCCGGCCCGGAATGCAAACCGAGGCAGCTTGCACATTAGTAGATCCGGCTGTTGCAGAGTCGCTAGATCTCTGCAAAAAACCTTTTCGTTCCGCCACATGTCCAGTAATCCGTTCACTTCCCAGTGAACGTCGGTGATGCCCGTTATGACATAGCCATTCAATGCGCTGTGCGACCTGATGCTCTCAATCTCATACTTGAGAGAGGCAAACTGATGACGTTGAGTGTCCTCAGCCATTTGGGTGAAGGTGCCGAACAGCTGTTCGAATCCGTACTCGGAAAAGCGCTGCAGTATACCGGCCGGGCGGGTAACGTCCCGCTCTCCAAAGGAAACGTCGAACCACCAGGGAAGATCATCCGGCAAACGGGGCAACCCCCAGTTGCCGAATTCAGATACGAGCAGTGGTTCGCGACCGGTGCGCTCGGCGTCGCCGTAGGGGCTAAATGTCCATGCTGGACGGCTGGCCAATTGTGCAAGCCATTTGTCCCATTGCGGCTTCTGGTCGGGCATCGAGTAATACTGGTGGAAGTCTTCTATATCAGTTTTGATATGAAAATTGCCTTCACAAGGACTGTTGTCGACCACCAGCCGGCCCAATGGCGCGACCAGTTGCTTGATGTGCTGAAAAGTAGTGCGTAACCAGTCGCGCTGAGAGCTATCGCCGAGATCAATGCCCCAGGACTCGTTCATGATCGTCTGAATGACAATAGAGGGATGATTCCAGTCGCGGATGAGAATCTCCCAAAACATTTTTTCAGCGCGCACCGCCGCCATAGTGGAAAAATGGTCGGCGGGAAACCAACAGTCACTCCAAGACGGTAGCTCAGCCCAGATCAGCACTCCAACTTCGTCGGCGACGTCTAGGTATACGGGATGCGCGACTTTTAAATGACATCGCAGCAGATTGATGCCAAGCCGCTTCGCCTTCAGCATCATGTCCCGCACGAAAGCTTCCGACGTCGGACTGTGTACGGTCTCTGGATAAAAATCCTGGTCGAGCGCGCCCATCATGTAGAAGGGATTGCCGTTCAGACACAACTTTCCGTCAATGGCTTCAAACGTCCGGAAACCAAAACGGGTACGTCGTAGATACTGGACCGCCCCAACGAGCTGCGCTTCCACGGAGTAAAGGGACGGCTGTTCCGGTGACCACAGTCTCGGGTTCGGGATTGTTCCCCTTACACGGTTCGTAGTCTCTGTTGAATCGATCAGCTGCCTGGCGTTAAAAACTTGACGACCGCTGGCCTCGAAGATCGAGACTTGTAGTTCCGTCCCCTTAGCAATAAAGCCGTTTGCCGCGGTGAGTCCCACCCCAGCCAGCCGCGCTAGCAACTCGAAGTGGCCCTCACGTCCGGGAACAATGTCGAGTCGCTCGATATAGAGGCTAGGACAGAGTTCAACTCGGACGCCCTGCCAAATACCGGAATTCTGTACGTACCAGTTCTGTTTGCCATGAGGAATTTCGTTGTACATCATTTCCGGGAACAAAGCTCGGTTCTGCGCCTCATCCATGGGCGGGTCGATCACCCTGATCATCAACTCATTCGAGCCGGTATGAACCGCGCTCGTGATTTCGAAACTGAAGGGCGTGTAGCCGCCCTCGTGCGCGCCGATCAACCTGCCGTTTAAAAACACCTCGCAAAAGTAGTCCACAGCGCCAAATTTAAGAAGCACGTGACGTGTGCCGCGGAAGGCGGGAAGTTCGAAGCTAGTTTGGTACCATGCTGCCCCCATATAGTCGCGCAGGTCTGCAAACTGCGCATTCCAGGATAAGCCCACGCGTACCTGTCGCCAGCCCTGCGACTCGGCAGCTTCGTTGCGTTGCATGCGACCGCTGGGATCGACCAGAATTTGCCAACCGGCCTCAATCTCCAGGCGCTGAGCTATATCGAAGGAAGATAAGGGAAGAGTCGAAATCACGGTAGGTCACACCTGAGTGGGTGATGTGATTGTAAAAGAGATCACTTCCGCCATCAATTACATTCGAGATTGGTCATTCGATCCCGCACGGGAGGTGTTACGACCAAGGTCGAGTCCGACTAGGCGGCTCACTGAAGGCCATCCTTGCGACCAGCAGATCGACGTGCGCTACCGACACTACGCAGCCCTGAAGGAGTGGAGAAAGGGAGTGCGAAAGTCAACCGCCACGACCGGACGAAAGCTTACTGCCGTATCCAGAGTGCGCCTAGCCTTTGCCAAAGCTGAGCGCGACGCCAACCGGACTCTCGCCGTCCTTAGCGCTGCACTCAACCGGTATGGTGGTTGGCGGTCCACAAAGCGTCCCCGAGGATCGGGGATCGGGCAGTTCTGTTGGAACTACTCCGCCAACATACACCCTCCCCGTGATCGACCTAGTGACACCGGCCACGGCTGGTCTCGACGGGAGCAGCCACTTACTTATCAGGGGAACATGCAAAACGGTACCCAGGTTTTCATGGCGATGGGATATGCATGAGGGAATGGTGTTCCTCGCCGCATTGCGGTCCGTACGCCCGCGCTTTGCTGTCGTGATCTCCATGCATCCTGCCGCGGGAAAACGGAAACTAAGTACCTGCAGGCGGATGCCGTTTGGGCCGAGCAACAGTGTACGTGCGGCGTACGACGGGAGGGCGGCTCCGTCGGAACCAGAAACAGATCAGGTTAGTTTCACTGAGACGAGAACAGATGGAATAGATAAACAGCCTAGGAGGAGAACTCCATGTTAGAGAAGCTGCTGTTGCCTGAGAAACACGCCATCGCTATGCTGATCAAGGATCATGACAGAGTCAAGGACTTATTCGGTCGCTTCGAGAAGTCCGATTCCGCAGAGGAGAAGGAAAAGATTATTGCGGAAGCCTTGAACGAACTGAAGATTCATGCCGTCATCGAGGAAGAGATCTTCTATCCGGCGGTCCGAAAAGAGGTTGGGCTGGACCTTATGAACGAGGCCGACGAGGAGCATCACGTCGCCCGTGTCCTCATAGCCGAGCTTGACCGTGGTGGCCGTAGGAACGATCACCGGCATGCAAAATTTACGGTCCTCGCCGAAAGCGTGCGTCACCACATCAAGGAAGAGGAAGGCGAGATGCTGCCCAGGGCGAAGGGGCTGAGTATCGACTTCGATGCTCTGGGGCAGGAGATGCTCGCGCGCAAAAAGGAGCTCAAGCGCAACGGCATACCGGAGGATGCCGAGCACGCGATGGTGGCGGCATTGAAGGGCCGGGGCGACTCTCCCGCGGCACGCGCCCACAGGGCGGCGCGCGGCGCCCGAAGCACGACGCGCAAACAAGCAGCATTGACCGCGAAGCGTACGCCCTCCGCCCGCCGCAATGGCCGTTCGCGTCGTGGGCGCGCCAGGCGCCGAACGAATAACACGACGCGCTCGTAAAACCGTGCGATTGCGCTGAGCTCGTGGCCGTGGTCCCGGCAAAAAGGCGCCGATTTGGAGGAATGGTAACCTGAGCAGTGCCGACCAGACGTTGAGCACTGTTACGCCCTGTCTAAAATCTCAGGTACTGACGTCTAATCAGCTTCAGGCAGCACAAGAATTGCTGGACCTCGCACATCTGGTGACACGTGGATTGGAGCCACATGTCGGGCAACATTTCCTGTGATGCCGCGCCGGAGCGAGGTCCGTTCTCCACCCGCTAAGCATCCTTGAGAGCGGCACGCGCCAGCAGCAGAGGTGAGACAGCTTCCCTCGCCCCAGCAGACCAAAGCTTCGAAACAGCTCAGCTTTGCTGATCCTGACACGCGGTAGCACAAGGAGATGCCAAAACGGCCAAGGAGGATCGAGAAACAAGGGCCTGGCAAGTCTCACTGAAAGCCCGAACTTGGAGCACCGGATTCGGCACTTTGCAGTTGCCGCAGGAACGAGGTGAACGGGAACCTGTCGCCCGGACATTTCGTACTGGCAATATCGCTGTGGCGGACGATACGTTGCAAA
>JAFATF010000430.1 GCA_019244045.1 Acidobacteriota bacterium
GACTCGAGACGGCCCGCGGGAATTTGCAACGGGCGATCGCATCCAGTTCACCGGCAACGCCAAGCGCAAAAGCGCCCGCGACCTGGGCTTCACCAATGGAATGGTAGGCACCATTCGCGAAATCGATGGTGTGCGCGTGACGGTAGAACTGGACGGCAAAAAACATGGCAAGCCCAGGCTCGTCTCATTTACGGTCGGCGATAACGTAGAAGCCGGACAGTTCAACACGTTTCGCCATGGCTATGCCGGAACGATCTACAAGGGGCAGGGCAAGACGCTCGACCAAAGCTATCTTTTGCACTCAACGCACTGGCGGCAAGCCGCCAGCTACGTGGCGCTGACCCGTCATCGCGAGAACGCATCCGTCTTCGTGGCGCGCGAGACGGCATCGGACCTCAATCAGCTCGCCCAGCAGATGGCACGCATTGATGACCGGCGCGCGGCCTCTCAATTCCATTACGAAGGGAGAGGCGGCAGAGAGATTTCGGGGCCTGAGAGCGGGAACACTGGCGGGCGCGAGCAGCAGGAAGCTGCGCGCCAGGCGCGACTGGCACGCCTTGACGAGGCATTAAAACCGCATCGGCCAGAGCCGCAGGTCATGCGTAACGACCGCAAACGCGACCCCGGACTGGAAAGGTAAACGTGTAATTAACCCTCTTTTTCGTAGGTTCCAGAGACCGTTCTCGTTTATACTGCGCCGATCTTTTTACCATACATCCCTTTCGTTTCAGTGGCCCGGCTTGGGCGAGGACCACTGAAACGAAAGGAAACAACATGATGTCCGAGCCTGGCAAAGAGCCAAGCCCTAACGAGTTGCTGAAAAGAATTGTCCGCCTCGAAGGCGACATCGCGCGGCTCGCACAGTCTAATGGACAGGTATTTTCCTCACATACCGAAGCGATCTCAGAGCTGAACAAGAGGCTCGACTCTGAAACCGAGGATACGACGCATCACATCAACAAGTTGTATGGCCACATTCAAAGCCTGAATGAGGAGATCGTACACATCCACGGGTTTATTGAGCGTATCCTCGACCAGCTCTGGCCGCTCGTGCACAAAGTCTTTCCCGGCAGCGGTGAAACGCAGCAGCAGATCGCCAACATCATCAGAAACGGCGGCCATTCAAAAGACGATAAGAGGCCCGAGAGTTAGCTTATTCCGAACTGCCTTGTGTATGATTCCGCACGAGGTGCAGTGCATTGGACCGAATAGAAATCCGGCCAGGTCCGCGCGAGCTTCCCAAAGATTCTTTAGATACGCTCCGGCAAAAAGAACCTCCAGCTGAGATTTATCCGAAAGAACCCAGCAGACCTCTTGAACATCCCGGAAAAACGCGAGGCTTCGCCAGTAGCGATTATCAAGATCTGCCGACGCAACAAAGACTCGCCAATGTGAACGCTGAGAGGGCCAATCAGCATCTCCAGCGTGTTCAGCAAGAACACGCTGCCGACGCAAGCCGCGAAACGGCAGGCGCCTCGCGGGACGCTCTGTTTAAGCTTGAAGACACTGTCAGAACACCAGCTGAGCCTGCTGACCGCGGAACCGCTAACCGTGACTTCCACGCCATCCGTTCGGATTACGAGCGACACTTCGCCTCGCCAGAACGCGGAGCCCACGAACGCGTTGCTGATGCGGGTCGCTGGAACATGCGCTCCTCACGTGAAGCTCTGCTGCACCATGAAAACATGGTCAGAACTCCGGTGGACCAGGCCGCGCGGAAAGATCATCGGCGTCAGCTCGATGCAAAAATCAACGCTCCGGACCGACAAACCTCGCAGCGTGACATACACGCCACCCGCGCGGACTATGAAAAATACCTGGCACCCGAAGGCAGTCCTGCCAACCGTGCCTTAAAACGCGAGCAGCTGGACAAGCACATCCATAGTGGTGCCCGGGAAGTGACCGGTAAGGAATTAGGCCGACCCGTAACTGGCCGCGAAATCATCTAAGCTGGGTGGAACACTAAACGATCATCGCATGGCAGATATTTCAAAGTCCGTTGATCAAAACCCAGCACCCACTTTAGGAGCGCCGGACCGGAAAGCCCTGAAGCAACTGAGGCGCGGCTTTATGCGTGGTACAAGGAGAACGGCACGCTGGGGGTTTTCTATGAGCTCTACAGCGTAAGACGCAACCGCCGGCAGGAGCTGCGCGAGGCTCTGGAGCGGCATATCGAGAGCCCTCAGCACACGCCGTGACCAATGATCCCGGCAGATCGCGCGGCCCGGAACGATAACGGTCAACTAAATACAATGCCCGACATTTCGAAGTTTCCCCGAGGTATTACCAGCCGCAAGCTGCGCGACAACATCGCACCCTATGCGGTGTGGGCTGACCCGAAATTCATCGGCGGTCATCCCCACTGGAAGTACGAGCCTGGTAAGATTTTTCTGGGCGCCCTCGACCAACAGACTATTGGCGTCAGCGACGACCGTCACATGATGACCGTCGCCGGCAACCGGGCAGGGAAGGGCGTCTCAGCCATCATCCCGAATTTGCTGGAGTATCCCGGCTCCATTCTCGCCATTGATCCCAAAGGCGAAAATGCCCGCGTGACCAGGAACCGCCGCGACCAAGGCTCCAAAAACGTCAAACAGGGGCTCGGACAAGACGTCTATGTGCTCGATCCATTCGGCGTATCGGGCCACCCGACCAGCAGCTTCAATCCGCTGGCTATGCTCAATCCGACGGCCGACACGGCCGTTGATGATGCTGCTCTCATAGCCGAGGCGCTCGTCATTCAGGAAGAGGGGCCAGGCCGGCACTTTTCGTCCGCCGCGCGGAATTTTCTGCGCGGCCTCATCCTGCAAGTCTGCAGCGACGAGCCACCCGAAAATCGCAACCTGCTTCGCCTGCGGCAACTCCTGACGCTCGACACGGAAGGGTTCAAGCTGTTGCTGCAGGTAATGCAGGAAAACGATGCCTGCGGCGGGGTCGTCCGGCGGACGGCTAACAGCATGGCGGCCAAGGCCGAGAATGAACGCTCGGGGGTATTATCCACGGCCATCGAGCAAACGGATTTTCTCGACAGCCCGGCCCTGGCCCGCTGT
>JAFATF010000026.1 GCA_019244045.1 Acidobacteriota bacterium
CCGCACCAAGTAAGGGTAGAAGGTGTGCCGGAGGTGCAGGCCTCGCCAAAGACGTGCCCCTTCAGGTGCCAGCGGTCGGGCGCTTTCGCTGAACAGGTTCCTATTGCTTATAACTGGGCGAGGTCCGAGCATCACGACATTGCTTACGCACTTCATCTCAGATTCCGCACGCTTCAGCGCCGCTTGCAACACGGGGTGCTTAAGCTTCGAACAGGTTCTCGGAGATGCAAGTCACCGACCTTGCTCGCCCCCATTTCAATTCTGCGTGCGTGAACTGAGGGAAGCTGCCTATCTGCTCGGATAGGAGATTGGAGATTTGTACGCGCTTTCCGCACCGGGGAAACACCCCCTCGCCGGCCGGAACGAGAGCAGTCACTCGCGTAGCTCGCTTAATTTAGTTTGTAAGGAGAAAGCATGCAAACACGCGAACTTGGAAGAAGCAACCTCGAAGTATCAGCCATTGGATTTGGCTGTATGGGTCTGAGCTTTGGTTACGGCCCAGCAGTAGAGAAGCAGCAAGGGATTTCGCTCATACGGGCCGCCGTGGAGCGCGGCGTTACCTTCTTCGATACAGCGGAAGTCTATGGCCCCTACACGAATGAAGAACTCGTCGGTGAAGCGCTCGCTCCCTATCGTAATCAGGTGAAGATCGCCACAAAGTTCGGATTCAAGATCGAGCGCGGAAAGCAGGCTGGACTCGACAGTCGGCCAGAGCACATCAAAGAGGTCGCAGAAGCATCACTCAAACGCCTGAGAACCGATGCCATCGATTTGTTCTATCAGCACCGCGTGGATGACAAGGTTCCTATTGAAGATGTCGCGGGAGCC
The DNA here is from genome assembly GCA_019244045.1 of Acidobacteriota bacterium. Taxonomy (GTDB): domain Bacteria; phylum Acidobacteriota; class Terriglobia; order Terriglobales; family Acidobacteriaceae; genus Gp1-AA122. Next base: position 829 of record JAFATF010000026.1, read on the forward strand.
GTCCGCGACCTCATTCGAGAAGGCAAGGTGAAGCATTTTGGCCTTTCCGAGGCAGGCGCACAGACCATTCGCCGAGCGCACAAGGTGCAGACGGTCACAGCACTACAAAGCGAATATTCACTTTGGTGGCGAGAGCCAGAGCAGGAGATCATTCCTACTCTGGAAGAGCTCGGCATCGGCTTTGTCTCGTTCAGTCCCCTGGGCAAGGGCTTTCTCACTGGAACCATCAGCAAGGATACGCGCTTTGACCAGAACGATTTCCGCAACATCGTTCCCCGCTTCTCACGAGAGAATCGCGAGGCGAATCAAGCCTTGGTCAATCTCATTGGCGAATTCGCCAAGCAAAAGAAGGCAACGCCAGCTCAGATTGCACTCGCTTGGCTGCTTACAAAGAGGCCCTGGATCGTGCCCATTCCGGGGACGACGAAGCTGCACCGACTGGAGGAAAACAGTGGAGCTCTGAGCGTGCACCTCTCTCCTGATGATCTCCGCCAATTAGAAACGACGGCCGCCAGGATTCCGGTACAAGGGGCACGTTATCCCGAGGAGCTGCAAAAGCTGGTCGGCCGCTGACAAGCAAGCCCCAGCAGCTCGATGCGTCCGCTCGGCCGCGATCGCGGCAAGGGGGGGACGCCAAGTAACACACGACGACGTCAGACCTAAGGCCGCCGGACACTTGTCGTCGCAGGTGGTCAAAACGAGAACTTTGCGGCGAGCTGCATCGTCCGGGGGTTGCTCCCCTCTGCCAGCCCGGCGTTCACAACCGTGAGTGGATCGACGCTGCCGAATACCCCACTGTTTATGCGAGCGCTGGCAGGTTGTTCAAAATGCCTGTTGTTGAATGCATTCTGCATTTCCAGGCGCAGCTCCAAAGACGTTTTCTCGGTCAGTCGCGTAACCTTTCCCAGGCTAATATTAGCCACCGAGTAGCCGGGTAGCCGGAAATAGTTGCGTCCCAGGTTGCTGAACTGTCCGGGCGCCGGCGTGAAAAACATATTCATCTGTGCGCTGGTGAAATAATTGAGTGCTGCCGTGTCGGGGTTGTACTGGACGTGCAACATATTCGGGCTGCAGCCATTGCAACTAGCTGGGGTGCGGACGATGTCGCTGGTGGTATACCCCGGAGAGTAGATGGTAAAGGGCCGGCCAGACTCGATCAAGGTACTACCGGCAATCTCCCAACCACCCAGCACACGGTTGACGAATGGCCTCCAGTTGCCCCCCCAGCTGTGCCCGACGCCCAAAGGGATTTGGTAAGTCCACACGCCTTGGAACACATGGGTACGATCGAAATCCGATGGCGCATAGTTCAAGCGGCGGCTGGCATTATCAAATGGAGTACTCGACGAGCCGAAGGTCGAGCTTCCGCCGATAACGGTTCCAAATGTTGGATCAAAGGAGCGCGTATCCAAGGATTTTGAATAGGTGTAATTGGCCTGGAATTGCACTCCGTGGTAGCGTCCGTGATAGCTGGTTTGCAACCCATGGTACCAGGACCAGTCGTTGCTATCGAGAACGATGAAGCCGGGCAATGCAGGTTGTCCGGAGAATTGCGGGTATTTAAAGAAGAACGGAGCGTTCGCAGCGCTGATCGAACCCAGCTCTGCGGCGACAGCCGCAACGCCGCCAAAACCGAAATCGGTCGAATACGCAGAACCACTGCAGGGATTGGTTCCATCCGCCTGCACGCACAAGCCGGTAAGATATTGGGAACCGGTTGCGAGTGTACGAACCGCCTGGTAACCGGGATCGTTGGCCACCAGGGAATCGATGAGGGGGCTGTCGCCCGGTGTACCAGTAGCAACAAAGGGCTGATAGACAGCATTGAATGCGTTCAAGAAACCATTATTGCGAATCTGCGCCTGGTTCGAGTCATAACCACCAAACAGATGCACGGCATGTTTGCCTACGTAAGCGACTTCAAAAATGCTGTCGCGAGTAACTTGGCGCTGCACGCTCAAACTCCACTCGTGAACCTGGGGCGGAGTCCAGTTCGGGTCGATTGCCGTCACCGAGGTCGTCGAGAAAGGTAGCGGCTGACGCAAGGATTGGGGAGTGACTCCGGGAGGAGGGGTAAGGACCGGAATACCGGCCGATACACGCTGGCCGATAACATTGTTGCTGAAATTGGTGTCATTGATGGGCAGAGCCTCCCCGGGAAGGCCTTCAAAAATCGATGCCGACAAGACAAAGGTGTTCATACGATCGTAAGCCAGGCGATAATCGGCACGGACGGACTGTTTACCGTCCCCGCGCGGGTCCCATGCTACTCCGAGAGTTGGGGCGAAGTTCCTCCAGGCATTCTTGTATAGCTGCCCGGGTACCCACGCGATGGTATCGCTGGGGGGAGCATTCACCGTGAAAGGCTGGTTGGGATGCAGAAGAAAGTTGCTCCCAATTTGTGGTGACAGTTTGATTTCCCAGCGCAGCCCGGCGCTCACCGTAAGGTTAGGACGCAGTTTCCAGCTGTCCTGAGCGTAGAAATCGTATTCCGGCATGCGGAAGTCATCACGCAAATGGGTACCGGCAGGTGCGTACTGATTCGCATTCTGGGCCACGAAACCCTGCTGGATATTGCTAATGCGCCCCAAGAGGTTGTTCACAGCATTATCCAAGGTGACGATGTCCAAGCTCTGGTTCACATCAGCAGGGACGTTGTAGTTGGCCGAAGGCACGGGGGCGAACGTCGGATTGAAGTACAGCAAAGGTTGCGCGTCGTAGGTCCCAATCGAGCCACGATCATCAATATGGCGCTGGTAGCGAAGATTGGTGCCAAATTTCAGAGCGTGGGGTCCGCGAACATAACTGAGGTTGTCCACGAACTGCAGAGTTGTGATCACTCGTTTATTACCCACATAGTTCTGCAGGGGTAAGGCGAGATTCGTTCCACTGACGGCGTCGCCCAGAAAAACGTAAGGTGGGTTGTTTAGGTAGTTGGGATCAGGGTTCGCGAAATTAAAACCAAATCGGTTCATCCCAGCGATGGCTTCATTGGTCACGGATGAATTCGGAGTGTAACGCCAGGAGATCGCCAAATTCCGCGGCTGACGATACGTGTTAACCACATCAGGTGCATTAGGAAAGGGGCGCAAGCCCAGATTGGCGGTGTCGCCGATTGTGTTCTGGTGGCCTTGAGCCCAGCGGCCAAAGATAGAGTTCTGGGCATTGAATTGGTGGTCAATGCGGACCGTAAAATCGACCTGCCGCTCTTGCTCGGGCGCGAGGAACTGAAAACCCGCGGTATTCAGGCCGTCACCGATCTTGAAATTATTCGGAAGGGGTGTTTTGGCAAGAAATGCTTGAATAGACGGATCAAGCCCCAGGTGCGCTGGGTCGTTGCCTGGAATGCTATAGGTCCCAATGGGAATGCCAGGAAGGGGATTTCCGGCAGCATCTACGACCGCATCGCCGGCCGCAGCATTGTCGTTGTGCGGACAGCTCGTGGATGACGAACCAATACACGCCCCTTGCTGGCGAATATAGCGAATGTTTCCCAGGCGTGCCTGCTGCGTGTAGACCAGACTGTTTACGGTGAAAGTTTGGGAAGCGTGCAAAAACTGCATGTTTACGAAAAAGAAGGTTTTGTTCTTGAAAATGGGTCCACCCACACTGAAGCCGGGGATGTGCTGAATGAACTGGGGCCTAGGCAGTTTGGCTTCTATGTTCGCAGGATCATTCGCGTTCAGGCCAGGAGTCTGATAGAACCAGAAAAGCTTACCATGGAAATCGTTAGTACCCGAGCGCGTTTCAAGGATCACTTGAGCCCCGCTGGTGACACCATATTCTGCACCGGCGCTGCCAGTGATTACGCGGAAGCCCTCAATAGAATCAGGGTTAGTACGTAACGGAGAAAAATTTGCGCCCGGGGCACTGGTTTCGTTCGTATCGATACCGTCAAGGGTATAATTCCACGCGCGATCGCGCGATCCATTAACCGAGACGCCTCCGCCTTCGATGTTGGCGCCTGTGCTGTTCAGCGGTCCACCATCCACCACCCCGGGAATACTTACCTCGACCAGATCAATGGGGCTGCGTCCTCGAGAGCCGACTACCGGCAGAGTTTGCATGGCACGGGCGTCCACCAGAGCGCCCAAATCGCCGGGGGTTTCAGTTTGCACCGCTTCCGCTTCAGCGCTGACGGTGACCTGCTCTTCGGTCCTCCCCACCGTCATCGTGGTGTTGACGACCATGGGTTGAGCGATGGTGAGGACATTTCCTTTGGACACGAACGTAGAAAAACCTGGAGCCGCAATGGTCACCGTATAGGCACCCGGAACGATACCCTCGAACACATACGTGCCGGACGATGTTGTTTTGGTTTCAACAGAAACGTTGGTCGCCTCGTTCGTCAATGTGACAATAGCATTCGGAATGACCGCGCCAGCCGAATCCTGAACCGTACCGGTAACCCGCGACGTAACTTGCGAGAACGCCGCAAGTGCTAGGAACTGCAACAGTAGAATGCAAACCAGCCTTACAGGTTTTTGCCGCATGACCAGTCCCCTTTCGCTTGTTCGTTGCCGTTCCTTTCCCTAGTGGCACTCCATAGCTGTCGCAACTGTGTATAGTCAGAGTGATTGCCCCTTCTCGCAGGTTTATAATTCGGTCGTCATCGCCCGTGTTACGGCACGTGGCGCTCGCTGCGCGAACTATCCGAAGAGCACTCGGACCAGTGTTTGTAAAGCGCGAAGCTGTTCGCAAAAACATTGGACCCGTTATTTTTTCTTGTCAAGAATTTTGTTGAAGTGCTGGCGTTTCCGAATCTGTCTGCAACCGCCGCGTCGAGATGTTTTTGGGAACGTCCATTTTGGCGGCAAGGCGCGAGCGTATAGACGCCTATTCTGTATGAGAAGCCCAGGACGGATTGAATAGGCCTGAAAACAACACGCAAAGCATGAATTTGTAGAGAAAAACTTCCCACGCCAGCCAGGGGACGAGTCTCTGTATAGCTGCTAGACACATAACAACTAGCCGAACCCCCGACTTAAGCGCCGCAATAACGTAACTTTTGTACTCCGGTTGGCATCAACTCGCCAGTACCCGAAATGACCATCAAAGCCCTACCGATTTCATTATTGGCCGCTCTCCTGGCATGCATGTTGGTCTGGCACTCTGTTTCCGCCCTCCCCACGGAAACACGGGTGCCTGTGCTGGTGGAGTTGTTCACCTCGGAAGGGTGCTCAAGTTGTCCTCCGGCCGACAAATTTCTTGAGAAGCTCGATCAGCAACCCGTCCCCGGAGCGGAAATGATTGTACTAAGCGAGCACGTGGACTACTGGAACCACATTGGCTGGAAAGATCCCTACTCGATGCATTTGTATAGCGAGAGGCAAACCGCGTATGCCAAGCGCTTCCAATTGGATACTGTCTTCACGCCACAAATGGTGGTCGATGGCGCGAGTGAATTTGTCGGAAGCAACACTGCCGCGGCAGGTCAGGCGTTCGCCAAGGCCATTGCGGGCGCGAAAATCCCTATTCGTCTCGCTTTGATTTCGGCGGTCAGCCCCACCATCCGAGCCCATGTGGAAACAGGTACACTCGATTCCTCATTTGCCGCCCGTGAGGCAGAGGTATACATTGCGATTGCATTGGATCGTGCCGAGTCGCAAGTTTCCGCCGGGGAAAATGCGGGACATAAGCTGGAGCATGTCGCAGTGGTACGAGGCTTCACGAAAGTCGGCGCCATAAGCGCGACACGAAGCTTGTCACAGGATGTCGAGTGGCATCTGGATCAGATATCAGCCTCTCGCGATTTACGACTAGTGGCATTCGTACAGGAGCGTCGACAAGGCAGAGTGGTCGGAGCATCGTTGCTTCCGGTGCAAGTGAAGCGACGATAGCTCATTTAGTACCTACTCGCCGCATTCTCGCCGGGATAGGTCCCTGTCCAGCTCTTAGGCAGAGCAGTTAAGATTGCCGCTCTTCTTCGGCAGCAGGTCTGAAGCGAAGGCAATCAGGTGTGACTGACGAACGGCTGCTGGACCAACTCCTGCGGCTTATATTCAATTGCGGACAGCTTGAGCAAAGCATGCGCCCGAAAACTCTCGCCGGTTACTCCGGGGCCAGTCGGCCTCACGGTTGGTGTTGCCGTGTGCGCGGATTGTATTTCGGCCCGCACGCGATCCTGAACTGCTGAATTCCCACAGCGGTTACTACACATGGCCGCCAGTCAGTTCGTGCGAGCCGGGCTGGCCGTATATGCCGTAGACCTGCGCGGTCGCGGCAAGTCTGACGGCGAACGTTTTTACGTTCAGACCTTCGATGATTATGAGCAAGATGTTGCTTCTGTGATCGCGATGGCGCAATCCCGGGAACCCGGCCTCCCCATTTTTTTGCTCGGCCATAGCGCCGGTGGAGTAGTTTCCTGTCTCTACACTTTGGACCATCAGGATCAACTCGCAGGGCTGATCTGTGAAAGTTTCGCGTTCGAGCTTCCGGCGCCAGATTTCGCTTTGGCAGTATTCAAAGGATTAGGCCATCTTGCTCCCCATACCCACGTGCTTCGCTTAAAGAATGCGGACTTTTCTCGCGATCCTGGAGCTGTCGAAGTCATGAACGACGATCCGCTCATTGCCCGTGAAACTCAGCCTACGCAAACCTTGGCCGCGATGGTCCGAGCGGACGAACGACTCAAGAAAGAGTTTTCTCACATCAAGCTTCCTCTCTTGATCCTGCACGGCACAGCCGACAAGGCAGCAAAGGCCAGTGGGAGCGAACATTTTTATGCGCTGGCGGGTTCCGCAGACAAAACACTAAAGCTGTATGAAGGAGGTTTTCACGACCTCCTCAACGATATCGATAAAGAAGCGGTCATGGAGGATATCAAAGGCTGGGTAACCGCGCGGATTTCCGCGGCATTAAAGAAGACGGCTTAATTGCGGAGCCGACTCGTGGCAACGAGACCAAGTCCCAGTTCTGAAATCGACTGGCAAGACACTGGAGGCAAGCATTGAAAGCGGTAAGAATCTCGGAATATGGGCCTCCGACCGTCGTCCGGCTGGTTGAGGTTGATCGTCCGGAACCTGGAACTGGTGAACTGCGAGTTCGTGTAAACGCCGCTGGCGTGGGGCCTTGGGATGCGCTCGTTCGAGAGGGGCACAGCGGAGTGCCTCAAACCCTCCCACTCACCCTCGGCTCTGATATCGCCGGCACGGTCGACGCGCTCGGCGCGGATGTTTCCGGCTTCAGAGTGGGTGACGAGGTATATGGACTCACGAACCAGCACTTCACTGGCGGTTACGCCGAGTTCGCCCTGGCGTCGGGGCGAAGCATGGCTCGGAAACCGAAGAGCCTGAATTTCATTCAAGCCGCGTCAGCTCCTGTCGTGGCGGTCACTGCCTGGCAGATGCTTTTCGATTACGCACAGGCCACTGCCGGACAAAAAGTACTGATCCATGGCGGAGCTGGCAATGTCGGAGCGTACGCCGTCCAGATGGCTCGATCTGCCGGTGTGGAGGTTTTTGCGACCGCATCTGCAGAAGATCTCGCGTAAGTACGCCAATTGGGGGCGGACATTGCGATCGATTATCGTCAGACCCGCTTCGAGGATGTCGTTCGCGAGGTCGACGTCGTTCTCGACACTGTAGGTGGAGAGGCACGTATGCGCTCCGTAGGGGTGTTGAGGAGGGGAGGCATTCTGGTTTCCGTCGTGTCAACTCCGATGCCGAAGGACCTGGGTGCGGAAGCAGGAGTGAAGGTGGTCTTCTTCATTGTGGACGTGACCACAGGCCGGCTGAACGCCATTGCAGAACTTTTCGACAACAATAAACTCTTGCCCCAGGTCGGCACCGTCGTAACTCTTAAGGACGCTCAGGTCGCACACCTGATGTTGGCCGGCGCGCCTCACGCCCGCGGCAAAATTGTGTTGAATGTCGCGGCTTAACAGGGTCTTATCGCAGCAGACTGGACCTCAAGTCCAGGGATAAAAAGGTGAATATGAATCGGCTGGCTAAAAAGAATGCGCTGATTACCGGGGGCACGAGCGGCATTGGACTCGAGACTGCACGAGAGTTTCTGAACGAGGGCGCCCGGGTTGCTATTACTGCAAAAGATCAAAAGAGTCTCGACACTGCGCGAAAGGAATTAGGCAGCGACCGCATGCTCGCCATTGCTTCCGACGCCGGCGACGTCGCCGCACAGAAGGAAGTCGCCGAGGCTATTCGCAACGAATTCGGGCGACTCGATATCCTCTTCATCAATGCTGGCATCGTCGACATGGCCCCCCTCGAAAAATGGGATGGCAGGGGTTTTGACCGTTCATTCGACATTAACTTCAAAGGGCCATTTTTTCTGATCCAAGCCCTTTTGCCGGTTTTTAACAATCCAGCTTCAATCGTGCTTATGACCTCGATCAACTCGCATATCGGAATGCCTAACTCAAGCGTCTATGGTGCCACGAAGGGCGCACTTCTTTCCCTCGCGCGCACGCTGTCAGGGGAGCTGATTTCTCGTGGCATTCGAGTCAACGCGATCAGTGGAGGTCCTATCGCCACGCCGCTTTATCGCAAGCTCGGAATGGGAGAAGAAGAACTCAAAACCCTCGCCACTCAGATTCCCACCAGACGTCTGGGCAAGGCGTCCGAAGTAGCTCAAGCCGTTGTGTACTTTGCCTCGGACGAATCCGCGTTTACCGTGGGCAGCGAGCTGGTTGTGGATGGCGGGATGAGCAATCTTTGAGTGCAAGTCGTCGTACTGACGATCACGCAGCCGATCGCCTAAGCTCTATTTCGAGTTCGAGGCATTTATTGGCGCCCAACAGAGAAAAACGCATCGCGCCACGGAACTCGGCAGGTTTGACGTCGCCACTTCGGGTTCAGATCTTTCGCAATCTGCTCGTAGCCGACCTTGTGTCCGATATCGGCACTTTCATGCAGAACGTTGGCGCGGCATGGCTGATGATTTCATTGGGCGCCGGCCCGGGCTATGTCGCGCTTACACAAACTGCGGCCTCGCTTCCTTACTTTCTGTTGGCGCTTCCTGCGGGCTCCGCCGGAGATATCTTCGATCGCCGGAAGTTGGTTTTGTATACCGAGGTCTGGATGATGGCGGTAGCTCTGGCTGTAGCGGTGCTCACAGTCATGGGAGTGATGTCGCCGTCGCTGTTGCTAGCACTGACGTTCGCCCTTTCGGCTGGAGATGCCTTTGAGACTCCAGCATGGCGGGCCATTCTGCCCGAACTCGTCCCCAAGCAAGACCTTGCTGCGGCATCAGCCCTGAACGGGATCGAATTCAACTTTGCTAGAGCTGTGGGGCCGGCCCTGGCAGGAGTAGCTATAGCCGCCGCGGGCGTCGGGACGGCTTTTTTCGCGAACTTCGTATCGTTTTTTGGAGTCGTCTTAGTGATCGCGAAATGGAAAAGTCCCATTCGAAAGCAGACAGCTCCTCCAGAGACTTTGAGCGGAGCCACCGTCGCGGCGCTTCGTTACGTCCGCAACTCCCCCCCGATCCTGACGCTGTTGGTTCGTACTGGCGTCGTAATGTTCTTTTCGAGTTCGCTATTTGCCCTCTTGCCTTCGCTGACTAAGATCGTGAATGAGAGTGCAATCTCCTATGGCGTGTTGTTAGGGTGCTTTGGGACTGGTGCGATCGGAGGTGCGCTAACCATACAAACGCTACGGGCACGTTTCTCGACGGAGATGATTGTCTCGGCGGGCGTCGTAGTCGTAGGAATTGTAATTGTAGTTATCGCTCGTTTGCATAGTTTGCCTGCCCTTGCTCCGATCGTTTTGCTCGGTGGCGCGGCGTGGATCCTGTTCATCTCTCTTATCAATGCGTCGGTCCAAAATCTGGCTCCCGACTGGGTGCGAGCGCGGGTGCTCGCAGTGTTCACCCTTGTCTACATGGGGAGTTTCGCGCTAGGAAGTGCTGCTTGGGGCGGACTCGCGCAGCATAAAAGTGTTCAGTTGGCCTTAATATATTCCGGGTTAGGAACCATCGGCAGCGCCAGCATGGCTCTGTTTGCCAAGCTCCCCGATTCCACCGCCGATCTCAGTCCATGGAATCACTGGCGGATGCCGGTCATCGTCAAAGACCTGAGCGATGAACTCCTCGTTGGTCCGGTGTTGGTCACGATCGAATACGTTGTCGCTGTAGGCGCGGAGTCACAGTTCATGAAGGCCATACGTCAATACGGTCGCCTCCGGCGGCGTGATGGCGCGTATCAGTGGGGAGTCTATCGCGATATCGAAGTGGCGAATCGGTTCACAGAGATATTCCTCGTGCGTTCGTGGGCCGAACATCTACGTCAGCACGACCGACAGACCAAAGCCGATTACGAGCTGGAAAAACAGGTCTACACCTATCTTACGGGCGAGCCGTTGGTGCGGCATCTTCTCTCCGCGGATTCGCGAAAATTATAGTGCGGTCCAAACATTCTTTCCAACGGTAAACTCCGGAGCTCGTTGGGGGATGATTCTGCTCATCACGCACGGACTCACTTTCCGGATTTTTCTGCAACATGCGAATGAATCTGTAATACGCGAAGGCCGACAGGCAGCATAAGGCAAAGATGAAGTCTATGTGTAAGGTACAGAAGCCAGTGACGTTGGTTCCTTCCCCGACACACCATTGCGCGAGAAATAGGCCTAAGATTGAGGAGAGTCAAGTCAAGACATTCCACGAACGGCCGCAAGCGATTGCGGCTGGTTCCTGAGTTGCCCAAATGGAAATGCGGAGTGTCTTGCAGCCGACGCGTAGAAACTGATTTGCACAGTCGGTTTCATCGACCGGAAAAAAGAAAACA
>JAFATF010000627.1 GCA_019244045.1 Acidobacteriota bacterium
TAGAAGGTGTAGCGATATCCCTCCTTCACCCAAACCGGTTGGCGTGTCAGCTCGCGCGCGGATTTCAGATCGTAAGCATGAAGTTTCTTGGGAATAACGTAGTAGTCGGCATCGAGCGGAGGGGAAGCGAGCTTGTCCGGCGTGTGCTCCGCCGGGGCGGAAGCATGCCGACGATAAAGAATATATCCGCTGCGGAAGGTCGCCAAAACGATTGCCACTAGCAGAAGATACTGGATTCGGCGCTTTATTTCAGGTGTCATTCAGGATCGGTCCAGGATAATCGAACCGTTCAGATATGACGAAGATAACCATTCGCTTCCGCAGGCAGGAAAGCCGGGGCGGGTCTTTGGCTCTGGCGGCGACGGCAATCCGACGTCGAGGTGGCGCAATGAATGACGATGTCCTCGCTCCTCGGAGGAGTGCCGTTCGAGAAGAAAGGGGAAGCAAGTGGACCTTGGTCCGATTCGCAATGACGAAATCCACACCCCTAAAAACCCAAGGCCGACGAGCCTGCCGAAGCCAGGCGGACGAGACGAACCGCCCGCAAACTCAGTAGGCAGTGATTTCGTCGAGGGCAGCTTGTCCGCGCCGCTCCACGATTTCCGCAATCTTGGCGCCGGCGCGCGCTACATTATCGAGAATTTTCATGGTGCGGTCTGCATACTCGGGAAAATTCTCTCGCAACTGGTCCAGCTTCTCCGGATATTCAGCGGCCAGCACCGCTCCCCCCACACCCGCCAGTACCAGGCCAAGAGCGCGTTTCCCGGTGAGCAGCAACACCGCTCCCGTTCCCAGTGTCCCAGCTACCAGCGCCTTCTTCCAGTTTTCCATTTCGAGGCCTCCGAGCTAAAGTGTAAAGCTAATCTTTGCGCATTATTTATACTGCGCTTCAAGGGAAAGAAGATGACAAAGCTCGACTCCGGGTTGCTGAAAACAAGCATTTTGTTATTCTCGGCTTTTGCCATGGCGCAAGCTGAACCGCGGGCTCGCGATCTGGGTATTCCGTTCGACGGCAAGCCCGGGCAATATAACGCGATTACCGACGTCAAGGGAGTCGAAGTTGGTCATAGCACGCTGATCTCCGGCAGCGGCAAGCTGCAAGTTGGCGTTGGACCCGTTCGCACCGGGGTCACTGCTGTACTGCCACGCGGGAGAAATGCCAGCGACCCGGTCTTCGCCGCCTGGTTCACGCTCAACGGCAATGGTGAAATGACCGGAACCACATGGGTCGAGGACTCGGGCTTCCTTGAGGGCCCGGTGCTGATCACCAACACCCATAGCGTGGGCGTAGTGCGCGATGCCGCAATCGCCTGGCGGGTCAAGCATGCTCCACCCGATGACCAGCAATACTGGTGGTCGCTCCCCGTGGTCGCCGAAACCTGGGATGGCTACCTGAACGACATCAACGGCTTTCACGTAAAACCGGAGCATGTGTTTCATGCCCTGGACTCAGCCCACCCAGGTGCCGTCGAGGAAGGTAATGTGGGCGGCGGCACGGGCATGATCTGCAACGAGTTCAAAGGCGGAATTGGCACCTCCTCACGTGTGGTCGACAGCAAACACGGCAGCTACACGGTTGCCGCATTAGTCCAGTGTAATTACGGAAGTCGTGATCAATTGCGCATTGCGGGAGTTCCGGTGGGCCGCGAAATCACGGAAGGCAGATTTCGCTGGAGCGACACCGGATCGATTATCGTGGTGGTTGCAACCGATGCGCCCGTGATTCCCACGCAGCTGAAGCGCATAGCCCGCAAGGTCTCCTTAGGCCTGGGCAGAGATGGCAGCTATTCCGGCGACGGCTCCGGCGATATCTTTATAGCTTTCTCGACCGCGAATCCCGGTGCTTCAGCGAGCAAGGGCCTGCACCAGGTGACGATGATGCCTAATGATGAGCTCGACCCCATCTTCCTGGCCACGGTTCAAGCCACCGAAGAGGCGGTGATCAACGCCATGGTGGCGGCCAAGACTATGACGGGTGTGAATGATCGGACGGTGGTTGCCCTTCCCCACGATCGGGTGCGGGAATTGATGAAAAAGTACAATCGGCTGGTAACCACCAATTAGGCCGCCACGAACCCGCGCCGAAGCGCCATGAGCGATACTCATGGATTTGGGCGGGGACACAGAAAGGCTACCCGAGAAAAATATCGGGACTTATTCGCTTCCTGAGCTAATTACCGCCTCATGAGGATTGGCCCCCACCAAAACGCCGAATTCTTATGCGACATGTGCGGCTTTAGGGCCATGACCGAAACTGTGAAGGTTAGGCGGGAGTGACCGCGCCCCAGTTTAGTCCTTCACCGCCTTATCTGTAAGCTCTAGCCCTCGATCGATGATGGTAAAGGCCTCTCGCAACTGCTCTTCATTGATGCAGAGGGGAGGATTCGTGTA
>JAFATF010000041.1 GCA_019244045.1 Acidobacteriota bacterium
GTTGGTGAAACGAGTAGCTTTCAAACCCATCCGACAGCGAGGGACTTCATCTTGTTTCACGGTTCGGCCGGCGGCAAAGAGATGTTGCTGCTCCCTTTCAGGCGGCCGTATCTCCCCATTCCTGCCACCCAATCTGCGCCAACCGCTAAGTCCCGACCAAGTTGCAGCCGTTCCCAAGTTTCGCCCGGGACCGCATTGCTCGCCAGGACTCCGGACCGACGTGAAGGCAGTCGTGGCATGCCAACTCGCTCGGGGTGCCGAGCGAGCCAGCCGAGGCAAGTTCAGAGCCACCGGTCTTTACCACAGCCCATGTCCGTAATTAGAATTTAGGTTGGTTGCGCAATATAGGATCCGGCTTCGGAGAACCATCCTTACAGAAGCTCTGATTCGCCAGCTCGACCCGCCACTCACCAGCCAACATCACAAGCTGCTCAAGGGCCTGGAGCATCCGAGCGCCGAGTTTTTTAGACCTGGGCTCATAGTGCGGCGCTTGTTTTGTCCCTCGGATATATTCCTGTCCAGTTGCGTCTTGCGGCACCGGTTTGTCCCAGGAGTTGCCGAGATCGTCCAGATACTTTTGCAAGGCGCACATCGTGATGCGGTAGCGGGCAAACATATGAGAGGAAAAATCGAAGTGCTTAATGATTACCTCACCCGCGATCTTTCCCCGTGCACTTAAATTGCGAATTGCCTCAGGGGGCATATTCAGGTTCAGTCCGCCTTCGTTCGGGCACAGCTGGATATGAACGATGCGATCACGATAGCCGGCGGCCGTGGCCTGGAGTCGGTCCCTCCAGTTCTGCATCGTATTCACAATTGCACCTAGAAAGCCCAGTAGCTTCTGCAATGATGATCCTTGATCGAATCTGCTCAAGGGCAGTTGCGCACCTGAACCGGGACGAGGCGGAAACCAGACTAGGTCTTCATTGTTTCGCTCGTCCTTGCAAGCTTCCCCGTATTGTGGCTCAAGATCGATACCAAATGTAGGCCAGCGTGGCAATGGACTGTCAAAAAAGTGAAGGGGAAAGTTACTGCAGATTCCCCCATCGGAGAACCAGCAGAGATCAGCATGCACCCGAGACACTTGCTTTCCAATTTCCTCAGCCTGGTCCGGTACCTCTGGAGTCGGTGTATGCGCATGGTCGGGCAAGTAAAGAGGAACCGCACTCAGCAGTAGAGGGAAGCTCAGGCTCATACGTGCGGCTGCGAGAACCGGCAAATTCTGGCCCTCCGGCAATCGAAAGAGTCGTTCACCACTGCGAGACGTGACAATCTCCTCGGGTTTTTCGGGAGAATGGGCAATCATGTGTTCTACGACAGCTACCGGAAAAAGATCTGGGAACGGCTTTTCCGCGAAGTAATAAGCATAGGAATCGAATGGAATGGTAAAAGGCCGCCCCGGGGTCAGATTCGTGGTCACCACCTGCAGCTTAATTGTTGGCTTCGGCAGGTCGGGCTCGTTGTCGAGTTTGAGGTGCGGTCCAAAGGTCGCCGAAGGTCAAAGGGCGGTCCAGATCCTTACCGGCTGCCGCCTGGATTTTTTCGTGCAGCCAATTGGTCAGGGGTGGCCCCTCGCGCACTGAAGAATCGAATCCGCTGCAGAAACCGAAGCCATTGCCTACAGCGCATTTCAGGGCATCGGCTGTTGCCGCTACAAGTAAAACCAGTGCCGCGATGACCAGCACCCATAAAGCGCCAAGGATGAAATAAGTTGCTAGTGGTCCGCGACAAGCGAGATACAGGGCTAGGGGAGCAATCAGACCCAGTAATAATCCCAAAAGGGTCCATGCCCAGAATTGCTGGAGAAGAGCGAGGAGGGTCCTGACCACGCGCCCGGGGAGCGTCTGCGCCTTGAGCCCGGCCAGCAATACACGAAAAACCCGCGCCGCGCCGGTCGAAGGTTGAAACAATCGCAAGAGAAGATTATCCGTTCCCAACTCATCCGGTAGGGCCGCCAGCTGATCGTACGCTGACCGGTGCCCCTTACGTCTTCCATACTCTGCGGCCGCAGTAATTGCCGCCGCAACAGCGCCTGCCGAAGTGCCACCAATATTCTTGAAAAGATACTTCCGCGAGAGCTCGGTGATCGCGAGGGGGTAGACGACGCCGCTCGTAATTCCGCCCTTCATGACCAGGTCACAATAGGCCATGGGGTTGTTCGATTGGTCGGGGGAGGAGTTCATCGGCTTGTTCCATCCAGTAGCTGTAGGTCGTGCCTCATTGCCAGCCGGAACAAAAGAATTGATCAGTCGGTACGCGGCTCGAGCATCATACGCGCGACGGGCATCGGCTGCCGAGGCCCGAGGATTTTAAACTGTCAGCACCTGAGGAGAGGCACGCGAGTTTGCCGGTTACTTCTTCACGGCAACGGCGACACCATCACGCAGCGGAAGAATCGTCGCGAACAAGTCCGGCGAGTTGTACAGAAGACGATTGAACTCCAAAATGGCTCGGGTGCTTGAGTCTGCGGGATTCTTCTGCGCTACCTTGCCGCTCCAGAGGACGTTATCCGTCACCAACAGCCCCCCACTGTTCAGGCGCGGCACCGCTAGGCGAAATACTCTTGGATAGTCATCTTTGTCGACGTCGTTGAAAATGATGTCAAAGGGCTGCCTTTCTTCAGAAAGCAGCTCGAGCGCATCCCCGGTCTTAAAAACGATGCGAGAAGAGACGCCGGCGCGCTCGCAATAGCGGCGCGCTTTATCGCAGTTCTCTTGCTTGCTATCGGTGTAATACACACGGCCGCCGTCCCCCACTCCGCGTGCCCACCAAACCGTAGAGTATCCGATTGCCGAACCCATTTCGAACACGGTCTTTGCCCTGGTGATCATGGCCAGCTGTTCGAACAGCCGTCCCACCGCGGGCCCGACGATAGGAATATCCTTCTGTGCCGCCTCGGCCTCCATTTCACTCAGTACGGAATCCCGTGGCGGTAGCAGAGAATAGAGATAATCCTCGACCGCATCTTCGGTAATTCCCCCCATCCGCCAATCTAGATTGCTGGTTGCCAAGACCGCCTCCTCGTTCACTCGACTGACCTCACCGAATCGTCTGACCTCACCCACTCGACTGACCTCACCCAATCGTCTGACCTGGCCTCATCTGGACGACCTCGACTCCTTTAACCAGTTTCTCAAGATCACTCGGCCGTCCCGTGAGTACTGGGAAAGTTCCAAAATGCATAGGAATCACCGTTTTCGGTTTGAGTAGACCGCAGGCATATGCCGCCTCCCGCGGTGACATCGTGTAATGATCACCGATCGGAATCATGGCGACCTCGGGCGCATACAGATCATGAATAATCTTCATGTCGCCAAAAACATTCGTATCCCCGGCATGGTAGAACCTTAGCTGATTGCTGAACTCGATCACATAGCCGCAGGCTTCGCCGCCATACACAAGCTGGTCGCCATCCTGAATGCCACAGGAATGATCGGCATGTACCATGGTAACGCGAATATCGCCGACCGTTTGCGTGCCTCCTTTGTTCATTTCCGCGGTGTTCTGCACGCCTTTTTTAGTCAGCCAGCCAATCAGTTCAGGAATCCCGACCACCGTGGGATTGTATTTCTTGGCGATCTCGACGGCATCCCCGATATGGTCGCCGTGTCCGTGCGTAATCAGCATCACATCCAGCTTCTTTAGATCTTTCTCACTGTCCGGGCACTTAGGATTGTTCATGACCCAAGGATCGATCAGAACGCTTCTCCCGGCGGGGGTCTGGAAGCGAAAGGTGGCGTGGCCGAGCCATGTCAGCTTGATACCTTTTAAATCCATTGCAGCTCCAAAGGTGAGTGTTTCGCCCTGAACGGTAAGTGTTTATCGCCGCAGGCCGGGCAAGCGGCTAAAGATTGCTGTTCGCCTCCCAGTCTGATAGCACGATTTTTCGATTGTTCTGGCTGGTCATCTCATGGGTTGTGCTCGACTGCCCCACGCCCTGGGTGGTGGCAGCGTACACCAACCAGCGCAACTTTTTGCCCGCCTGCTGCGTTGCTAAGGTCAGAGCCCTTGCTTTCCTGGATCTCCTATTACGCCTAATCGCCGGCGCATGCATTCAGCTACCCCTACCACACCCACCCATTTCTCCGCGTGGGGAGATTTCATTTTATTGAGGCAAGCTGCCGGTCGCAAATCACAAAAACGGTGCTGCTCGCGCCCCCAGATCGATTTAAGATGATCTGCCGTGCTCGAACTTAAAGTTCTGATCAGGCGAGAGCAAATTGCCCAGAGAGTCGGCGAAATGGGCGATGAGATTACTCGCGACTTCAGGGGAGAAACCATCATCTTCGTCGGCGTGCTGAAAGGGGCGGCCATTTTTTTGAGCGATCTTGCCCGCCGGGTCGAACTTGACGCTACCTTTGATTTTATCGGCGTGTCCAGTTATGGGAATCGGCCGAGTCCCAGCCAGGAATTGCTCTCCGGGTGGGATTCGACCGGGGAAGTGCGTCTCACCAAAGATGTCGACCAATCCATGCGGGACCGCAACGTAATCATGGTGGAAGATATTCTGGACACCGGCCTGACCATGACCTATTTAAGAAAAATCATCCAGGCCCATCAGCCCCGCGCGCTCAAGATCGCTGCTTTACTCGACAAACCGTCGCGCAGGAAGCAAGCCATTGAGGCCGATTATGTGGGCTTCAAGATTCCCGATGAATTCGTGGTCGGCTACGG
This sequence comes from Acidobacteriota bacterium, assembly GCA_019244045.1. Lineage (GTDB taxonomy): Bacteria > Acidobacteriota > Terriglobia > Terriglobales > Acidobacteriaceae > Gp1-AA122. The sequence goes on from JAFATF010000041.1 coordinate 4,675, forward strand.
CCTGGACTACGCGGAGCGCTATCGCAATCTGCCCGATATCTGTGTCATTCCCCGAAACTAGACAGGGCCGAGGACGCGTGAGTGGCTGCTATCATAGCTAAAGTGGCTACCGCTGAAACCCAAGAGATCGCCAAAATCGAGCCTCTTCTGCTGGAGGTTGCCGATGTGGTCAACACCACGCTTGACCTGGAAACTACCTTGCGGCGGGTGGCGGAATTGGTGCGGAAAGTCATTCATTATGAGATATTTGCCATTCTCCTGCTCAATGAACGTACGCAAGAGCTCCGCTTTCGCTTTCAACTGGGCTACCCGCCAGAATTCGCCGAACGCGCCCGCGTCAAGTTAGGCGAGGGAGTGACCGGACGTGCCGCACGCACGCGCGAAGCCTTGCTGGTGGACGATGTTACTAAAGAGGACGGCTATATCGCGGCCATTCCCAGCGTACGCTCGGAACTGGCGATTCCACTCATCATAAAGAATCGCGTGATCGGGGTGATTGACCTCGAGGCGCCCGAGCCCGGCTACTTCACCGAAGACCATAAGCGGTTGCTGACTCTGATCGCCTCACGAATGGCAGTTGGAATCGAGAATGCCCAGCTGTATACGCGCAGTACGCGCCAGGCGCGAACACTGTTGTTGCTCAACGAGATCGCGCGCGAGCTGACGTCAATTCTCAATCTAGACCAGCTGCTAAAACGCATTGGCGAACTGCTGAGCCGGCTTATCGATTTCCAGATGTTCAGCATTCTGCTCATCGAGCCGGGTACGCAGAAGCTGCAACACCGATTTTCTCTCCGCTTCCAAGAGAATATCCAGCTTAAGCACGACATCACCCTGGGCCATGGCATTGTGGGATATGCCGCACGACAGAAAGAAGCTGTCCTGGTGCCCGATGTCAACAAGGACCCCCGCTACGTGAGAATCAATCCGGAAACGCGTTCTGAACTGGCCGTGCCCCTCATTTATAAGGACAGCGTCATTGGGGTGCTCGACCTGGAGCACACGCGGCGTGGCTTCTTTACCGACGATCACCGGCGAACCGTAACCACCCTGGCGGCGCAGGTGGCGATCGCCATTGAAAACGCGCGGCTTTACGAACAAGTAGCAGAGCAAGAGCGGCGCCTTGAGCGGGATTTGGCGCTGGCGCGCGAGCTGCAATTCCGCCTGCTTCCCCCCTCCGCCCCGAAACTCGACAATCTCGAAATAGCGGCAAAATTTGTGCCGGCGCGCGCAATCGGGGGTGATTTGTACGATTTTCTCACCTACTCCCTTGCCCGCGCCGCTATCCTGATCGGAGACGTAAGCGGCAAGGGAGCGCCCGCAGCCATTTACGCCGCCCTAGTCAGTGGCATTGCTCGCTCGCACGCCTCGATGGAGCCGAGCCCCGCCGAGATGCTAGCTGCCATAAATTTTTCTCTTGCTGAGCGCCGTATCGAAGCGCAATTCGTGTCCATCATCTATGCGGTTTGGGACGACACCCGCAAGACTCTTCACGTTGCTAACTCCGGCCTGCCCCGTCCCGTATACCTGCACGAGAGCAAGATGGAAATCATCGAAGCCACGGGTTTGCCTTTGGGGTTGTTTGATGAAGCCGAGTACGACGAATACACCTTTCGCGCCGGACCAGGTGACCTGTTCGTGTTCTTCAGTGACGGCATTTTGGACGCGCGCAACCGAGCTGGACAGCTGTTCGGCAGAACTGGCGCCGAACGCATCATTGGCGAATGCGGCCAGGCGAGTGCGGCCGAGGTGGTCGAGCGCCTATTTAGTGCCGCCTCGGCGCATGCCGCGGGTGAGGAGCCATTTGATGATCAAACCGTGGTGGCCATCAAAGTCAAGGGCAGTGCAGGCAGAGGCAAGTGAGATCCCATCCCAGCACAGCCCGGGGTCGCCCGCCGGCATTCTCTTATCGCAGCTCTTTGGCCCCTCGTTCTTCTTCAATCGGCGAGCAACCGTCTGGTGGCGAGGAGCTTTTTTGCGACGATATCCCGGTCAGACGCCTTGCCGCGCGATTTGGCACACCCCTGTACCTGTATTCGGCTTCCGCCATCGAAGCTCGACTAGTGGCCTTTGAGCGGGCCTTTCTGAGGGTTCCACACACTATCTGCTATTCCGTGAAGGCGAACTCCAACCTGAGCATACTGCGCCTGCTGCGAACGTTTGGCTGCGGCTTTGATGTGGTCTCCGCAGGAGAGCTCAAGCGAGTGTTGCAGATAGACCGCCGCGCAAATCGCAGAATTGTTTTTTCCGGTGTCGGCAAGAGCTTGATGGAAATCGATCTCGCACTGAAGTCTGGAATTTTCTTGTTCAACGTGGAAAGCGAGTCAGAGCTCTCGCGCCTGGCTCGGCGCGCGGGCGAGCTGAAGAGAAAGGCCAGCATTGCATTCCGAGTCAATCCCGATGTTCCCGCGGAGACACACCCCTACATCTCGACCGGCCGCGATCAGCATAAGTTCGGAATTCCCCTGGAGCAGGCCTCGGAGCTCTACCGTCGGGCGGCCCGGCACCGTTTTTTAAACGTGGTGGGAGTGAGCGTCCATATTGGCTCGCAGATCACGAGCCCGGAGCCATTTCGTAGGGCGGTTGATCGCATCGCGCAACTGGTGCGCCGTCTACGCCAGGATGGCCACAGCATCCAGTATGTGGATGCCGGAGGCGGACTGGGCGTTTGTTACCGGGGGGGCGATCAAGATTTTGTGGAATATGCCGCTCGCTATGCAGCGGCCCTCATCGGACCGCTAAACGGCCTTAACCTCCACTTGCTGCTCGAGCCTGGCCGGGCCATCGTTGCTCCCGCGGGAGCGCTCATCACATCCGTGGAATATGTCAAGGCTAACAAAGGTAAGCGGTTCCTGGTCGTCGATGCCGCCATGAACGACCTGTTGCGGCCGTCACTGTACGGCGCGTTTCACGAGATTGTGCCCGTGCGTAACGATCGTAAACTCGGCCGGGCAAAGTTCGACGTAGTCGGTCCCGTCTGTGAAACTAGCGACTTTCTTGCGCGCGATCGACCGTTACCGGAGACCGTAGAAGGAGACTTGCTCGCCGTCCTTGACACCGGGGCCTATGGCATGGCACTCGCCTCGAACTACAACACGCGGCGCCGGGCAGCCGAAATCCTGGTCAAGCGGAAGACGGCCAAGCTCATTCGCCGCCGGGAGTCGTTCGCCGATCTGATCAAAGCCGAACTGGTGGAAACCTCGATCGGCCGACGACAGGCGGGCAAGAAAAGAGTCGAGAAAAGCAAGACAGGCGGCAATTAAGCGATAGACGCAAGGAATGATCAAGCGGAATGGCTGCCAAGTTGTCTTTTCGAGGTGTGCAGGGTAGGAGCATTCCGTGTTCCTTCCCTATCCCGGCTGTGCTAAGTTCGTGGGCATAAACGAGAG
>JAFATF010000084.1 GCA_019244045.1 Acidobacteriota bacterium
GTGGAGGGGGTAGATTGAACGGCGGGCGAAGGCGAAGCTGTTGTTGCGGGCGTCTGCGGCTGCGGAGCCTCAGGAAGACTCTGCTGTGCGGCGGCGGCGGCAACCCACCCGATCGCCACAACTCCGGCCAGGAACCAACGCGCCCGATACGAGCTATACATTATCCAAATGATGCAGTCAGGGATTTGACCGGTTGCAATTTAATAAGCAGGGATTTCGGCTATCGCGAAACTCGTGATTTGCAACAATTTTCTACCCTACGTCCACTGCTTGGAGGTTGAGCTATGCAGTCGGCAAACTTCGATAACCTTGGCGTAGCACCGACGTACCGTGCTTTGTACCTTGGTTACGCTGCCCTTGACGCGAGCTCGAGCACCTACGGCATAGCACAATATATGGTAGCTGCCGTCCCCCATGCCTACTAGTAATTGATTCGGTGTGCAAGTGGCTGATTTGCCTATCCAGAAAAACCGAAAAAAACGGCCAAAAACCCGAAAAACGCTTGCCGGGCGGCGGTTTGCGCGTTTGCGCTATGCTCTCGACACAACAACTCCCCTACGAAGTCTCCGAGCCCAAAGTTCTGTTGGCCGTTCTCTTGAGTCTGCGGCGTAGTGGCGTCAAAAAGCCGGTACGGCGCAGCGGTTTTCTGTGGAAAGGGCGCTAAACATGGCAGACGCACGAGAAGTCATGAATATTCGCCAGGCTTCGCAGTACCTGGGAGTGAGTCCGGACACGCTCTATAAGTACGTCAACGAGCAAAAAATTCCCGCTTTCAAGCTCGGCAACCGCTGGCGTTTCAAGAAATCGAAGTTGGACCAGTGGATGGAAGAGAAAAGCACCGAGATCAAGGCGGGAGGCAAGAAAAAAACTAAGGCGGCAGTGGCCGCCACTTCCGAGTAACAGAAAGCTGCGGGCCGAGATGGCCCGCGCCACAGAAGGCGGACACATGTTTGGATTCTTTGGATCGAAGTCGATTGTTGGCTTGGACGTGGGCTCGTCCAGCATCAAAGCGGTGGAGTTGAAGCGCTCCCGTGCGGGCATCGAAGTCGCGCACCTCGGGTTGGAACCTCTGGCGCCCGATATTGTGGTGGACTCGATGATTGTTGATTCGGGAACGGTGTCCACCGCCATCTCCAAGCTCTTTGCCGATTGCCAGATCAAGTCCAAGGCAGTGGCTACCGCGGTGAGCGGCCACTCGGTCATCGTCAAACGCATCCCGCTGCCCTCGATGAGCGATGCCGAACTGGCCGAAGCCATTCCCAAAGAAGCCGCGCAGCACATTCCGTTTGATTTAGCCGATGTCAATCTGGATTACCAGATTCTGTCGGAGGAAACCAGCAGTCCGACCATGGACGTGCTCCTGGTGGCGGTCAAGAAGGACAAGATTCTTAACTACACCAACGTACTCTCGATGGCGGGGCGTACCCCGGCTATCGTGGACATCGATTCGCTGGCCCTGCAGAACTGCTACGAGTACAACTATGAGCCGGCCGCGGGTCAGGTGGTGGCCTTGTTGAACCTGGGGGCGAGCGTGATGAACATCAACATCGTGAAAGGCACGACTCCGCTATTCCCCCGCGATGTCAGCGTGGGGGGGCACCAGTATACCGATTCGCTGCAGAAGGAGCTCGATTTGAGTTTCGACGACGCCGAGGCTCTGAAGCTGGGCAAGAAAGTGGGCACCGTCAGTGAAGATGCCAAGACGCCAATCCTGCAGCAAGTAACCGAAATCATCGTGCTCGAGATTCAAAAAACGTTCGATTTCTTCCGGGCCAGCGCGGCGGGAGAACACATCGAGAAGATCTATCTGGCCGGAGGCTCGTCGAAGGTGGGCGGACTTGTCGAAGCGCTGCGCCAGGAATTCTCCCTGCCCGTTGAAATCCTGAACCCGTTCCAAAAAATTTCACCGCCAACGGACTCTTCCGCAGACCTGATCGAGCAGAACGCCGGGCAGTTGGCGGTCGCGGTGGGCTTAGCCCTGAGGAGCTTTGACGATCTATGATTCGAATTAACCTGCTGGGTGCACCCAAACCGAAGGGCAAACGCGCCAGTACTCCTGCAGTGATGGAGATGGACCTGGGCGGCGGTGTCAGCCCCATTCTTAAGATAGCTGCCGTATTCGCCATCGTAGCTCTGGCCAACGGCGTTTATTGGTACCGGCTGAATAACGACAAGAACAAGATTCAGCAGCAGATGGCGGTCGCGCAGCGCAAAAACGCGGAACTTTCCGGCGTGAAAGCGCGTTATCTCGAACGCCAGAGGGAGGCGGAGAACTATAAACGCCGGGTAGATGTGATCGATCAGCTGCGCGCCAAGCAGACCGGGCCGGTCGATCTGCTCAATACGGTTGGCTCCACGGTGAATAACACGGAAGCGGTGTGGCTCAACTGGGTGAAGGACGATGGGGGCTCGATCGATTTGGAAGGCTTGGCCCTGAGCGAGGATGCGGTGGCCAACCTGATCACCAACTTGGAAAAAACGGGCTACTTCAAGAATGTCGAAATCAAGGAAAGTTATCAGGATTCCTCGGCCAAGGACATTCAGGCATTCCTGTTCACGCTGAGCTGCCAGAAAGCGAAGTCATAGAGGCTAAGAAAACTATGGGAACTTTCAGTGAACTGCCGGGCATTAAGCAATGGGCTCTGGTGCTCCTCGGGGGAATGATCGTGAGCGCCGCGCTCTATTTCACGGTTTTCAAGAGCCAGCGCGATGCCAATGCACAGGCGCAGCAACAACTGGACACCAAGCAGCGCGAAAACCGAGAATTGGAAGCTTACCGGCCGAAGCTCGCCGAGATGGAGCGCCAACTGGCGACCCTCAAGCAACAGCTCGAGATCGAACGCCGCATTGTGCCCGACGACAAGCAAGCTGATGATTTTATCCGCGCCGTCGATGCCGAAGCTCTGAAAGCCGGAATCGAGCTGCGCCGTTACACGGCCATGACGGTGTCAAACAAGGACTTTTATAGCGAAATGCCCTTTGAACTCGAGCTGGACGGGCCGTATTATTCGATGCTCAATTTCTTTGATCGTGTGGGCAAGCTGGAACGCATTGTCAACGTGTCCAACCTCCTGGTTTCTTCGGTCAGAAAGCCGAGTGACGCCAAAACCAAACACCAATACAACTACGCGCCGGGAGAAAGCGTAGTCGCGACCTGTATTGCCACCACGTTTTTCAGCCATGACATGACGCCAGCCAGCACGACGGCCAGCGCACCGGTAAAGCGCTAGGGGATACTTATGAAGCGAATCGCTCAACTCTGTCTAGCCATGGTGCTGGTGGGAACTGCGTGCGCGCAGACCTCCCTGCTCGAGAAAATCAAGGGCGCGTTCTCGTCCGCGCCGCAGCCAAAGCCCGCTACGAATGCCTCCCCAGCGCCATCGGGCAAGAGCGCGGCCGCGCCAGTTACCGTGGTTAAGCCCGGTCTGGCCAAGCCAGCTGCCGCCAGTGCTGCCCCGGTTAGCAAAACTTCGAGCAGCACGGGTGCAGGCGTGAGCAGCGCACCGAGCGCGGCGGTGAGCCGAGGCAGCGTGAAGCCGGCGACAAGCACGGCCGCAGCGCACATTGCCAAGGTAGCGCCTACCAAGATCTCCGTTGCCCCCGTGGCTCCCCAGCCCAAGCAGGGCGCGCAGAAGGCCGGGCCGTTCTCGTCGCAAATAAAGAGGGCCAAAGCTCAGCCTGTCCCGAAACAGCCTGCCAAGCCGGTTCAGGCGGCTGACCTCTCGGGGACAGCGCCGGAGGCCAAAGAAAAGAGAGTGATCACCTCCGAGGGGCGACGCGACCCGTTTCTCAGCCCAGTGGTCAACAGTCCGACCGGGCCTGGCTGCAGCACCGGCAAGCGCTGCCTCGCCATCGACCAGATCATCGTGCGCGGTGTCGTGAAGTCGGACACCGGTATGATCGCCGTCGTGGTGAATGCCATGAACAAGGCTTATTTCTTGAAAGAGAATGACCCGGTTTTCAACGGCTACGTAATGAAGATTACCGGCGATTCGGTGGTGTTTAAAGAAACCTATCAGGACAAGCTGGGGAAGGAATTTACGCGAGAAGTAGTGAAGAAACTTACCACGCCGGCGGTTTAGCGGCGGGTGCGGCGTCAGGCCGCGGAACCGAATTTGATAGACGCGTCCGGGCATGTACCCGACGCGTGGGGAGAAGGGAAATGCGAAAACTGCTGAGTGTATTGCTACCGCTCGTCATCGCCGGCTGGATGATGGCGGCCGAGACCGAGACCACGGGCGGCACACAAGGGGCCAGGGTGGCGGAGTCACACGCGGTCGTGAAACACTTGAGCTTGGTGCGCGGTCAAGATGGCATCAGCCTCGAAATCACAGCCCGGGGGCAAGTACAGCCCAAGCTGAGCATGATGGACCACCCGAACCGCTTGGTCATGGATCTGCCCAACACGGTTGCCGCCCTCGATCAACGCCAGGTGGAGGTTGCGAGCGATGGCATCAAATCCGTGCGCATCGGGATGAATGGCCAGGTCCCACCCACCACTCGGGTCGTTATAGACCTGCAATCCCCCGTCGACTATGAGTTGGTGCCGGAAACCGATAAGCTCGTCTTGAAGCTGCATGCCTCAGCGGCCAAGGCTCCGCATCTGGCCGCTTCTTCGGCCAAAGCGACGATGCCCAAACTGGCATTGCGGTCACGAACTGCCGTGACATCGGCCGACAGCACGTCGGGCGCCTCCGCCCAGACGCCCTCGGCACCTAAGGACTTTGTGTTGGTCGAGCCCTCCTATGCGCCGAAGCAGGCGAAAGCGACGGTGCCGACTATCGCTCCTCCCGCTCGAGCCCTCGAAGCGGCGGCCAAATTTTCCGATAAGCCGGCCGACGGAGTGCTCATCAAGCCGAGCGCCGAGTTGCAAGCGGAGAGCGCCGCTCCGGCAGACCGAGCCTCCGGCCAACCCGCCGCCTCGACGTCGACCAGCCAACCGTCGAACCCCGCCGTCAATATGGCTGCCGAGCAGAAGGCGCAGATGAGTCACGAGAATTTAAACGGTCCCAAGTATACGGGTGAGCCGATCTCGGTGAACCTGAAGGACGTGGATCTGAAAGATTTCTTCCGCCTCATTCATGAGATCAGCGGGCTTAATGTGGTGCTTGATCCCAACGTCAAGGGCACGCTGACTATCGTGCTGGATGACGTACCATGGGATCAGGCCCTCGACATCGTCCTGGCCAACAACGGACTATCACGTCAACTGGAAGGCAACGTTCTGCGCATCGCAACCGTTGATACCCTCAAGAGAGAAGCCGATGCCAAGCGCGCGGAAATTGAATCGGAACAGTTGGCGGTCGACCGCGTCACCGTAACCCGCTTCCTGAGCTATGCGCATTCCAAGGATCTGGTCACGACGGTGAAGCAGTTCCTGTCACAGCGCGGAAGCGTGATCTCCGATGATCGCACTAATGCTTTGATCATCGAAGACATCCCTTCGACAATTCCTCCTATTGACCGTCTGCTGCAGCAACTCGATCGCAAGACCCAGGAAGTCGAGATCGAAGCGCGCGTGGTAGCTGCCACTCGCAGCTTCGCCCGTGATCTGGGCACACAGTTTGGCTTCGGCTTCGGCAACGGGGCTACGGCTATCGGGGGCGCCAGCGGCGTGGGAACATCGCCGGTCGGCGTGTTCGGCCTGAGCCCGTTTTACACGATTGTCGGTTCGTCGGCGCCCTCAGGCACAACCCTGACGCAGATACCGCTGTTTTCAAGCATGCCAGCCGCGAGCCCGACCAGCGGATTCACCCTGCTGAACTATAGCCGGCACATTCAGATTGATTCCATCTTGACAGCCGCCGAGTCGAGAGGCTTGCTGAAGATTCTGTCGCGTCCGCGGGTGGTGACGCAAAACAACATTCAGGCGCTGGTTAAACAGGGTGTTCGCGTGCCGATCGTGACCCAGGCGCAATTAGGCGGCCCGCCCACCGTTACCTACGTGGACGCGTTCTTGCGCCTGACGGTGACGCCGCAAATCACGTCGGAAAACACGATTTTCCTCAATGTGGACGTCGAGAATACAACCCCGGACTTCGGCCGCCAAGTGCAAGGTAATCCCACCCTCATCACCCAGCAGGCAACCACGCAAGTGCTGGTCACCGACGGGGGCACGGTAGTGATCGGCGGTGTCATCCAGACGCAGAATAACGTCACCCTACAGCAGGTGCCTTTACTCGGCAATATCCCGGCTCTTGGCAACCTGTTCAAGCGGCGCAGCGTCAGCACCAACAATCAGGAGCTGATCTTCTTCATTACTCCGCGCATCATTCAGACATAGAAGAGTTGCAGCAAGACTGCCGCCGGAAGCCCTGAAAAACCTGTCAGGGCTCGTCCGGCGGTTTGTCGTTTTAACGTTTGGGGCATCCCGCGTGGGGATGCTTTATGAGTTGCCTTAACTGCCAGTGGGCAGTTGCTACACTTAAGTGTTATGGTCTCGGCCCGCCTTGAAGGTTTGCGATCATCGCTGGCCCGCCAGGACCTGGACTTCCTTTTCGTCACCCATCTTCCTAATATTCGCTATCTCACGGGTTTCACCGGTAGCGCGGGCGTTCTCGTGGTGGGTGATGGACAGGCTGTGTTCACGACCGATGGCCGGTATAAAGAGCAGGCGCGAGATCAGGTACAGGGGGTTCCGGTCGTGGTGGGTCGTCAAGCGGCTTTATTGACGGCTGCCGAATGGCTCTCTGCTCGGCGCCGGGGTAAGGCGACCATGGGCATCGAGGCGGTGCATATGTCGGTCTCGGACCACGAGCGGCTCTGCAGCAGGCTGGGAAAAAGGTTCACGATCACGGCCGCACCCCCGTTGATCGAGCAGCAGCGCATGGTGAAGGACGCGGCCGAGATCGCTCTCATTCGCCAAGCCGTGCTCTTTGCAGCAAAGCTGTTCGAGCGTTTGCTGGCGACCGTACGACCCGGCATCCGGGAAACGCGAATTGCCGCCGAACTCGAATACGCCGCTCGTCAGGGCGGATGTGAGGGCATGGCTTTTGACACTATTATTGCTTCCGGCTCGCGCTCGGCGCTTCCCCACGGCCGAGCTTCAGATCAGCCGATCCCCCGACGCGGATTCGTGGTCTCTGACTTCGGTGTTATACTCGGAGGTTATTGCTCGGACATGACTCGCACTTTTCATGTGGGTCGGCCTGACAAACAGGCTCGCATTTTCTATCAGGCAGTGCACGATGCACAGCTTGCCGGAATCGAGGCGGTTCGTCCGGGAGTTCCGGCGAGTGAGGTGGATCGAGCCGCCCGACACGCGCTCAGGAGCAGTGGCTGGGGGCGGTATTTTACCCATTCGACGGGCCACGGCGTGGGACTTGAGATACACGAAGCTCCCCGCGTCGCCTCCGGGCAGACCGAGCTCTTACGTCCGGGTATGGTAATCACAATTGAGCCCGGAGCCTATGTTCCGCGTCAGTGGGGTGTCCGTGTGGAAGATATGGTGGTCGTCACCGAGCAGGGCTGCGAGGTGCTGACACCCACCACGAAAAAGCTGATTTCTCTCTGATGGGAAGCGTCATCCAAAGGTCCCCAGGTTTGACAACTGACTCTCGAGACCGCCTATAGCAGTCTTGCCGCAGGGCCGATGAATCAGAAAGAACTTAAAGAGCTCATCGAGCTTTTAAAGCAACAAGACATCGCCGAGTTCGAACTGGAGCGCGGCGACGTCAAGGTGCGTATCAAACGCGCCCAGCCCGCATCGCCTGCTTCGGAAACGCGCTTTATTCCTATTCCGGCGGTTACACCGCTGACAACGGATTCTCACAATGCCGCCGCCCCGCCCGCCCCTCCGCCGTCTCCGCCGGCAACGCCCGCCGCTGCTGCACCCGAAGAATCACTGCACTCGGTACGCTCCCCCATCGTAGGTACATTCTACGAGTCGCCGTCGCCCGGGGCCCCTCCCTTCGCCAGGATGGGGGATTTGGTTGAGGTTGGTCAAGTGCTGTGCATTGTCGAAGCCATGAAGCTGATGAACGAAATTGAGTCCGATGTCGCCGGTGAGATTGTGAAAAAATTCGTCAGCAACGGCCAGCCCATCGAATATGGACAGGAACTGTTCGGCATCCGTCCTAAATAGAGGCACACTCGGAGCCTTGTAGCGAGCGGCGCAATCAGCCTGGCGTGCCAGAGATCGTTGCCTGTCCGGTTTCTTGTCGGGCCTTCGGGCTAAGTGGTGGATTCGAGCTTCTATGTTTAAGAAGATTTTAGTTGCCAACCGCGGCGAGATCGCGCTGCGGGTAATTTGCGCTTGCAAGGAACTGGGCATCCGCACGGTAGCCATTTACAGCGAGGCGGATCGCAACTCGCTGCCGGTACGCTTCGCCGATGAAGCCATCTGCATCGGCCCGCCGCAAATCTCGCAGAGCTACCTCAATATACCGGCCGTGATTAGTGCCGCTGAAATTGCCAATGTCGAGGCCATCCATCCCGGTTATGGACTGCTGTCGGAGAATGCGAATTTCGCCGAGGTGGTCGAGACCTGCGGCATTAAATTCATTGGCCCCTCGCCTGAGATCATCCGCCTCATGGGGGAAAAAGAGAAAGCCCGCGCAGCCATGAAGAAGGCCGGCGTCCCTATACTGCCGGGCTCGGACGGCATTGTGGCCTCCGAACTTGAGGCGGCCGAGTGGACGCATCAGGTGGGATTTCCTGTCATCATCAAAGCCTCCGCCGGAGGGGGTGGGCGCGGCATGCGTATTGTGCGCAGCGAGCAGGAGTTGCCGGCGTTGTTCAAAGCAGCCTCGGCCGAAGCCGCTGCTGCCTTCGGGAATGGGGATCTGTACATGGAAAAGTACGTTGAACGGCCGCGGCATATCGAATTCCAGATCCTGGCCGATGCCTATGGAAATGTCATTAGCCTGGGTGAGCGCGAATGTAGCATTCAGCGTCGCCATCAGAAGCTTCTCGAGGAGTCCCCTTCCACCCGAATGACGCCGGAGTTGCGTGAACAGATCGGCGCCATTCTGGCCAAGAGCTTGTCGGCTATCGGCTATGTCAATGCCGGCACGGTCGAGTTCCTAATGGACGATAATGAGCGCCTGTATTTTATCGAGATGAATACCCGCATCCAGGTCGAACATCCGGTGACCGAGATGGTCACCGATGTGGACTTGGTCAAGAGCCAGATTCTTCTCGCCGCCGGCGAGCGCTTGCCCGATGTGCTCCACGGCCCCATTCTTCCTCGTGGTCATGCCATTGAATGTCGCATCAATGCCGAGCACCCGGAAAAGTTCACCCCATCGGCGGGTAAGATTACGGCGTTCCATCCTCCCGGAGGCACCGGCGTGCGCATCGATACGGCCGCTTACGCTGAGGGAGTGATTCCTCCTTATTATGATTCACTGATTGCCAAGCTGGTAGTGCGCGGCAAAGATCGCGATGAGGCGATCTCCCGCATGGCGCGCGCCCTCGAAATGTTTATCGTCGAAGGCATATATACGACCATTCCGCTGCACCGCCGTATTCTTGCCGACCCCGATTTCCGGGGCGGCCGCATTGACACGACCTACATAGAAAAGCTGTTCGCGACGGGCAAAAAGGAGTCAGCTGCCTGATGTTGGACACCTTCTCTCTGGCGGCACCAGGCAGCATGCCGGAACCTTTTCGCCTGCCCCGGCTGTATGCGATCGTCGATGCTTCTCGCTGTTCGGGAACTCGAGCAATATGCGCTTTCGCCGAAGCTTTGGCCGCCTCGGGAGTAAGCCTGATTCAGTACCGCAATAAAACCGGTGCTGCTTGCCAGATATTGGCCGAGGCAAATGCCTTACGACAAGCCTTAGGCACTACTAGCAAGCTGATCATGAACGATCGCGCCGATCTCTGCCGCCTAGCCGGTTTCGACGGCCTCCACCTTGGCCAGGATGACCTTTCCCCGGAATCTGCTCGACGCATCGTCGGTGCGCGCCTGTGGCTAGGCCTTTCCACCCACCATGGCGGGCAGATTGGCGTAGCCAGCAGGACCTCGGCGAATTACCTGGCCATCGGGCCGGTTTTTGAGACCGGAAGCAAAATCAATCCCGATCCGGTCATTGGCCTCGAAGGAGTACGGCGGGCGCGCTCGCTGACCACAAAGCCGTTGGTCGCCATAGGGGGAATCACCCGGGCGAACTGCCGTCAGGTGATCGAGGCCGGCGCCGATTCGGTCGCCGTGCTGTCTGATCTCTTAATCAACCCGCGGGAATCAGCAGGCGATTTTTTGCGCATATTAAGGTAAAGTCTAACCGGCCCGAGCCGGCGATCGGGGACTCTCACCGGTGCCGCGGACGAAAACTGCCGAGCAGGAGCAATGTGAGTACCGAGACCAGACACCTCATCGAAACGCCTGCGGCTGGCAAGTGGGAAGCCGTTACTCAGCAAAACACCGAACTGGTGAAGGCTCTGGGATTGACCAGCGCCACGACTCTGGTGATGGGGTCCATGATCGGCTCCGGCATCTTCATTGTGTCGGCCGACATCGCTCGGCAGGTAAACTCGCCGGCTTTGCTCATCGCAGCATGGCTGGTAACCGGCTTCATGACCATCGTCGGTGCGCTCAGCTATGGCGAGCTGGCCGCGATGATGCCTCGCGCCGGCGGTCAATACGTTTTCCTGCGCGAAGCCTTGGGGCCACTCTGGGGTTTTCTTTACGGCTGGACCTTGTTTCTCGTCATCCAAACCGGAACCATCGCGGCGGTTGGGGTGGCGTTCGGCAAATTCCTGGGTATATTCTTTCCTGCCATCTCGTCCAGCCACTGGATCCTGCACTTTTGGAAGGTTCCCCCCGTTCGGGTTGGGCCCATGGTACTTGGCAACATGGAAGTCGGTCTGAACACGCAGAATCTGGTTGCCATCATGCTGATCATTGTCCTCTCAGTTATCAACATTTTTGGGGTAAAGATCGGGGCTTTGATCCAGAACTTCTTCACGATTTCCAAGGTGGCGGCCTTGGCGGGACTGGTTCTGCTTGGGTTATTTATACGCAATGCGCAAGCCTTGGCGGCAAACTTCAATGGACACTTCTGGGACAACGCCGCACTGGCCGCCAAGCATGCTATCCAGGTGGGAATGGGCGGCCCTACTGTATGGGTCGGAACGCTTACTATTCTTGCCGTAGCCCAGGTGGGATCTCTGTTCTCGGCCGATGCCTGGAATAATGTGACCTTCACCGGCGGGGAAGTTACCCATCCCAGCCGCAACCTGCCGCTCTCGCTGGCCCTGGGTACAGGGGTGGTCATCCTGCTCTACATTCTCTGCAATGTGATCTATCTTAACGTGCTGCCCCTCAAGGGCACTGCCGGGGCAACCACGATTGCGGAGCGCGGAATTCAGTACGCGACCGAGGACCGCGTCGCCACCGCGGTTTTAAGCCAGATGTTTGGTTCTGCGGGTGGATTCATCATGGCGGCTGCCATCATGCTGTCCAGCTTCGGCTGCAGTAATGGCCTGATTCTGGCCGGTGCCCGGGTCTACTACGCTATGGCCAAGGACGGAGTGTTTTTTCGGCAAGTCGCTTATTTGCACCCTAAGTACAAGACCCCGGCTGTTTCCCTCATGGTACAGCTGGTATGGACCTCGGTCCTCTGTCTCTCGGGTACCTATGGACAATTGCTGGATTACATCGTCTTTGCCGTCCTGCTATTTTACATTTTGACCATTGCGGGCCTGTTCGTGTTGCGTCGCACTCAGCCCATGGCGGCACGTCCCTACCGGGCTGTGGGTTACCCCATCCTACCCGCCGTCTATATCGTGATGGCCGTCTTTATCGACATCGTCCTCTTACGCTATAAGCCACAGTACACATGGCCGGGATTGTTCATTGTTCTGATCGGCATTCCGGTTTATTTGCTTTGGAAAATCACCCCTTCCCAAAAGGTGGAACATGAGCCTTAAATTGTTCGCGAAAAAAGATCTGAGCCTTCTTCTGCAAGAGGCCGAAGGCGAGCATGGTGGGCTGCGTCGTGCTCTGGGGCCGTTGAACCTGGTAACCCTTGGCATCGGCGCCATCATCGGCGCCGGAATTTTTGTGATCACCGGCCAGGCGGCCGCGCAGTTTGCCGGCCCGGCCATCGTGATCTCCTTTGTGCTGGCCGGGATCGCCTGCGGCTTCGCCGGACTTTGTTACGCTGAATTCGCCTCGTTGATTCCAATCGCCGGCAGCGCCTACACCTACTCCTATGCCACGCTAGGTGAACTGATTGCCTGGATCATCGGATGGGACTTAATTCTGGAGTACGCCTTTGGTGCGGCCACGGTTGCGGTCGGCTGGAGCGGACACTTGCGTGCCTTCCTCCATGACATTGGCACGGACCTCCCTAAAATGCCGCATTCCAGCTTCGCCCTTTTAGGTGTGAACGTCCACTTGAACTATGACTATGTCGGTTTTCTTGTCATTATGGCAATCACCACCATCCTGGTGATCGGTATTAAAGAGTCGGCAAACTTTACCACCGTCATTGTGATCCTGAAGGTCGCGATCGTTTGCATGTTCATCGGTATCGCAGGCGCCTTCTTGGCCAGCCACGCCTGGCAGCCTAATCACTGGTATCCTTTCATTCCACCTAACACCGGAGAACGAGGTCAGTTTGGATGGTCCGGCATCCTGCGCGGAGCCGGCGTGGTATTTTTCGCCTACATTGGATTCGACGCAGTTTCGACGGCGGCGCAGGAGGCCCGCAACCCGAAAAAAGACATGCCGCTCGGCATCCTGCTTTCCTTGAGCATCTGCACCGTTCTATACATCTTGGTGGCGGGTCTTTTGACCAGGCTGGTTCCTTATAACCAGCTAAATGTCCCCGATCCGGTGGTCGTGGGTATTCGCACGACCGGTCAGCGGTGGGCTACTTTCCTGGTGGAACTCGGGGCCATTGCCGGCTTGGCTTCGGTCATGCTGGTGATGCTGCTGGGACAGTCGCGCGTGTTCTTCTCGATGTCGCATGATGGCTTGCTGTGGCCTTGGGCCAGCAAGATTCACCCCCGCTTCCGCACTCCCTATATCAGCTCGATCGTCGTGGGTTTTTTTGTTGCTCTCCTGGCCATGCTCATCCCCTTGAATATCTTGGATGAAATGACCAGCGTCGGAACCCTGCTGGCGTTTGTCTTGGTGAGCGCCGGAGTCTGGGTGATGCGCAGAACCCACCCGCACCTGGAGCGTCCGTTCAAAACGCCCCTGGTGCCTGTTGTACCCATACTTGCCATTTTGTTTTCCGGTGCCTTGATCGTGGGCCTCGCGTGGGAAACACAGGTTCGCCTAGTGGTCTGGCTGGTGATTGGCCTGATCATCTACTTCAGCTACGGCCGCAAGCACAGCAAAGTGCAAATGATGAACGCCGTGGAACGCCAGCCTAAGCCGGCGCCCTCGATGGCGGACTAAGTAAGGCCTCATCGCGGAGCGGCATCAGGAGGCGTTGCCCGGCAGCAAAATTCCGGCGTTCAGCCTTACACCCCGCCTCCGAGACTTGACCTGTGCGCACCCAAGTTTTTCACGGGTAGACAAAGCGCATCACAGTTTATGGACGGCAGAGCCTCGACTTCGGCAGTCGACCCCCGGGCCTGCGTTGCTTGTGTGCCCTAGAGGGAGCCAGCCATAGCAAAGGGAAAGCCGAGGAAATTGCTCGCATGGAGATCGTCAGCGCCGCCGAGATGAGGGAAATCGATCGCGTCACCACGCAGCGATTCGGTGTGCGTTCCTTGACCTTGATGGAAAATGCTGGCACCGCTGTGGCCGATTTCATCCGTTCTCAAAATCGGCCGGCGAAAACGATTGGCATCATTTGCGGGAAAGGCAACAATGGTGGCGACGGATTTGTTGTGGCGCGCAAGCTCAGGGAGGCAGGGCGAGAAGTGCAGGTCGTTCTGCTGGCGGATCCTGCGGAAGTGCAGGGCGATGCTCGAGAAATGCTCGAACGTCTCGAGCCGCGTCCAGTTATGGTGCGCTCGCGCGAAGAACTAAGTGCTGAAAAAGCTCGAACCGCCTTTGCCTCCGCCCTATTGGTGGATGCCATCCTGGGGACCGGCTTCCGTCCTCCTGTGAGTGGGCTTTACGCGGAAGCGATTGCCCGGATCAATGCAGCGAGCGTTCCGGTCGTTGCGGTCGATATACCGTCGGGAGCCGATGCCGATCAAATGGCGGCGCAAACCGGCCTTTTTACGCGCGCCCACGCGGTTGTCACTTTTACCCGACCGCGGCCGGCCCATGTTTTCGGGGAGCTTGCGGATGGGCCGACGGTGATTGTTCCTATCGGCTCGCCCCCGGAAGCGGTTTCCTCATCCTTGAATCTGAATCTAATCACGCCACGGGAAGTCCTCCCCCTCATCGCTCCACGCCGCCGCGATGCCAATAAAGGAAACTTCGGGCACGTTCTGGTTGTGGGCGGTTCTCTGGGCAAGGCCGGTGCTGCCGCGATGGCCGCAATGGCAGCCTTGCGAGTGGGTGCTGGACTTTCTACGGTGGCCACCGCAAAATCCGTTCTGCCCACCGTTGCCGCGTTTCATGCCGAGTTGATGACCGAAGCACTGGCCGAAACAGAGTCGGGCACAATTTCTCTGCGCGCCCTGGAGTATGGGCGGATGGATGCCCTGGTGAAAGGGAAGGCGGTCTTGGCCTTGGGACCCGGAATCTCAAGGGAGGGCGAAACGCAAGATTTTGTACGCACTCTTGTCGCGCGCTCGAGTCTCCCGCTGTTGGTCGATGCCGATGGCCTGAATGCCTTCGAAGGTTGCAGCCATGAGCTTTACCGCCGACGTTACCCTCTGGTCATCACACCTCATCCCGGCGAGATGGCACGCCTGTGCGGGTGTTCCGTCGAGGAAATTCTGCGGGACCGCATCAGCCTTGCCCGAACTTTCGCGCGCGAGCATCAAGCCATTACAGTTCTGAAGGGCCATCGCACTCTGGTCGCCGACCGCAGTGCCCAGCTGTGGGTGAACACGACCGGCAATCCTGGCATGGCGACCGGCGGCACGGGCGATATTTTGACGGGCATGGTGGCCGGTTTTATGGCGCAAAATCGCGACCGGCCCTTGGAAGCCGTCCTGGCGGCCGTTTATCTGCACGGTGTGGCTGGAGATATCGCCAGTGAAAAGATGGGCGAGCAGCCGATGGTAGCGACCGATCTGCTTGCGGCCATGCCGCAGGCTTTTCGCCAGGTGCGCCATGCTGCGGGAGACGAGCGGGTGGTCTTTGGCGAGACGGGGGCTCAGCTATCAGCGAAATAGCAGGTACCTGTGGGAACCTCTTAACAAACTCGCTCAGCTATCGATGATGGCGCCGTACCCTGCCGGCCTTCTGGATTTCGACGGAGACATTGATCAAACCAGGCAAGCGTTCGCGGGAAAGCACAAATCTGGTTGTGACTTCTCGACCTTAAAGTAGGAGTGTTGCTGACTGTGAGCTGCGCGCACCTTCGTTTGTAACGTGCTTATTGCCGATCAGAAAATCCTACCTTGTCCAGGGTAGAATCTAGCGCCACCTACGCCTGCGCGCGATGCATAATTCAAGCTGCCGTCGCTTCGCTCAACTGATACTCAGGCACTGTCCTCCTGGAATTTGAGCCTCGGATTTCGCACAGTGCTTCCCATCTATTCGCCAGAATCCGAAACTGCCCTATCGTCTTCGCTTATGACTCCTTTTCTCCAACCTCACCCCTCGAATCGCGTTGCAAGGATCGAACGGGCCGGCTCAGTTGAGCTTGCCGTCCACCTCGACGAACGGCCACCGCGCCCGCGGCAGCTGGAATCGATTTCACCCAGGGCGGTATGTTTCACCTGACGGGAGTTCTCGTAGCGGCGACTTTGTTGAGGTTACCTTCGACACCACGTCTGGCATGGGAACGGTCTGGCGGAGAGGTTGAATCCTCGCAAGATCGGGAAGGGGTGCTAGCAGGCATTCCGCTTGATCGCTTGAACGACGAGGACCGTAGACGGCTGCATCTCGCGCTCCATTCAGTGTTAGGCTTTGTAGCACGCCGTCGTTTTAGCCCAGAGGAGCTTTACCCCGGCCGCGGCCGAGCAAGGAGGTCAATCGAGCCAGCTATGAGCTCGAACATGGGCGAAATGCGGACGCTTTTACCCCCCTGATCGTTATACTGGAACGGCATGGCGGTGCGTGAGATTGTCACTCATTCCGCCCAGGAAACCATCGGCTTCGGACATACCTTGGGGCAGAGCCTCATTCCCCCCAAGCTGATCGTTTTACGGGGTGATCTGGGCGCCGGGAAGACGACTCTGGTGAAGGGAATTGCGCGAGCCTTCGCTGCCGCCAACGAAGAGGATGTAACCAGTCCAACCTTCACGCTCGTACACGAACATCGCGGTCCCCGCGGCAACCTATACCATGTTGATCTTTATCGGGTAGATACCCCCTCCGAACTCCAGACCCTCGGACTGGACGACCTAATCGCGGAAAACAGCATCCTCCTGATAGAGTGGGGAGAGAAGTTTCGCCGTTTCGAGCGCGAGCGGGACATAGAAATTGTGCTCGAAAGCTTGGGAGAGAGCGAGCGCCGGATTTGTTTGAAAACGCGCTAGTCGGTCGTCCCGCGGTTGCCCCTCGGTGGGAGTGAATGGTGAGACCTATTAACCTTCTGGATGCGATCTTCTTATCCTTCGTCCTTGCGACCGGGAGCTTGTTTGCCCAGCCCGGCCCGACGGGCACAGCGACGACACAGCCTGGCCCGGGGCAAGCGGAGTCCTCGTCCACGGCAGCTTCTCCGCCCTCGGCCTCGGGAAGTAAGGCAACCTCCCCGCCTTCCGCTCCGAGCGCCCAAGTTGCAGGGCCTCAAGCTTCCGACGCGAAGAACGGTACCTCGAAAGATCGTCTCTTCTGGACGTTGCCCAATTTTCTGACCGTGGAAAATGCTCACCAGATTCCGCCGCTTACGGCCAAAGAGAAGTTCAAGGTTGTTTTGCGGTCAGCCTTTGATCCGGTCGAGTATCCTTACATTGGTTTTCTGGCTGGAATTAGCCAGGCACAGGACAGCGAGCCGGGCTTCGGGCAGGGGGCGGCGGGATACGGCAAACGTTACGGTTCGGCCTTTGCCGACAACACCATCGAGAATTTCATGACCGGTGCCATCCTGCCGTCTCTCCTCGAACAGGATCCCCGCTATTACCAATTGGGACAAGGCACCTTTCAACATCGCCTGGGGTATGCGATCAGCCGCATGTTGGTTACCCGCGGGGATGGCGGGACGCACCAGTTCAACACCTCCGAAGTGCTCGGCAGCGCTATCGCAGCCGCTATTTCCAACGCCTATCACCCGGTAGGCGATCGCACGATCGGCAACACCGTAAGCGTTTGGTGGACGCAAATCGGTTGGGACACGGTGGCGGTTGGCGTGAAGGAGTTCTGGCCCGATATTCGCCGCAAAGTAGAAAAGCGGCACCAGATGCGAACCGCCTATGGCGGCAATGACCCGACGAATTCCGCTACTCAATGACCCTCCCTGCAGGCGAGGGCGCAGCGAAGCCGGTACGGTCCACGCGCGGAGACTAGAACCTATCTACCTATCTCAATTGCTCCTTGAAAAATCTAGGTGCTCAGTGGCTGAAAGTCCACCCGCCCCCCTGATTCGCCCGCCGTTAGCAAGAGAAGCCGCGGTGGAGGTGACGAAAGCGCCGCCGGAGCGTCCACATCTGAAACCTTAGGTGGTCGCGGTCGCTGTCGATGTTGCTAGCTCGATCGACGGAGTACCAGGAACTAAAAGCCCATGATGCTATACCCACAATCAACATAAATGATTTCGCCGGTGATTCCCGAACTCGCATCAGAGGCCAGGAAAACTCCGGTTGAGCCGACTTCATTGACATCAACGTTCCGGCCCAG
>JAFATF010000290.1 GCA_019244045.1 Acidobacteriota bacterium
ACTGAGGCTACCAAATGGGCGGGCTAAAACCCGGCTCCCAAGTCCGTTTCCGGTGATCATGAGGCCACGGGCCCCGAGCTCTCGAACGAGGCGGCCATGTGTCACTTCGACACTCTCTGTACCAGCGGCTTCGGCTAATCCGGCACCGCATTCGCCGCAGAATTTTTCGCCCGGCTGATTTGTAGCGTCACACTTGGGGCAGGTAACGGTCAGCGGTGCGTCGCAGGTCGCACAGAATTTGCGCCCTTCTCGATTATCCCGGCCACATTTGGAACACCGCATATTTCCCCACTCTGTTACCGATTGTTTCGTCCGGTAAATTGAGGGCAGAATGCGCTGCTTACGGCAAAACGCTCCGCTACTTGCTCGTATACGTGAAGACCCCATTCCAGTCGTATGGGGGCGGCACGCGCGCCAGTTCCCCGGCACGCTGCGCCATCATCTTCGCCGCCTGGTCAGCGGGAGATACAGCGGCCGCCTTGCCGAAGCCTACAGACGCTTCCCTGAACCGGCGGGCGAAATAGGCCGCCAGTGCCTCTTCATATAAATCCCGCGCGCATAGCCGCTCTGCGGTTACATCGCCTCGTTCCCCAAGCAGTTCGTAGACCTCGGTGCCCCCACCCCGGCCCACGACTGCAACGCGGTCGAGCAGCCGCCATTCGAAGATGGGGTCGGCAGCATCGCGCACTGCCACGCTGGCCATGATGTAGGTGCCATAGGCCTTATTCAGGCTCTCGAGCCGACTCGCAAGATTTACACTATCGCCCATGGCGGTATAGGCGAAGCGCTCCGCGGTCCCGAAGTTCCCCACGATGACCTCTCCGGTGTGTAGCCCAATGCGCGCACGGAAAAGCGGCTGCGCCTGGGCCTTCCATCGTTGGCGGAGCGCCTTCAAGCGTTGTTGTGCCCGCAAGCTGGCGCGGCAGGCTTGGGTAGCATGGTCGGGGATAGTGTTAGGCGCATTCCATAACGCCATAATGCCGTCGCCGATGAACTTGTCGACAGTACCCTGGTGGTTGCGGATTGTGTCGGACATGCATTCGAGATACTCCGCGAGGTCCTCAACGACCTCGGCAGGGGTGAGGTGCTCGCTCAGGTGAGTGAAATTCTCGATGTCGGAAAATTGGATCGTTAGGCAACGCGTTTCGCCGCCTAGGTGAGCCTCTTTGCCTTGAGCGAGCAGCGCACGGACGAGGTCTGCCGGCACATAGCGGCTGAAGGAACGGAGGCTCGCCTTCATGCGGTCGGCCGCATCAGCCACGACCGCAACTTCCCGGATAAAGGATTGTGGTGAGGGAATGCTGGTCAGATGGAACTGCGCAACTTGCATCAGATCGTTCGCGATGTCGCGCAGAGGCCAGGAAATGCGGAATGCTATGAACGTAGCGACGCACAGGCTAAGGATCAGGAAGGCCACGCCGGTCGCTAAGCTGATGCGCTGGCTTTCGTAGACCCTGCGTAACAGTGAGGCTTCCGGCAGGAAGTAGCCAACGAACCAAACTACGTTACCAGTGACGCGGAAGCCCTGGATACCACCAGCGTAATTAACACCACCGTATTTGAATCGTGTCGCAATTGGGGTATCCAGCGGTAGCTTGTCGAGCGCTCCTGGCAAAGACGCCCTTAGCGCCGCGAGGCGCCCCGGAATCGGCGGGAAAGAGGTAGCGATTAGCCTGCCCTGACGAGTTACGAGAAGACTTTGGACGTCGGAGCGGCCATACGCAGCCTCATGCAGCATTGCGGGCAGCGCATCGAGGAAGAACTGAGCGTCGAATACCCCGCGCAGCGCGCCAGTGAGGGGATCATGAACAGCAACTGATGCCGATACGACATCAATATTGTCAAACGTTGTAATATCATCGAGCCAAGCGACGCCCGGCGCGGCGATGGCCTTGCGGTACCATGGTCGTTTGCGCGAATCGAACACGGGTAGGTTCAACGCCAGCGGTGTTCGAGTGCCGTCTCTCTGTACGGTCCACGACCCTGGTCGCTTGTCGATCGAGAGGGTATCGCCGATTAGGAGCTCAATCCGATCGCCGTCGTTCCCTTGGACTGTGGTCAACGGGCTCGAAGTTTCGATTCCGTACTTTGAGCGGTTCAGAGTATACCCATAACGCCGGGCCGACACCAATGTACTCGAAGATTGAGCGGCAAACTGAAGTTGGTTGAGGGTTCGTTCATAGCGGAGGCGGTCTACCAAAAACGCGCCGAGTATGTCCACATCGTCGATGGGCAATCGGTTATACGCTGCCCGCTGCTGCAGATCGATCATCGTTCGTACGGCCGGATCGAAATAAGCCCGTATCCGGCTTTCGACTGCTCGTGTGGCAACCGTGAGTACCATGTTCTGCAGCAGTCTCGTCGTCTGGCGAGTGCTCCGGAAGTTGACAATGCCGATTGTCAGCGCGGTGCAAAGGAGAAGTCCTAGGAGGACCATCTGCAGTGTTAGACGTAGCGTAAAGCGACGGCCGCCTCTCGAAGCCCACGAGCGAAGCGTCGCAAATGGAGCTTCGCGGATCTCGGCAATAGCGGAGGGGCTGGTTCGCTCGGGCATGATCGCAGTGTCAGGCGCGCTCCAGGAAAACACTGGCGACTGGGCGGCGGCGTTTTTGATGAAGAGCGCCGCTCCGCAATCGCCGCAAAATTTTTCTTCCGGCTGGTTTGTGGCACTACACTTTGGGCAGGTGACGACCAGCGGCTCGTCGCAAGCCACACAGAATTTACGCCCTTCGCTATTATCGCTGTTGCATTTGGAACAGCGCATATTGCCCCCTCTGGCTACCATGGTCTTGTCCGGTCAAGGTCGGCTCACGCCAAGGCCAATGACCCGATAAAGTGTGGTGCGCGAAACTTTAAACAGCGCGGCTATATCCTGGCGGTCGTGTGCGCCTTTCTCAATCAGTTCGTGGGGCGTGGTCGAGTTGCTGGGGGGGTGAGTTTGCGCTTGCGTCCGAATTTAACCCCTCGGCGCGGGTGCGTTCGCTGATAAGGCTGCGCTCAAGCTCGGCCAAGAGGCCAATCATCTGCCACATGGC
>JAFATF010000473.1 GCA_019244045.1 Acidobacteriota bacterium
TATCAAGCTGTCCATCGTTACACCACGAGATCGGTTCATTGCCGCCGATGATTTTGTCGAAGCCCTCACTCCCAGAACTCGTTTGGTGTCTGTAAGTCATGTACGCTTCGAAACTGGAGCCATGCTTGATGCACCGCGATTGGCCGAAGCGTGCAGAAAGAATGGGACTCTCTTGCTGCTCGATGTGAGTCAGTCCTGTGGCTCCTGTCCATTCACGGTTAGTGACTTGGGCGCCGACTTCCTTGTTTGCGCAGGATACAAGTACTTGCTCGGTCCGTGGGGCACGGGCTTCTTGTGGACAAACAGGCAGCATCGTGACCGGTTGCGTGCAGGGCCCTATAACTGGCTTTCTCAGGGGACTGACATATTCTCCCGGCTAAATCTCGTTAACCCACCGCAGTCGCCAACGATGAGCCGTTGGGATGCGAATGAATGGTCTTCGCAGGGCAATTTCAATCTCACTGTGATGGAGGCATCACTGAAGTTTGTAATGCAAGCCGGTGCCGGGCTGGTTTACGACCATTGCCAGGGTCTGATTGACCGACTGTTTGAACGGCTTCCTCCCGCGTGCAGAATTGCGAGCCCGCCTGAGCGATCACGCCGGGGGGTGTGCGGGTGCATTGAAGCTGCTGATCGTCGCGACACCGAAGCCCTATATCAGGCCTTGCGAACCGCAAGCCTCGTCGTCGCGTTGCGGGAGGGGCGCATTCGCATCGCGCCGCATCTGATGAACTCAGAGGAGGACATCGACCGTCTTCTGACCGTGATAACCGCTACAACCGAGGGATGGAGGAATGTAGCACACTGATCTGCGCTCGAAGGAACCTGGAATCGTGCAGCCGAATGTGATGCCGCCGGGGGTAGATAAGTCTTGCCTCTCGCACCGTGAGGGGGTGGAAAGGATCCTCGCAACAGCCCCCTTTGCGGAGATCTATGGCTTCGTTCTAGTCTCGATTGAAGATGATGCCTGCAAATTGCGGATTCCCTTTCGACCGGTTCTTGAAGGACCCGGGGGTATCATCGCTGCTCCTGTGTACATGGCCCGCGCGGCTGGACGTGAGCATGTGGTTGGCGATTAGGGCGCGGTATGGTGACGAATCACCGCTTACGTCGAGCATGGTTACTCATTTTGTCAGCAGGGGACGCCGTTCGGATGTGTTGTACTGCGCCAGGATCGTCCGGGCGGGACGACGGTTGATTTTCGGCGTTGCTGAATGCGGTAGTACTGAATAGAGGAGCACTTCTCAGTCATCACACGGTTACCTATTCGCGAAGAGAGAGCCGATCTTTGTGGTCAGGATAGTGTAGATCTCGGCGAAATCGATGTGCCGCCGTCTGCGCTCGTGTCTCAGACCGTCTACGGAGCCCACATGCGCGGACGCCAAGCTACACCGTCCAGACCCTGGACGATTGGATCGCCCGCGTTCTGACGTCTTGGCCATGGCTTGTTTGGAGCAAGTCGCAACTGGCTGGATCCAGTCTCATCGCGGTCATCTTGGAGGCTTCACAATGCGAATGCTGATAGTAGGCATTGGCGCATTGGGCGGAACAATTGCGGCGCGTGCCATCCGAGCAGGACTGCCTGTCCGACTGGCGGCTCGCAATACCGAATCTGCGGAGGCGTTGCGCAGATCGGGCCTGCGAGTGTCCGGCATCGGCGGAGAGGGGAGGGCAAACGCTATCGACGTTGCCGCAATTGAGGACTACGGAAAGGGAGACCAATTTGACCTGATCCTGCTTGCCACCAAAGCGCAGGACACGTTGGAAGTCGCGCCTCGCGTGGTGGGCCTACTTCCCCCCGAAGGAGTCATATTGCCTATACAAAATGGCGCCGTTGCACGGGTGCTTGCGGATCGTCTAGGCGAAGATAAGATCCTTGGTGGATTCTCAAATCTTGGTGCCACGATGGTAGAACCCGGTGTCTACGAGCAGAAGAATGCAGGGCATCTACTGATAGGCGAACTTGCTGGTGGTGTCAGTGAGCGCGTCGAGCAGGTTGCGCGCGCCCTAGGTCGAGCGATTGAGGTTAAGGTATCTTCAAACCTGACTGGTGCCATCTGGTCAAAACTCCTGATCAATTGCTCGGTTACAACCCTCGGCGCGCTCTGTTCGCAAACTATGCGTCAGTACATGGAAACGGAGGCAGGCAAGAAGGTCTTCCGACGGACGTACGAGGAAGCGTTGTCCGTGGCACTTGCAATCGGCACCCGGCTGGAGCGTCTGGCCGTGGACCCGATTCCGCCCGGATGGCCTAGCAATTTTGCCGCAGAGGAACACTATGAGTCGTGGGTCGAGGCAGTGATTGCTTTCTACGGAGACGTCAAACCCTCGATGCTCCAGGACTTCGAACGTGGCCGGAAGACTGAGATCGACTTTATCAACGGCTATGTGGCGACATTAGGCCACGCGTCCGGATTACCGGTACAGATGAACGCCACAATTACAGGCCTTGTACACCAGATCGAACGTGGAGTTCTCCAGCCGACACGAGAACGGATGAACGAGCTAGCTGATCAAACCTGTGAACGGGCCCGTGGCAACAGTATTTGACAGCCAACTCTGACCGCTTGTCTCACTTCGGACACCGCATGTCACTTTTCCTGCCAAGACTGGTTCTTCTCGGCATATTGTCCGGTGAGCAGTAGAGTCGTTTAGCGACATAGAGGAGTTCCACATGAAGAAGATTCTGACTCAGTACGGAGTGTGCGCGCTTGCGCGCTCTGATGGTGCCGTTGGCGCAGGCGCAGAGGCAGGCGGTCGGATTGCAGGCCGCATTCGGAGAAGATGCCGGAACGCTTTCCGACAAGTTCGCCGGACTCGCGCGTGTTATGTCGAGCAAGTACGACTGGAAGCCCGGCCAAGGCGTTCGCTCTGTCGGCGACGTGTTCAACCTGATCGTTAAGGAGAACGGCATGCTCGCCGGCGTGCTTTCGGGCACACCGAATACTCCGGCAAAGCCCGCGCCTATCACCGATCCGGAGAAATTGCAGGAAGCTCTGAAGGCTTCTTACGTCGATCTGCAAAAAGCGATTACGGAACTTTCCGACAACGACCTGCAAGCGCCGGTGAAACTATTCGGAAGAAACATGACGAAGCAGGGCGCGCTGATGCTGATTCTCGAAGATCAACACGAGCATCTGGGGCAGTCGATCGCCTACGCGCGCAGCAACGGCGTGATTCCGCCCTGGTCCAAGTAGGAGCGCCCCCTTTCGGGTAGCAATTGCTGCTGTAGGCGCTCAAACAAGTGTCTGGCGGGTGCGAAATCTGGGTTTTAGCCGAGTAGAGACTTACCACAAGAGGTGAACAGAATAATGATTAGAACCATTGTCCCTATCTATGTTTCTCGCAGTTTCCGCACTTTCGCTTGATGCACGTGCCCAGGATGTGCGCCAGTACACTGATGGCCCGGTCACGGAGTTGGACTACATTCAAGTTGAGTACGGGCATTTTGAAGAGTACATCGATTGGCTCAATTCGACATGGAAGCCGACCATGGAAGCCATGAAGAGAGCTGGGCTAATCATCGATTACAAGGTCGTCAGGGCCACTCCAAAAACACCGGATCAGCCCAATATATTTCTTATGATCACCTTTAAAAACGGGGCGGCTGCTTTAGATAAAGGCGTCGACCTAGAAGAAGTGGCCAAGAAAGTAATCGGTAGCACAGATGTCCAGAACAAGGCCAGAGTCGGCCGCAATCAATACAGAAAAGTTCTGGGCATTGAGTATGTTCGTGAACTTATTTTGAAATGAAAATTGTTATGCGTGTACGCGTTCAAAGCGCGGACGCCCACATTTATAGGGTGCGCATGAGCCGAACCGTCTAACAATACTTCGCCGTGAAGGTTGAAGCGCATAGTGCGTTTCCTTCGTAAGGCGCGTCGGGTATGACGGTCCGGACCGGAATAAATTCGACAATGACCTGCCGGGCGTGAACAGAGGTCGGTAGATCGGTACGCCGTAGAAAGTCAAGATCTGAAAGGAAAATGGTATATGAATAAAAAGAGAACGGCCGCAGTATTCGTTGCGCTCCTTATGTGTGGCTTGGCCTCTCAAGCGTCGGCGCAGGGCCCGGAACCCAAATTCGACTCCAATGCCGATGACCTCACGCAGATTCGCGGCGTATTGGAGGAATTCCGTCAGGATATTATTCGCAAAGAGGGCTGCCATAACAAAGCTCATGCTGAACCCTAATGAGCTCTTTCATCACACCAACACCCAGGAAGAGGTTGATAGCGCCCGCAAATATAACGCTCAGTTCGATGGGATTGGCCCGAGCCAGCTCGATGGATTTGCGAAATTCCTCGCTACGACGAAGGACAAACTCGAAGAGACATTTCACAACATCGAGATTCGCCAGGACGGTCCTCTGGGGATGGTGACCCTTAATTACGATTTTGTCGTCAACGACAAGGTTACCAATTCAGGCATCGAGCACTGGCAGGTATGCAAAATTGATGGACAGTGGAAGATCTTGTCCGTTACCTGGACGAGCTACGACCGCAACTGACTTTCTGTGAGCTTATTTTTCTTCGCGGCTGCTTCCGGCGATTTCGGCATTGAGGACACATTCAACGAGGCTAGTACGGCGACGTGATTTAAAATCCCGCCCGGTGGGGTTTGCCGGCGACCAGGCGAGTTCGCCGATATCGGGTTCGTGGAGCGACGTCACGCCTGCCGACGACTTCCTCTGCGCCACGCTAACCCTGTACTGGGTCACGCAGACCATCACCTCGTCGATGCGCGACTATTGGGACAATCGCCGGTATCCGGCCGAGCCCACTTACGTCGTCACGCCCACGGCGTTCGGCGTCTTTGCGCACGAGACCGTTCCTGAAGGCGAGCCGCCGCGGTCGTATCTGGAACGCCTGTACAACATCCAACGCTGGACAGTTTTTCCGCGCGGCGGGCACTTTGCGCCGCTTGAGGAACCGGTGGCGCTCGCAAGCGACTTGGCCGCTTTCTTGCGTGACCTAAGCCCATGCTGACGCTTGGCCGCTGCGGGAGTTTCGTCGTCACGGTTTGGACTCAGCCTGCAAACGCTAAGCGGCCTCAATCAAAGATGAAAAGCCTGAGGTGTCCAAAGACAGTCGCTTCCCATAGAGCGTTGCCGCCGCGAGGCAGTTCACTCCGCCCATCCCCCGGTCCCCGATTGTCGGGCTATCTGAAAATACTTCTGCTCCGCAACCGCGGACAGGAGGACAAGAATGCGGCACGGATGTCTTGAGCGACTCAGTCGTAAGCGAGGCACGGCTGTGTGGCAATTCGCTGGTCCGAAACTGACCCTAACGCCAGCGTTTGTACCACAAGAAAATCATCGGTACAGTCCAGCAATACGCTGATGAGAGCGCATATCGCGACTTTGAGGTGACAGAGCGCGAAGATTAGCCAAGAATTCTGACCAGGTGGACGATTCATTTGAGGTAACGACGCAGGACTTCGACCAGCTCATCGGCTGCGTTCGCTTCCGAGGAGTTGGCTTTGGCATTGGAACTGGCGACCTAATTCTTGATTTCATCCTTCCATGATTTCAGCCATCAGGCTGTTCATTGCCCGCGACAGGCGGCCACTTGCTGCAAAACGGAAGCACAGTCTAAATCTTCCTGAACGGCATCTTTATGCCGTCCAGAGCTTAACTGAGTACAAAAGCAAATGACCAACCGCCATGGCAAGAAAAAACCATCCTGGTTTCTGGTCGCGGAGCGAGACCGCATGATCGCTCCCGAGAGTCAGCGATTCATGGCACGTCGCGCAGACGGTTTCGTCCAAGCGGTGGATGTGGACCACACTCCACTTGCGTCTGCGGCGGACGCCGGTGGTCGCCATCATCAGGAAGACAGTTGACTCGATCGCTGGTGAGCGGCGGCTTTCTTTCCCAGATAGGTCAAGTCGGGCGCATAAGCATCGTGTCGGCGGATGTCCGCCTATCACGCGATTGGCGTCTGGAGGGAGATGATTATCCAGACGCCGATTCTCAAGGGAGCTGCAAGTGGCAGGGTAGCCCTCTTCCCTCCTGCCTCTAAGCTGAAGAGGTCCTTGCTCCATCCCGATTTGGCCCACAAGCATTCACCTGCTGCTTCGCAATCCTGATCATCGCCTTGATGCTGCGATCGACATCATCTTCGGTGGTCGCCCAACAGGAAACGCTGACCCGCATCGCAGAACGCCCATGCCACTGCGTCCCGCCACACCAGCAGGTTCCGTCCTGCTGAATGGCGGTAATAACTCGCTGGTTCAGATCGTCATCCCCAAAGGAAACCAGCACCTGATTCAACACAACATCGTTCAACACTTCGTATCCGGCCAGGTTCAGCTCATCAGCGAATCGCTTGGCCAATCTACAGTGCTTCTCTATCATCTCTGCCAATCCTGATCGACCGAGAAACTTCAATGCTGCCCAAATCTCCACTCCACGTGCCCGACGGGATGCCTCGGGCGTGAAACGTCCAGGCTCGCGTGTCGCTCCTGTTTGTAAATAACCGGCGCTTATTGTCATCGCGTCACTTAAATATGTGCCTTCCCGAACGAACGCAAGTCCCGAGTCATACGGAACATTCAGCCACTTGTGACAATCGGTTGCCCACGAATCCGCCTCGACAAAGGGACGAAAGAGATGCGAGCGTCCTGGAGCGGCAGCCGCCCACATGCCAAATGCCCCATCTACGTGGGCCCACGCGTTGGCTTCACGCGCGTGCGAACAAATCTCAGCCGCAGGATCGAACGCACCAGTATTCACATTGCCCCCTTG
Source organism: Acidobacteriota bacterium (assembly GCA_019244045.1). Lineage (GTDB taxonomy): Bacteria > Acidobacteriota > Terriglobia > Terriglobales > Acidobacteriaceae > Gp1-AA122. Next base: position 6,749 of record JAFATF010000473.1, read on the forward strand.
AAGACAAATGATGCTGCGGTCATCGAGTTCAGGTAAGCAATCGGGACGCATCCGGCCCTGGTCATCGGCTGGAACAACGCTCACTCGCGAGCGGCCCAATCCGAGCATCGCGAGTGCCTTAAGTACTGAAACATGCGCCTCCCCGCCTACAATGACTTTCAGTTCCGGCGCTCCAAAAAGTCCTCGCTCTTCGACATTCCATCCTGCTCGCCGCAACAAAGCGCCGCGTGCGGCCGCAAGACAAGTGAAATTTGCCATTGTGGCGCCAGTCACGAATCCGGCCCCGCATGATGCCGGTAACCCGAAAATTTCTAACAGCCACCTGAGAACGACTGCCTCCAACGCTGCCGCTATCGGGGATTGGACGGAGAGAAAACAATTCTGATCCCATGCTCCCACCAACCAATTGGCCGCAAGCGAAGCTGGCAGCGAGCCGCCTGTGACAAATCCGAAATAGCGCCCGCTAGTTGAAGCGACCGTTGCAGGAGAGCCGAGTTCATCGAGCAGTCGGATGATCTCTGGGCCCGGAGTCGCGCCTTCAGGCAGAGGCTCGTCGAGCGCCGAAAGTGCGTCGACCGCAGATTGTGTTGGACCCACTCCGCGGCTCGGAACATTGGCAAGATAGTCTGTTGCGCGTGCCGCAACATCCGCTAACAAATGACGCGGGCTGCGGATGCGATCCACCTTGGGGCGTTGCAGGGTTTCTGTCATATCGGGGCTCAATGCGTCCGGATGCGGCCAGGAGGGATTCCAAAATACTGCTTGAACAAGCGGCCGAAATGGCTTTGATCGGAGAACCCGGCCTCGGCAGCGATCTCGCCCAATGGTGCGTTGGTCGCGGTCAATCGTCGAGCTGCCCATCGCAGCCGCAGCCGGCGCATATACAGCCCCGGCGTTACCCCATAGTGGGCGCGGAACACACGGGCGAGATGTACGGGATGAACCCCTGCAACCGTCGCTAATTCCGATATTCGTACCGGCTCGCGGAAACGATCATTTAGCACTTCGAAAACTTTGTTTAACCACATGGGTGAAGCGGAGCGCCGACTCGAGCCAGCCGCCCGAGTTGCTATGCCCAGAAGTTCTAGCGTTAGTCCTTCCAGCACGGTTGACTGTGCCGAATCGCCAATCCCTAATTCGACGTGAATCTGTTGCGCGATCCCGCTGATGCGCGGGTGCCAGGAGCGTATCGGACGTTCGAACAACGGACCGAGTCGGCCGAAGCTAAGCACGGCATGGTCGATCAACTCGACCTCGAGGTTCAGAGAACCGCTCTCGCCCATCACGTCCCAGCGCGGCTCTCCGGCAGGGCGGAAAAGCGCAGTAACCGGCGGGCAGCGTTCGGCGCGGGTACGGGCATAGGTTTCCGTCAATGATCCCTGTAGGACGAATGTGACGCTGTGATTCTTATGAGCGTGATCATCAACATGAAGGCGCGACGGATAGAACGCCTCGCCGAAGTGAAAACTTGGGCTTGCGGCACTTGCGAGCGCGAACTCTTCCCGTGCGGGAAGTGGGCGATAGCGGATGCGCATAGAGTTCCTTCGGCAGTTGGACTAATGGATTCCGAGCCACTCAAATCGGGTGCAAAATTGTTGCAATTGTCCCAGAGGGGCTTGCTTTGTTCAAGACCGCAACTGGTTCAACCCCTATTTTGAGATCACGTTGAGGGACTAAGAACGCCAGCGCCAGATGCGCCGCAGTATGGATATATAACTCTGCTCGATGTTTGTTTTCCGGCGTTAGAGCTCATCCATGAGAAGAGTCTTTCTGATGCATGTCCGCACCGCTGGTACAACCAGACGCTGTGCAGAGTAAATGATTCGGTGGTGCGGCTAGGCGTCGTGCAAGGCGAATATCACTGGCATAAGCACGACAATGACGATGAATTTTTCTTGTCATCGAAGGAAAGTTATCGATCGACCTCAGCGATCGAACCATTGAGCTGAATCCACGAGAGGCCGTGGTGATTCCCGAGGTACTGTGCACCGCCCTCGTGCGCAGCAACGGACAGTAATGCTGATGGTGGAAACGGCTTCGATCGTACCGACGGGAGATCCGTAATGGTGATAGCCACCGAAGGCGAGTCAAAGACGCCAATGCATAACGAAGCTCCAGACAACCCGAACATGTATACACGGCTGATTAGTCTGCTCGACGGACGTGGAGCGCGATATCGGGTAGTCGACCATGCCCCAGAAGGACGAACAGACCTTGTGAGCGCGATGAGAGGCAACGACGCCAAAGATGCCGCCAAATGCATGGTCCTGATTGTGAAAATCGGCAAGCGTACAACGAAGTACGTCTCGGCGGTGATTCCAGGTGATCGGCGGTTGGATCTCACTGCCGTGAAAAACATCTTCGGCGCAACCTATGTCTCATTTGCATCGCCGGAAATTGCGCAGCGTCTCGCCGGCAGCGTACCGGGAACTATTCTGCCTTTCAGCTTTACGCCCGAATTGGAACTCATCGCCGATCCCTCATTGCGAAGTTCTGAACATTTGTATTTCAACGCCGCGCGTCTTGATCGCTCGATTGCTTTGAACAGCGAGGATTACTTCGCCATTGCGGCACCGCGCGTCGAGCGGGTGGTTGGGTGCAGCCCATGACGAGACCAAACAGCGAGAAATTTCGAGTACGCAGGATCGAAGCAAGCGACGAAGCACGCTGGCGCGATCTTTGGGACGCCTACAGCCGTTTCTATGACCGAGAGCCTTCCGAAGCCGTTACTCGATGCACGTGGACGAGAATCATGAATCACGACGCTGCCGTTCACGCAATCGTGGCCGAACAGGTCAAAGGTGAGGTCATTGGCATCGCCAATTACACAATTCAGGAGAACACGTCTTTCGTCGCTCCCTCCTGCTATCTGGCAGATTTGATCGTCCATGCGGACCACCGCGGCTCGGGTGCGGGTAAGCTCTTGATTGATTGGCTGGTGACCGAAATGAGCGCGTCCAGGCGAGGAGGGAGTCCATATCGCGCCAGTATTGGCGAATACCGGCGTGGGGCGGGAACAAAGACCAGAGAAAGACATCATGGTGCAGAAGTCCGTTGGGTTGTGCCGCAGCCGAGGCGGAGATTTTCGGGCCGAAGCCGAATAGCGTCTTCAATCCCGTTAGGCGGTTGACGCGCATGCCAAGATAAACGACGACGAGATTGGGATAGCCGGACAGATCGACGGTGCGGCGATTGACTTTGGTCGGCATAGAAAAGATTCCTTGGGTGCACGACCGATTTTATTATATTGCCACCCTTCTCGATTCGGTCGATTGGCTGCCCCCTTTATGTTCTTGCCCGTGTTCATTGCTCGGACTCCATCAATGATGGTTTTGATGACGAGCAATAGTCTTCAGATTTACCGACTAAATACACCCCCTTCACACATGGCGTATCGTCGATTCTCCCGACAATTCTTACCACGGAGGAGACTTATTGACTCGGGAAGCGAGATTGATGTCCGGGATCATCCTCATCACCGTGCCGCGATCCAGTACGGCGGATATTCTATGCTGACCTCTCTGATGAATAAGGGGAGCGGGTACATGAACAATCCTCTACGTCAAAATTTCTTCCGGGTGGGGCATGCTCACGCAGGTGTGATCGTGATCCTCTCTCTCGTTTGTGAGATGTTGGCGGACTCTCTGTTCAGCCGCAACATCCACTACTTCCAGCGGTGCGTAGCGGATGGGCTCGTTGCCGTAGGCTTCGGCTGACGGGAACTTGGTTTCCCTGGGTCAATTGGAACACAACCAAAGCCGGCTGCGTGCAAGAATGGTTCGTCCCGCCGTCAAAAAACAGATCTCTGCACGAGCAAATCCCAGCAACACAGTCCTGGTCCCGATTGGTCATACGACGGGCGCATTCATGGCTCGTTTAGTTGAATCCGGGGGTTACGGGGTCCGCGGAAGTTTATGAAACGAAAGAAGTTCATGGTTGGGGGGCCTGATTTGAACTAATGAGAACGCTGCCGCCGCGAGGCAGTTCACTCCGCCGATCCCCCGCTCCCCGATTGTCGGGCTATCTGAAAACACTTCTGCTCCGCAACGGCGGACAGGAGGACAAGAATGCGGCACGGATGTCTTGAACGAATCAGTCCTAAGCGAGGCACGGCTGTGTGGCAGTTTCGCTGGTCCGAAACTGACCCTAACGGCAAGCGTTTGTACCACAAGAAAATCATCGGTACAGTCCAGCAATACGCTGATGAGAGTGCTGTACGGTTAGCAGTTGCAGGGTCCATGACCATCGCTCAACTCTGCGATCACTTCGAGCAACGTGAACTGTCGAAGGAAAACATTTGGCGCAGTCACGCGACAAAGAAAATCTATAAAGCCTACCTGAATCCGTTACCGAGGGAGGAGGCTGTTTTGGGGGCAAGCAATCTTGCGCAAATACATCCGCCCTGCGGCGCAGAAGGTTGGAATTCAGAACCGATTCGGCTGGCATACTTTCCGGCACACGTACTCGACGCTGCTGCGAAGTTGTCGGAACCGAGTTCAAGGTGATGCAGGAGCTACTGCGACATTCGTCCTTGCGGTCAACGTTGGATGTTTACACTCAGGCGATTACTCCGGCCAAAACATGCAGCACAGGCAGCCGTTGTGTCGTTGGTGTTGTCTTCTGACAGAAACGAAGGATCGCCGCCAATCGCCAGGGAAAGCGCGTCAGTGTAGATGAGTGAATTAGGGCGCAAAAGGCGCGAAACGCACCCTTTTCGCGCCTTCGATGGTTTCAAAGGATTTTGTCTAACTCTTTTGGAATGAATGGCGGGGACGACGGGACTCGAACCCCCGGCCTCTGCCGTGACAGAGAATCTGGCTGATGTAACTCAGTGAAATCAAACGGTGTCGGCGGACCTCGTTTGATACAAAAGGGAGCCACACGTCACTTCTTATCGTCCCCTTAACGTCCCCGGATTTCATCAACATCACTTAAAACTCTGCTTGCTCGCGAAATCTCTCGCCTTTGCGTAACGCCA
>JAFATF010000425.1 GCA_019244045.1 Acidobacteriota bacterium
GGGACTTTATGGGAGGCGGAGACGAGCAGGAAAAGCACCCGGAAGCAAGGCCGACTCCCGAGCTGCAATTTCTATTATGCTTATTAAAACGTGTCAATACGTGAGTTTCTGTAGAAGGGCTGCTAAATGGGAGATTGATTCCATGCAAGAGGAATGGTAGTCCGGCTTGTAGACCCGATTCGCAGCTGTTATCGCACGCTAATATTTATGGGAAGCGCGTGTTCGAATCAGTGCGTTCCCTCGACGATGTAGGTTGGCGCTTTCGATAGAGAGTAAGAAGGGAGGTTACGTGCAGGCGCGGTATATGGGAACTCAACCGATGGGAAGCTACATGTTATTGCAACACAATGCACTTAGCAATATGCATTGACGATGAGACGCTTGTTTCCAGGTTATTTAGGTGTGTATTTAGGCGGGCGCCTGGGTCCGTCGCACAAGCAGCTTCGAAGGGCAACCCTTGTATGGTCCGCCGCTTTGGCGCAAGCGAAAAATGAGAATGACAGGTTGGTCTGCGCAAATGTATTCGGCCTTTATTGAAGCGCAAGGCCCCTGGCCTTGAAGGAATGCGCTGCACTCTCGCCCTATTTTAGTTACGCAGCCTAGAAAGGCTTTTCCGGATTGCAGGTCTCGAGAATACCGCTTTCGAGCGTTGTGCCATCTCATAGTTCGCCAGCAGACCTGGCAGAAATCATCCGTAGTAGCCGCTGGTCTGTAGATGTGGGAATCGCGACGCGATTTCCAAGCCTGGCAGCAGCCAGGCGTCATCTGCACGCCAGTCACGCGAACTTTACCGACCAAGATCGCGGGTCCATATGCTTGGTTCTTGGCGAGCACAGCCCAGGGCCATACGCGCCAGCTTATTCTCCCAAGGCCGCTGCAGCCACGTTACGGTGAGTACGTATCGTGAGTTGAGCCAACCACGCGCTCAGACCGGAAGATTGCTTCGCGCTCTGTTGCAGGACGGCGCGAGCACCGTGCACGAAGAGTCTCCGCAAGTAAGAGGTCCCGGGGTTTGCTAACCCCGAGCAGCTTTTGCTTGCCCCCGGTGGTGTATTCGCCCGGCACGATGCCGAGCCAAGCTGCGAACTCTCGCCCCTTTTGGGCGCTGCTCCGTTGCCGATGGCGGCGATGATTTGCGGTCGATGTAATCGGTCCGATGCCAGGGATCGACACCAGTCGTCGCAGGCTTCGTTGTCGCCAGCAGTCTTCTTGATTACCCTATCGGCTTCGTCGATCCGCATTTGCAAGTGTTCGAGTTGCAGCTTCAGTTGCGGCAGAAGCATGCGCAATGCGCCTGATAGCTGGGCGCTGGCATCCTTCCAAGATCCCGGGCAACGCCGCATCGACATGGCGCCGTCCCTTGCACAAAGTGATTCCACGTTCAAGCAGCAAGCCGCGAATTTGGGTTGATAACCGCAGTGCGACGCATCGCCCAGCGCTCGCGTACCCGATGCAGGGATTGTAGACCCAGTTGGTCATCGCTCTTGATTGGTGCGAAGCGCATCTTCGGCCGCCCGACTGCCTCGGCGATCGCTTCGGCGTCAATGTAATCGCTCTTGTTGGTCTTAAGGTACGGCTTCAAATATTGCGCGAGCATCAGCCGCACCTCCTGACCCTGTTCTCTCAGAGCCCGCCCCTAGAAAATGGGCCCTCCGCAGGCTTCCATGCCAATCAATTCGACTCGCAGATTAGACGTGAAGTGCAGCAGTTGTTTACGCGTGAACTTCTTCCGCACCACAACCTCGGCGCCCGGGGTAAGCCCCACCAGATGAAAGACTCTCTTGCCGAGATCAATGCCGATCGTGTGTAGCTCCATGGGACGCCTCCTAGGTTCATCCTCATACTATCGTCAGGTCCCCACCATCGAGGAAGCCGGGTCCTCGCGCCAGGCCATAGTAAACATTTCCAAAGCTCCATCAGTGCCCAAGCAAAGAATCAGCTTCTGGCTGGGTAAAGGCGGCGGACCATCCCATTAGTGGGGTGCGCTCCCTGGATTCGTATCCACAACCGCACAGAGACGGGTTGGCCATGGGATGGAACAGGAGCAAAGGGTTCCCAGAGTTGGATGATGGACTGTTTATGCCAAAATTAGATTAGGGGGCGTGAGCGGCAATGGCGCCGATGTCTGCGATGTTGTCGCCTTTTTTGAGGGATGGCAGCGCGTTGATATGCAAGATGACGCCGGAGACCGGAGCGCGGGCTTCGAGTATACGTTTGCCGAAGTAGTCGGTGACAAAGCCGATTTTCATGCCCTCTTGAACATAGGAACCACGCTTCACAAGCGGGTACCAAATACCAGGGCCGTCAGAGATTATATCCACGACTCTGTCGAACCAGACGGGATTCTCGATGGGCCGCGGGTCTCCCGAAAGCATTTTGAGAGCGCGCATGGCGCTGAACGTTCCATCGACGAGCAGGGCGACGTCCTCCCTTTCGACAGTGCCGGCATAACCAGCTTCGACGACGATCGAAGGTTTGCCGCGAGCGGTAGAGGTATTGTCGAGGTAGCGTGTGGCGGCTAGGTCGGTGGGACGGTCGCGCCATATAATGATGTGGTCGAGTCCAAAGGCGAGGACCATCCTTTTGGATATCTGATCTTGAGTCTCCTTGCCAGTGGGTGCCCAGTACGCGTAAGGACGGAGGCTTTCGTCGAGATCGCCGCCGTGGTAGTCGATAAGATAATCACATCGATCGACCACCTGTTTGGTAATAACAAAGGATGCACGTTCAGTTTGCGTCCCATCGGCTTTCCCAGGGTAGAAGCGGTTCATGCTCTTGCTATCGACGGGGTTTAGGTGGGGGACCTTCTGCTCGAACGATTGAATGTTGACGAGCGGGACAAGAATAACGGTGCCCGCGATTTGAGACGGATCAAGAACATTTATAAGTTCTTCGACGGCAACGATGGAGGTGTATTCAGTACCGTGGGCGCCAGAGACAAGCGCGAGGACGGGACCGCGCTTCTCGCCGTTGATGACAATGACGGGAATATTGGTAGCAGCGTCAACACCTGCAGGCACTTCCAAATAGCCGGTAGATTTTTGGCCCGGAGCGGCAGAGGCAGTGCCGATAGAGAATGAGAAAGCTTGTGCCTGGACGAACACTGGGAGTAACACAAAGATCCCGGACGAAGCGAAGGTGCGAGCAAACGACCTAAGCATAGATCCTCCATGGGGTGGAGAGGATATCGCGGGGGAAATGGTTTAGCAATGCACCGGGACACGCCGAGGTAGAGGTCATGGCTACTGAATTTGAAATATGCTCGAGTTGTTGCCCTGTTGCTACTTCATCGCCCGATGTCACCGGCCAGGCGGAAGCCTGTGCCTCACAGGGTAACTTGACGTCTAACGCGAAATCCGGAACTTATCCCCAAGAGCCTATCCATTTTTCCCCAACCGGCACGGGCAATAGTGGCCGTGCTCAAAAGGATTGACATTGACCCGGACGAAAGCGGTCGGCGCAGCAGCGAGGAGCAGTTCTTTGGCAGGTCCGTTAGCTTTGAGGAACTCCGTGTTGGAGGCGATCGGCAATACGCCGGCGGTCAAGTTGCGGAAACTTGTTACGCGCGATATGGCCGACGTAGTGGTCAAGCTGGAGTATTACAATCCGACGGGATCATACAAGGATCGAATGGCGTTGGCGATGATCGAAGGCGCTGAAGCGAGCGGTAGGCTTAGACCCGGCATGCGGGTAGTTGAGTACACGGGAGGCAGCACGGGAAGCTCGCTCGCCCTTGTGTGTGCAATAAAAGGGTATGCGTTCGTGCCCGTGTCCTCCGACGGGTTCGCGCGCGAGAAGCTTCAGACTATGAGAGTTTTCGGAGCCGACCTTCGGATCATTCCATCCCAAGATGGAAAGCTCACGCCAGAGCTATTTCTCAAGATGATCGAGGTGGCAAAGAAGCTCGGGCAAGAGCCCAACTCGTACTATACAGACCAGTTCAATAATGCCCACGCGATCGAAGGTTATATTGCTATTGGCAACGAATTGTTGGCCCAAGTCGGCCCGGAGATCGCGGTGTTCTGCGCTGGCGTCGGAACAGCGGGTATGCTTATGGGGGTGTCTCGAGCATTCCAGGCGGGAGAGACACAGACGAAAATCGTGGCACTTGAACCGAGTTCGTCGCCGGTCCTCACCACCGGCAAAGGCGGACCGCATCGCGTCGAAGGGATTGCAGCGGGTTTTCGTCCTCCGCATTTGAAAGACGGACAGTACCACGAAGTGCGCACGGTCGATGAGCAAGAGGCTCGCGACATGGCTCGCCGTTTAGCCAGAGAGGAAGGCATTTTCGCCGGGATATCGTCCGGACTGAACGTCGTCGCAGCTTTGCAACTGGCGCGGGAAATCGGGCGTGGGAAGACGGTCGCCACCGTCGCGGTGGATAGCGGACTGAAATATCTCGCTGGCGATCTCTATGAAACTTGACAGCCAAGATTGACATGCTTCTGAAACCCGGCACGAGCGGCCCACTTCAA
>JAFATF010000486.1 GCA_019244045.1 Acidobacteriota bacterium
TCTGCGTCTTCAACATCGGCGCCAATGTCAATTACCCGTTTCTGGAAACCACCGAGCGCGTGTTCCGCAAGGTGTGGGAATTGGCCTGCTATGCAGGCTTTCTGACTGGGCGTGAAGCAGCGCGTCTGATGCTACCGCGCGGGCGCGGCAACATCTTCTTTACCGGTGCGACCGCCGGTCTGCGCGGCGGGATCGGTTACGCTGCCTTCGCCAGCGCCAAATTCGGGCTGCGGGCAGTGGCGCAGAGCGCGGCCCGCGAACTCGGTCCGCAGGGCATCCACGTCGCCCATCTGGTCATCGATGCCGGCGTCGACACCGAATGGGTGCGGCAACGGATCCAGGAGCGCGAAGGAGAGGCGGCGCTCGCCAACCTGCCACCCGGCCGACTGATGCGCCCGCAATCCGTCGCCGAGGCTTATTGGCAAATCTATCAGGAACCGCGTGACGCCTGGTCATTCGAACGCGAGATCCGCCCCTTTGCAGAGAAATGGTAAACCAATGAAGGTCGAATTCCATTTCGATTTCGGCAGTCCCAACGCCTATCTGGCCCACCTGATGATCCCCGAAATCGAGCGCCGTACAGGGACAAAATTCGAATATGTGCCGGTGCTGCTGGGCGGGGTCTTCAAACTGACCGGCAACCGCTCGCCTGCCGAGACCTTCGCCGGCATAAAAAACAAGCTCGACTATGAACGCCTGGAGACGGCGCGCTTTATCAGGCGCCACCGGATCGAAGACTTTAGGCCCAACCCGTTTTTCCCGGTCAACACACTGACCTTGATGCGCGGCGCCATCGCGGCGCAAAGGCTCGGTGTTTTCGACCGCTACGTCGCCGAGATGTACCGCCACATGTGGTCGGAGCCCAAAAAGCTCGATGATCCGTCGGTGTTGCACGCTGCCTTGGTCGAATCTGGGTTTGATGCCGAGCGCTTTGGCCAGTTGGTGCAGGATGCCGATATCAAAGCCCAGCTGCTCGACAATACGACCCGGTCGGTCGAGCGCGGCACCTTCGGCTCGCCGACCTTTTTCGTCGAGGACGAGATCTTCTTTGGCAAAGACCGGCTGCGCGATGTCGAAGAAATGATCCTGGCACGACGCTCGTAACCGGCTCTCGCCCCGGATATCGCAATTGTCCCCCAGAGCCGTTGCCAATAAAAATTTAAGCGATAAACAGATCGAGCGGCCATTATGACGGCAATTGAAGCCAGCGGCCAATTCGATGCAGCAGATAGCGCTGATCAGGGGTGCGCTCGAAGCGGAAATACCAGAAAAGGTGTGCGGATCCGCAGATCGCGATCTCCGGCTCGGCCGTGGCGAGGCCGCTCCGATGCTGCCCTCGATCTGTCTCAATGAGATCATCATTGGCGCAGTAAAACTGAGAGAAGCCACTCCGCCGAAACCGGCCATTCGCCCTGATGGCAGGCAACTGGCAATACCGACCCGCAAGAGCCATTCGTGACCGCGCCCGCGGATGATCGTGTCGACCGGAGAGCAGACATTCGCACCCGCGTGTAAGGATACGGGTCACCGGCTCATGTCAACTCGTCGAGCAGCGCCTTCGCTTTCTTGAGATCGGGCGTGCCGAAGCCTTGTGAACCAGCCGTAGATCGGCGCCAGCAATTCGCGTGCCTCGCCATGCTTGCCCTGATCGCGCCGCAGCCGCGCGAGGTTCGTCGCAGCGCGCAATTCGAACGAGCTGGTTCATGCGGCAACTTCGCTTTCAGCAAATTGACGAGAAGCTGAAACGAGGATGGTTAGTAAGTTCGTGATGTTATCAAGGTGCTGCTGAAGCAGCGCATTGCTTGAATTCAATGATTTTCCCAAGCCGGGAACGTGCCAGAGTTCCTCGCGCGTTTGCGTATATGTACCACCGAGATGTGTCGTTCCCAAAAACCGGGTGCTTCGCCAGCCTGATAGCCGATGAGCCAGAATGATGTTCCTCAGCACATCAATATCTTTGTATTCAGCCTTTTTTGGCAACTCCAAAAGGTGTTTGGTTATCGCAGCGTGCGGAAAGGCAGCAGCAAAGGACTTTCCTGTAACAGAGAGAGTAATTCGTTTAGGTGTGTCGAAGTGAGGAAAATGTTTCGGCCGGAGAGCGTTTCCTAAAAAATACAGGCAGAATACGAAACTCTCGAGCACTGAGAATGCGCTTGTGACGAATATGTACATACAGCGATCAACTTTGTAATTTAACTCTTCGTCAATCCAGCCGGCCACCCATGCCTCACTCGGGTTTGCAAGCAGAGCTTTCAATTCGCCGCAGATCTCAGTACAGATGCGGTGGCGATAGCGAACTGCTTGCCACGACCAGTCGAAATGCCGCCGCCTTTCGGACGGATCACATGGAGTCTCGTCGCTGACGAACCCAAGGAAGAAAGCGCTCGTCGCTTGGGCGAACTGATAAAAGTCACTCTCCGGAAATGGCGAACAGATTGCCGCCTCAGCCTGGTACCAATGGACGAGGTCGCGGCCATGCGCTCGACCCTCTCCTTCCCAAATAACATAGGCCCTCTCGTGCACCTTCAGCTCGTCCACTCTGCCCCTTCCCCCTTCTCGTGCCTATGATATACCATAAAATACTTTATCAGCTATCGACATCACCTGCTGGATACTTCCACCGCTTTACCGCTGGTATCGGAACGATACTCGGTAAACCACTCTGCGAAGGCGGCAAACTCTTCCGGGTTGAGTGCCGTCGTTGCCGCAATGGCAGCATTAACCCGTTTGTCACTGGCGGCAGCTGCATCAGCTGTTACCCGGCCGGCGGGCTTTGCTGTCGGCTTGTGCAGGCGATGCGCCTGGTCGATTGTGACGAGCAGCTTTTTCCGCTCTCGGGACTTTGCCCTCGCCCAAAGGCGAAGCATCTCGTCGACGACGGTCGGCTTGCCGGCATCGGCGGCTCTGGCGCGGCGACGCGGTGCTGCTCTCGTGCTGATATGAGCGGGTGAGGGAACGATGACATTGCCAACGGTGACGACCTCGTCAAAGAGCGGAAGCTGCTCGGCGATCCAGCTCATTCGACGACGTCCTCCCATTCCTGAAGGACGCCTAGCTTGCGTCCCAACGCGACAGGGTCGACATGATCTTTGATAACGGAGAGTCCGCTGAAGTTCAGCAGATAAAAAGCACCAAGTTCAGATCGGGTGCGCCCGGCGCGGGTGATTTTCAGCTGTTGTCGATCGGGTTCCAGCTTTCGGTTGATGCGCCCCACCAGCGCCCGCATCGAGATCGGCACTTTTACTTTGGCTCGTGAATGGCTGCTCATTTCGCTTATGCTATCGTCAGCCCTATATGCTTGTGCGCGCAAGTCGCATACGCGCATGAAGGTACACGCACAAGGGTCGGGTTCATGGCATAAAAAAACCCGCCGCAGCTGGTTTTTCCACGCACTGTAAGCGTAGATGCCACGCTGGCTGTGCCGGATCTTCGGCGAATCGCTGCTGGACGCTAATGACTGAAGCTATAAGAGCCGCTGACAGTACATGTTCCCCCTTTGAATGGTCAATAGACGGCGGAGACTTGCGATTGATGCCCAGTAATCAACATATGCAACCGGGGGACGATTATGCTGCGAACGGCAACGCAGACAGCGACCCCATTGCGGCGGGTCGAGTTGGCGGCCTTTGAGATATTTGACGAGGGCGTAACTGAGGATGCGATACCATCGAGATCGCTCAACGGCTCCACATCTGCAGGAGGTCTGACCTCGCACGCAGCAGTTGAATTACCATCCTCAAAAGCCAAACTTATTGGGTCTAACACTACAGTTGCACCTCCCTTTTTGCGCATATTACAGGTGTGATGCTCTATCAACAGTCGCTGCGCCATATGCGTCTGTGCACGGCAAATTGGTCCTGAAATGCGTGTAAAAGTCTAACGATTATCAACTATTTGAGTAATTGCAAC
>JAFATF010000470.1 GCA_019244045.1 Acidobacteriota bacterium
TAGGAAAGTATCCACACGACATCGCGAGATCGGGCAGTACCTAGTTTGTCTATGCTTAGCGAACTGCTCGATTTCCGCGAAGCCAACACGGAGTTCGCCTCACTGGGGCCAGATGGCAAGCCGAAAAGCCTGTGGCAAGAGAATCGATCGGCAGCCATGACCGAATGGTTGCCCAAGGAGCGAGCCCTAAAACCCGTGCAACAGCGGTTTTTCGTCACCGTGAGCGCCCGGTGAAAGGGTGAGCTTGTACGGGCGAGAATCGGTGCTACGGTGCCGCCAGCGAAGCTCAGCGCTACGTTTGCTGTGAGCTGCGAAGCGACTGGTCTAGTCTGCTTGGCTTTTGCCTGAATTCCGAAATTAAGCATTGAAGTGACCTGGTGTGCGCGGTGGGCGGGATCATATGGCGATACCTGAACTGAACTTCGGAGAAGTTAGGAATTGCCAGCGTAAGAGGTTGTCGAACAAACTACTTCGTGTTGTCAGACTGCCCCAGCTTTCGGACAGGTGAAGCACCCGGCGCCGGCCAGCCCGGCCGAGGATAGCTCCGCAGGTCAGCACTTGGGTGCGCAGCGTGGCCGGCTCTCGATAGGCCAGGCAATCCGGCGCGTTGGAATTCGGCAAGCAGCTTAAACACCAGCAGCACGGCCTCGAATGCGCCTTCGGTAGCGAAGAACTTCTGCATGCAAAATCCGTCCGCTCCCAGATCATGCTTCAACTCAGCGATGCGATTTTCCATATCGGCTCGCCGGTTGTAATCGCGCCAGACCTCTTCGGCAGCTTGCGTTTGGCGCTTCACACTGCCCCACCTTTCTATGTGTCTGATAACTCGAGGACGGCCTGATTTTCAATCGGTGTTGCGGGGGTATATTCCCGCCGACAGCGCCGGGACGCTAACCGGATAGCCGATTTGGCTTGTAGAGCGCTCCGATTTACAATCCACGGTCCGGTGGCAAACGGGTGCTCGGCCTCGATCTCACCGCGCTCAAAAGCTATGCGGAGTGTAGTGCTGTTGATTTCCAGGAAGTCGGCCGCCTGAGTGAGATTCATCCACCCATCCGCCTTTTGGCGCTCGGCGGTGTGACGAGGAATTTCGTTATAGGATCGCAAAGCGGTGACCCGCTCCTTTGTCCACCGGTTACCACGGCCCGTCCGCAACCATTGCGGGTGAGAACGCCCGCGATCACTTCATCGGAACGAACGCGCGCCAGAATCCTCACTGCCCCCACAACATCCTTTGGGGTTTGCGCGCCATTCTGACCGCGTTGCCGACGGCGCACATGCAACTCAGTATGGATACCGCCTTTCCAATGAATGATTGGAATAGGTTCGCTCGATCAGGATCCACGTCTGCAATAACTTCGTGAATCAATGTACGCACGATGCGTTTTTTCAGCCGAACATCAGTCGTAGGACTATTCCAAACCGTTTCCAGATCACCCGCCAGGTGCTCGAACTGTTCTTTCGTGGGTCGAACTAACGCGGCCTGTTGACGATTGTGCTGATCTATCCTCAGTTCTACGTCTTGCAAACGTCTGAGCGCCTCATTCCATCGCAACACATGAGGTCGCTTGCCGGTATAGCGGACCATCAGCTTTCGGCCGCAGCGACGGCAACGCAGAATGCCAGCCAATAAGGCCGACCCCTGCTTGGCGGCTCCCACCTGCTCTCGACCGTAACAGTTGTCGGACATCATCCTCTGAATCTGCTCGTGCTGCTCCAAGCTAATGTATCCCGCATGAGCCTCTGGTATCAATGCCCACCAATGCTCTCGGTTTTTCCTCCGAGAGCTTCGCCGCGGTACGCCGTTTTCGTAGCATACGCTGTGCTCGGTCTTGCCGTAGGCGTAGGCGCCTGCGTATGTCGGACTGCTTAGGATCTGATGGACGGTGCTGTAAGTGGGGCGTATCCAGTGGAGTTCGCCCCGCTGGTTGACAACTGGAAGCTCCAAGCCGTGTTCCAGAAGCCACAACAGGACCTGACGCGCGGTACCGAGTTCCATGAACTTTGTGAAAACCAGTTGCACTGCCTCCTGAATGCGACGATCCGGATCCTTTTCCAATCGCTGATCCGGCGTTTTGACGTAGCCAGCCGGAGCTGCCACAATGAGCTCGCCACGGCGAGCCTTCTCGCGTCGCGCCTCCACCGAACGCTGTCGCAGTAGATCCAGTTCGTGCTCGTTCAAACTTCCTTTCAATCCCAACAACAATCGATCGTTACTTTGCCGCGGCGTATAAACCGTTTCTTGATCGACCAGGAGAGTATCCACCACCCGGCACACCTCGACGAGTCGTTGCCATTCTCGACTGTTGCGTGCAAAGCGTGACACCTCTCGAGCGGCAACTGCGCCCACTTGTCCCAAGCAGATTTCGGCCACCATGCGTTCAAAGCCCGCCCTCGTTACAGTTCCCGCTGCCGATCGGCACAGATCGTCATCCACGATGTCGATCTCGCGCCAGCCCAAGTACCGCAGCCGCTGCTGCATTGCATATTGCAACTTTTGGCTCTCGAGGTTGTTGCTCACTTGATAAGTTGACGACTGACGTACATACAGAATCGCCTTGCGCTCGAGGTGATGCGCTTTGATTTTGTCAGTCACGGTTGCCTGCCTTCACCCCGCGGAGCGGCAGCGGAGTTCGCGCGTATTCGCGAAGCAGCTTGACTGACAAGGTCTTCACCCTTTACTGAGTCTCGCGTGGCAACTTGTGCCAGTCGATCAGCTCGGGCTGCGGATGAAACAACTCCAACTGCGGGTGTTGGAGCTGAATCTTGCGGGTCTGCATCGGCACCTCCTAACGAAGAATGCCGATCTTCTAGCACACCCGTCCCGCAGCAGCGTTTTCAGTCCTTGCAGCCCCGTGCAGTCGACAACGGCATTCTCAGCCAGACGCAGCGAAGAGCAGGAGCCGGCCTCGAACATCCATAGCGGTATCTCTAATGATCTCGCGCACTGGATATGATTCAGTCCGCATTGTGCTGCGGACCGGGTGCGTCGGATGAGTGTTCGGTATACCCCATACCGTCCGGCCGAACCACGGGTGCCATGGATATTGAACTTGACGCGGTTCCGCATTATGGGTTTTGTATTGACGAGTTGTATCACGGAACACGGACTCATCTAGCACTGCAGAAACATTGCCCTGAACCGCGCGACATGCAATCGCCCGATGCCGGCCCGATTGTCTCGATCGCGGAGGTCGGTGCCGTTCATCATCGTTACGAGCGCCGGCCTGCCTGAAGAACCCCGCCGAGAAGACGATCCGGTTTGCTTGGCTTTGCTTGCCTGCTCGATCTGCGGGCCACTCTCGCCGGCACCTCCAGGCAACGTCATCGCCGACCTCGTCAACGGAACGTAGAGGACAACACGCTTGCTCCGCGCATGCTGTTTTCTTCCTTTATGGCGACTCGGTTTGGAATTTCCGAGAACGACAGACGCTCGAACTAAGTCTCTGACGTGGTTGGGAACGCTTAATCCGAGTTTGATGGGACTTTCATCGTATTCGCTGCTTCGCCGTGGCTCGATTTGATGCGTTTATTTACTCAGTTGGCGGTCTCGGCTCTTCGCCCGTCCTCATACGGGGTGAGGATACCGAGTGTGAATCTTTCCATGCTGCTCGAATTGAAGCAGTTTGCAGGCGGTACAGACCTAACGGTCGGACTCAACTATTCCATCTTGCTCCCGCATTCCGGGCAGATGCGCTGCGGCATCCCTTTGCTGTTCATTGGTAAGCGGCTCGTGAAGCGCCTACCGAGCGCTTTCTGGCCGGCTGTCCAGCCTGAAGAATTCAGGCTTGGGCAGCGGACTGTGGTTTCCAGTTGTGAGGCAGCAATTCAGTTAGGCGCGTGATGGGATGGCCGGCGATTCTTGATA
>JAFATF010000659.1 GCA_019244045.1 Acidobacteriota bacterium
AAAAAGTGGGGCTTGCTGCCGAACTGGAAAGACGCCCTCAACCGTTTCGCTCTTCTGTGGGAAGCGCGCTTCCCACAGAAGGCTTTGTAAGCAGAGCAGAAAGAAAGGACCGAGAAAACCTGTTTACACAAACTACTTGACACTGCCGCGCTCTCTCTCTCCTCTCTCCCTCTCCCCTCTCCTCCCGCGGGAAACGTCGTTTCCGCGTCACGACGACTCAGAGCCGCCTGGGCTTGGCGGTAGCGGAAAACCTGCTCAACCGGCAGTTTACCGTCACCGCGCCGAATCACGTGTGGGCCGGCGACATCACTTATATCGACACGAATGAGGGCTGGCTCTATCTGGCGGTGGTTCTCGACTTGTTTAGCCGCCAGGTGATCGGCTGGGCCTTGGCCGAGGACATGCGCCAGGAACTGGTCATCGATGCATTTCAGATGGCTTGGTTCCGGCGTGGTCTCAGGAGGCAAACCGGGTTGCTCTTTCACAGTGATCGGGGCAGTCAGTATGCCGGGGAAGCATTCCAGAAATTATTGCGGCAGTATCGTGTCCAGCCGTCGATGAGCCGGAAAGGCAACTGTTGGGATAACGCCTGCAGCGAGACGCTGTTCGGCTCGCTCAAAGTCGAACGGCTGCATGGCCAGCATTTTGCCACTCGGCAGCAGGCTAAAGATGAAGTGCTGGACTGGCTGCATTGGTACAACCGGAAACGGCTACATTCGACGTTGCACTATGTGAGCCCGATGGAGTACGAACGGAAGTGGAAGCAACGGACAGCCCAGGAGGCAAGGGAACAAATCGGGTTCCGCGAAGAGGCGGTGGAAAAGATGGAAAGCTCAAACCGCTTTCCACTTTCCCACCGCCCCGACGACGAGATACATTTACTTATGGGATACGGATTCTAAGGGCAAGCTCACAGCGCGGGGTTCGACCAGGCTGAAGTAGGTGTCAGTCCCAGGCCATAGATTCATCCTCCGTTGTGAGAGAGGTGAGCCATGAAATATGAAATAGCACGGTTTGCACTCTCAGCCGTGGCTGCCCTTTTGCTCGGTCGCCCGACGCCTGTGTTCGCTCAGGACGATAATCAAGGATGGAATAAGCTGGATTCTTCCTTTACGCTTGATACCTTCGTTGTTAACGGTTGCACCGGCGAGCAGGTCCACGTAGTCGGGCACATAGATATCACAATGAAGACAAGAGTTAACCCGGACGGCTCCACCGATATTAGGGAGCAAGACCACGCTGTCGGGGAGGGCGACGGCCTCACGTCTGGTACTCAGTATCGCTTCAACGAACTCGACGTCAGCGATACATCGCTTGGACCAAATCCCGACGGTACGCCCTTTTCTTTTACGGAACTTCGGAAGCAGAGAGTAATAGGACTAGGGAACACGCCGAACCAACGCGCCACGTTCACCCTACAGCTTGTCATCGATGCTAACGGGAATCTGCTCGTGGACGTACAAGATTTCAGCCTCAAGTGTAATTGAGGACTCGGAGAATCACTCCCTAATTTCAGCAACTCACTTTTCAGACACTACCTCGCTACGAGCGACGTGCGGCCTGAACAACAAATCCCCTCCCTTGGTGATCAGCGGCTCAGCCCTCGGCTTCCGGCCAGATCCATCGTTTTCTCTGACCTCATTGCCGCAGGTTGCCCGATTCCTTTCGAGATCAGTTCGAACCATCTCTACCTTGGCTGAGGGACGGCTGGCCCTTCCAGCGGGACATCTTTCTGGCAAATGTGGTTTACGAGAACGACAGTTATAAGACTTTCCCGAGTGCGCGGCGCACGCTCGAAGGCATCGAAACAATGCACATGATACGGAAGGGGCGAGTGAGGAGGGTGGTGAAAAAAGACGTGGTGGCCGAAGTCAAATTTGTGGCACAGCTCTTCGGCCTTGCTGCCTAAATCCAATTCAGTTCGCTATCCCTCCCGTTCCGATTTCACACCTGTTTTAAACTTCGCAATAAAACCCGAGAAAGCTGCTTGACCCCCGGAATCGAATACTCTCCAGCGGGGCCGCTGTACAGAAATGAGCGGCTTCCAAAGAGTGACTCCCGACTTCTTAACGCTCTCCGGCTCCGGGCTGCCCAGCTGCCGACGCTCCCCAAAGGATTTCGGGACGGCTACTTCGTCGACCGCCGCCAACGCGCGATGCTACCAACCCCGAGTAAGCCGAGGCCCAGCAGCAGTAAGGGCGTTGGTTCCGGCACCGCCGTGGGCGCAAACGAAGCCGAATACGTAAT
>JAFATF010000742.1 GCA_019244045.1 Acidobacteriota bacterium
CGGTAACAGGCGGCCCGCATACCGCCCATACCACAAATCCGGTTCCCTTCATTATGGCGGAAGAAAATGCTCGTCAGTTTTCTTTGCGTGGCGACGGCTCGCTGCGCGATATCGCGCCCACTGTGCTCGGGATGCTAGGTATCGCGCCGCCCAAAGATATGACGGGCCGCGATCTCCGTGTGCCTTGGAAAAATCAGCAGTAATCGCGAGGCGGGCGCAGGGCGGCCTGTTCATCTCGGTTGTGGTCATCGTCACGCGGCCGGGCAATGGCACCGCTGGTTCGCTTTCCTATTTCCAATTGGAGCCTGAGAAGCGAGGCACATTACCGGTATCGAAGCCACCCTGAGACTGCTCGGCAGTTCGGCGGAAAAGCATTGACATTGACGAGCCCCATGGTGCTTGTAGGACCGGGGTAGCCTCCTGCCGTACGGCTCATCTATGGAAGGCTTAAAAAACATCCGAGCCTGCGCCCGCCTGATCCAGTTCCGGTGAGGCTCTCGGGATGTCATAGCTGAAATCGCAATCTATTGCCGAACCGCTCGCCAATGCATGTCACAAGCAAAGACCAGCGCGTCACTTTCGTAACTCGAGCAGGTATCTCTGCACCGGCGAGAATAGATACATCCATGGGTGAGAACGAGCTCGCACCATTCCGCCTTCATCTCAGCTCATTTGCCAGTCGCATCGACCCCGGGTGGCGGGCACTGCCTTTTAAGGCACGAGTTGTGCTTGGAATTTTTCTTCTGGCTGCCTGCTGGCTGGGTCTGCGCCATGCTTTAGGAGCCGCCGATTCCAGCTTGCAGCTTGGCGTGCACCATGGTTTCCGTAGTGCCCAGCTCACGGTACAAATCGATGGGCACAATCGATATTGCGGCAAGCTCGTGGGGTACTCCAAAAAGAAATACGCAATATTTGGACAAACCGTGGAAGGCAGCCTGTCGGAGGTGTTCCCCGTCCCTTCAGGCGCTCACCAAGTAGTGCTGAAGGTTGAGCCGGACGATGGCACGATTCAAGAAGAAAGAATCAGAGGTGTCTTTGCCAGCGGCAGGACACGCGAGCTCGCGGTGTCGGCGCGGCACAGCGGGTTGATCATGTCCTGGGTTCAAAGTTGGCCGGCTGCGTCGCCGGGTCAGCAGACACCGAGCTGGTTCTCAAAATATGCTGGATCGCTGACTTTAACCATCGCCGGATCGATCGCTTCCGCGCTCACCGGCTTCGCCATGAGAGAGTTACCAGGATATCTGCGCAGCCGTCAGGAGAGCGCGCCCAAGCCTACGTCGCCGGCCAGCATCCGGTAATCATGCCGCTTTGGGGTCGGCGGAATTTTCCGGCAAGCCCGTATCGCCGTTGTACTGCCGGATCACGCGGTAGCATTCGCAGGCAGCCGCTTCCAACGCCTGGCGGTTCAGAATGCTGACCTTACCACGCGTGTAGCGAATGATGCCGGCTTTTTGCAATGCGCCTGCTGCCAAAGTGACGCTGGGTCGTCCCGCGCCGAGCATCTGCGCAAAAAATTCATGAGTCATGGGCAGTAGGTCGGAGTCAGTACGATCGTGGCACATCAAGATCCAGCGCGCCAGTCTTTGCTCGATCTCATGCAGCCGATTGCAAGCCGCTAGTTGTGCCACCTGCATTCCCTGTACCGAGGCGAAGCGGTTCAAAAGCAGTTCGAAGCCCGGCGTCGACTCCCCCAGGCGAGCCATTTGTTCCGAGTGAATGCGCACGCCTTCGCCGGGAATCTGGACAATGGCGCGATATGGACTCTTCCTCAAATCCACCGCCAAGCCGGTACCCACAGCACCTTCTTTGCCCACCACGCCAACTTCTACGCTTCTGCCGTCGGCGGTCGTAACCACCAGGGAAATCATGCCGCGATTCAGGAAATAAGCGTGATCGACCTCGCCGTTGTTGCCGAATAGATTTTGGTGATAGGTCAGTTCCACGGACTCAAGATAAGGCCGCAGTTGGACGAATTCAGAGTCAGAAATCGAGGTCAGGATGTGATTGCGCAAAATTTTGCCGCTCGCATCCGAGCGCGCCTGAGTTGTTTCGAGACAACCTGAACTCAACTCTGGCCCTTGTAGGGCAGGATTTTCACTAGCCACGACGCTCCTTCCGTAGATCGCAGCTTAGATGAGTCCTGCGTTCCCCGGGTTTCCGCTCCCATGCTGCCCCAGCGCGCAAAGCGACCACCAGATAAGTTGCGCAACTTAGCGAGTGACGAGCATCTCCAGGACTTATCCTGAGTAGCCGACGGCAACCCAACCCGAGCGGAAGCTGCCTCTTCTTCTCTGCCTGCATCTTAACGCGAGCGCCGGCAAGGGGATGAAAGGCGCGAGGATATCCAACCAGAGGGGCTCCACCAGGTGGGGCACCCTCGAGGAGCTACATGAACGGACATCCCACAGCGCGCAGGCAGTAGTTTGGCAGCAACCTGTTTTGCGAGGACCGGGCCGTGTGTGCCTTACGGATTTTGGTGGCCGATGACCATGAGATTGTGCGCCGTGGCGTTTGCACCTTGCTGCAATCCCGCTCCGGGTGGCAAATCTGCGGTGAAGCCGCCAACGGCAGCCAAGCGGTTGCTCTAACCAGAGAGCTCAAGCCCGATCTCGTCGTGCTCGACGTCAGTATGCCCGAGTTAAGCGGATTGGATGCGGCACGGGCGATCCTTGGACAGAATGAGAGGCAGAAGATTCTTATCCTGACCATCATGGATTCCGATGAGTTGGTCCGCAACGCCCTAGAAATGGGCATTCGCGGCTTCGTGCAGAAGTCCGATGCCGCCCGCGAACTGGTTTCCGCGGTCGAAGCCTTGGAGCGAAACGGAACCTATTTCACCTCGCGCATCGCACAAATGGTGCTCGATGGTTATCTCGATCACAACGGGCAACGAGGAAGCCGGGGTCCGAGCCTACTGACGGCGCGCGAGCGGGAAATTATACGTTTAGTGGCGGAAGGGAAGAGCACGAAGGAGATATCCACTCTGCTGAGAGTAAGCGCAAAAACAGCCGAGACTCACCGCAGCAATATCATGCGCAAGCTCAAGATCCACTCCGTCGGTGAGCTAATCCTTTACGCTATTCGGAACGGTATCCTACCCGTCGAGTTCAGGGCGTCCTAGCCCAGGTTGGGCCTTACCAATCGCGAGTTGATCCCCAATCTGTACTTGAGCCTGAGTAGATCAGTCCTTACAATTCCAGCAATCCCACGCAAGTTGCTACCTTGCTAATAATTGATTGCTGGAGAGTATCTGCATGAAGAACCGGTGTTTCCCCCTATTGCTGTCCGCCCTACTGGCGGGCTGTGGAGGAGGCGCGCAAAGCGTGATGAACCAAGCCGCCGAAGGACCTAATGCGTCTGCGAGAAGCCAATCCGTGGTGCATGTTTCCGCACCGGCCAACCATAGTAGTGTGGCAACGTCGGTGCAATACGTCGCTAACGCCAGCACAAGCTGCGCTGCAGGCATTAGCAAAATGGGCATCTACACAGCGCCGACGATCCTTGCTTTCCAGGTGAACGGGGCACATTTGAATACGAATCTGAATTTAAATCCAGGAACGTACGCTACTACGGTCAAAGCCTGGGATAACTGCGGGGGGACAGCCGCGGCGGCGGTGAATATCAATGTGCAAGCCCCACCTCCGCAATTCCCTCCGGCGTCCGTGCCTCCGGGAACAAATACCTTTTCAAATCTGCAGAAGGGTTCAGGATGGACGGGGTATGGTCTTTTGCCGACTAGTTATAATATCTGCTCCTCCTGCCAACCAGGCGGGCCGCAGGTCACCTGGTCCTTCAGCCAGGGCATAACCTCGCCCACTATCACCGGTTCGGCTATGCAGTTCAATCTGGGCGGTCAGACGCAGTTCGCCGACGCGCTTTGGAATAATCACCTGATCGGAGATTTTTCCTCCCATGGCATGTTCGACTCCAATCAGACGATTGCTTCTTCGCTTCACAATTTCATTTATGATGTCTACTTCTACATCTCGGACCTGTCAGCTTCGCAAGCCATAGAGTTCGATATCAATCAATTCGTCAACGGCCAGTCGTATATTTGGGGCCATGAGTGTCGCATTGCGGGTGGCAATCAGTGGGATATCTGGGACGATCAAGGTATGCAGTGGCATTCCACCGGCATTGGGTGCTACCCGAAGGCTAACGCCTGGAACCATTTGGTGCTTCAGGTCCAACGTACCTCCGATGGCCACTTGCTGTTTCAATCCATTTCGCTGAACGGCATCACGAAAAACTTGAATTACTACGAAAGTCCGACTTCTACGTCTTGGCAAGGCATCACGATCAATTACCAGATGGATGGCAACCAGTGGCAGCAGCCCTACACCGTGTACCTCGATCAACTTAATTTCACGTACTGGTAAAGCCGGCAGCCTCGAGTGGTGGAAGGCGCCTTTCCGTCCAAGACAACCCGCGAAAGACCCTCCCTCGTGACTGTTATGAATCCTCTGCTCGCTTGCCCGCAGCTGAGTCTAGTGTGGCATGCTTCGAGAGCCGGCCGACTCGGGCCGCGAGAGGCCAATCCTACAACAAAGCCCAGAAATGGTTTGCGAAACCGATTGCGCCGCCCGACATCAAAGTAGGTGGGGTGGAGCGAAAGTGAACGCCTTTCGAAGTAACCAGCAGGCTGCTCGCGTGGTTATCGTGGGCGGAGGTTTTGCCGGCTTGTACGCTGCCCGGGCACTAGCGCGCGCGCCTGTGCGCGTAACCGTTATCGATAAGCACAACTATCACCTGTTTCGACCGATGTTGTATCAAGTCGCTACCGGTCTGCTTTCCGCCGATCAGGTTGCTGCCCCTCTGCGTTCCATTCTCCATCGGCAACAGAATGTAGAAGTCCTCATGGCAGAGGTCACGGCAGTTGACGTGAAACGACAAATTGTCGTGACCGATCAGGGATCGAGTGCTTATGACTTTCTCATTGTGGCTACCGGCATTCACTATAACTATTTCGGCCATGACGAATGGAAGGAAGTTGCTCCCGGTCTCGATACAGTAGACGATGCCGATCGTATCCGCGGCAAGATTCTGTTGGCATTTGAAGAAGCTGAAAATATCGCCGCTCGCTACGGAGCCGATTGCGAAGCGGTGCACGAGTTGTTGACGTTTGTCATTGTCGGAGGTGGCACTGCCGGAGTTGAAATGGCTGGCACCATGGCCGAGATGGCACGCCTGGCACTGGCCCGCGACTTTCGCTATATTGATCCGCGCTCTGCGCGGATTCTGCTGTACGAAGCGGGACCCCGCATTCTGCCGAGCTATCCCGAATCGCTCTCGCGCAGCAGCCAGCGACACCTCGAAGAACTGGGTGTTCAGGTCCGTGTTCACCAAGTGGTGGAGAAAGTTGATCGTGAGGGTGTCATCGTCGCCGGTTCGCGCGTTCGATCCCGCACTGTGATCTGGAGCGCCGGCGTGACCGCCTCGCCGGCGGGAAAATGGTTGGGAGCGGAAACCGACCGCTCCGGCAGAGTCAAAGTAACCGAGGACCTATCGCTTCCTGGTCGGCCAAACGTGTTTGTCATCGGTGACACGGCTGCCGTCTTGGCCTACACACGAAATATGCTGGGACAGCGCAGCCGAGAGAAGGTTTTGCTGCCCGGCGTCGCTCAACCGGCCATTCAAGAAGGCAAATACGTTGCCAAGTTGATCCAAACACGCATCGCACATACCTCACCGCCCTCGCCATTCTGGTATTGGGATAAGGGAAACATGGCGATAGTGGGCAGAACCTATGCTATTGCTGACCTCAACTTCCTCCGTTTTTCAGGATTTCTGGCCTGGCTTACTTGGGCCGTAGTGCACATCTACTTTCTGATCGGCTTTGCCAATCGGTTACTTGTGATGTTCCAGTGGGCAGTTTCTTTCATCACCAAACGGCGGGCGGTACGAATCTTTCCGTCGGACCTGCAGATGGCAACAGTTCCAGCCCACCAGCTCACAGATCGCGCGGAGCTTCGTTGCCAAGCCAATGACGATGCTAGGAACGTGCGTGCGCGTTAGCCCAGGAAGCGGGGCAGTAGGGCCGGCAACATCGGACAGGAGAGAGGGATAGCCGACGCTGCCGGCCGTTGCGTCAGGCGAACACCCAACAGACGCAGCCTCGCGCCGACTGGTTAGCAGAAAATTTCCCGGGGGGGGGCATGACCCCGGGCTTAGATCTGCGGCGGTTCAACCGGATCCGGTTCCCGCACCGGGATATTGGGATTTTCCGGACCATCCTCGGGCGGCTCTTTCACCGGCGGAGGGGCCGGTTCGGCGGGCGTTCGAAGCGCAAGAATCATGACCGTTTGGATGCCAGGAGCACGGCGGGAGTTCCTCCTTTGCGTACCTACTGCCGAATTTCGAGCAATCACCCCATTGCTTCAGCGCCTAGCGGTTACACCGCAGCTTGGCCTTGCCCGCGAGATGTCCGCGGCCAGGGCTGGTGACAATTTTTTACCAGGCAAGTGCAAGACTCCGGTTGCAAGATAGAAAAGTATTGCTGCGCCAGCGAAATGAACGAGTCCAGTTGTGGCTAAAACAGGGATCCACCAGAAGGAGCACTACTACCCACACGGGTTTCCCACCAAGGCTGAACAGAATACTCATACACAAAAACCAACAAAAGAACCTGAGCCGCGTGGTTGTTCATCGTTTTTGGCGCAAGCATGCATGCTGCCCTGCGGTTAGAACTCGTCTATGAAGGCGCACTGCATTTCACCAAAATAGCATCCAGTGCCGACCAAACCCTAGCAGTTCGAGAACATCCAACCAATGGTCTGAAAATGTTTCCGGCAAGCGCATCTTGCCTGCGGCAGGTAGTGAACATGCGGACGATCATATTCGCATTCTTGATCATGATCGAAGTCGGACTGTTGATTCTGGCCGTAGCTAACGTTCAACCGAATACTCTGGCGTCACCTTTGCCTCCGCTGGCGCCTCCGGCCACGGTTCTCCCCTTCAGAATTCCGCTACCCGTAACACCCGCGCCTCCTACCGATACCGATTGTCCCGCCGACAACGTTCGTAAGCAGAGCTGCGAACCGCGCTATTTGTCCTCCACCTGATCGCCAGCTAGAGAACGATCACTGCAGCTCCTGTAATCGCGTTCTGCTTGACGGCCGCGAGCGCATCATTGGCGCTATGCAAGGGAAAAACCGTAATCTCAGGTTCTAGCCGGATCTGGGCGGCCAAATGCAGGAAGTCAGTAGCATCGGACCGCGTCAGATTCGTGACACTTCGCACCTGCCGTTCTCCCCAGAGTAGCTTGTCATAATCGAATTCCGGAATGCGGTCGAGGTGAATCGCATTGACCGCAACAACTCCACCTTTGCGAAGGCTCGCTAAGGCAGCCAGCACCACGTCGCCACTGGGCGCGAAGGTGATAGCGCGGTCAAGTGCAATAGGCGGCATCTCCGTGTCACCCCCTACCCAGCTAGCGCCAAGCGTCGCTGCCAGTCGGCGGTGCGTTTCTCCCCGGGTGGACACGTACACCTTGCAGTTCCAGGCCTGCAGGATGGGCAAGGCCAGGTGTGCCGACGCACCGAACCCAAACAGACCTACACGTTCGCCAGGCTGTACTCCGGCGACCCGCAAACTGCGAAAACCAATGATGCCTGCGCAGAGGAGTGGTGCTGCGTGTAAATCGTCGAGGCCCTCGGGGAGGGGAAATATGAAATCAGAACGGGCGAGAGCATATTCGGCATAGCCGCCATCGACCGTGTAACCGCTGAACACGGGGTTATCACAGAGGTTCTCCATCTGATGCTGACAGTACCAGCAGGATCCGTCCACGCCCCCAATCCAGGAGACTCCCACCCGTGTCCCCACTGGGGCGGAGGCCGCCCCTGCTGCGATTTCAGCGACGATCTGGTGCCCTGGGATCAGCGGTGAACGGCGGGGAGCGAGCTCGCCCTCAATGATGTGGAGATCTGTACGGCACACTCCACAGGCACGCACGCGTAACAATACATATCCCGGTCGAGGTGCCGGCTTGGGCATATCGAGGATCTTAAGCGGTTGACTGAAAATTTCTCCAGGAGAGGTCAGAACGGCGGCTTTCATCGCGGTTCCTGCTCAAAGTGGCCCAGCACCGAACTCGATCCTTCTCGCGACGCAAACCCCAATTCCGCTCAGCGGGCACAAAAAAGGAGGATCTCGAGGCCTACACGGCTTGGGCCGGTGTGCTCAACTGCGCCACCGGCGCGGGCAGGATCGCCTCGACCGTAGTCCCGCCGGGACCGGAGTGTATTTTGAGATTGCCTTTAAGTTGTCGCAAGCGCTCGCGCATGCCTTGCACGCCCACCCCGGCTTTGACTATGCCACGCCCGTCAAGATACTCGGCTGGCATTCCTCTGCCTTGATCGCTGACGCGAGCCACAATCTCCTCGCCTTCCCGGAACACCCGCACGCTCGCTGTAGCGCTGTCAGAATGGCGATGAATATTGGTCAGCGACTCCTGTACCAGGCGGAAGATGGCAATTTCCGCATCGCGCGAAAGCCGCCCCAGGTCGGGAGCAAACTCAAAATCTACTTCGATGTTGCTGCGCTCGGCAAAGCCCTCCACATACCACTGCAGAGCGAATTCCAGCCCGGCTTCATCCAGCATGGGTGGATGGAGCAAATGGGAGATCGTTCTCAGCTCTGTTGACAACTGTTCGATCAACTGCAGGCTCTCACTAACGGCTCGCACCGAAGCCGGAGCTAACTTATGCGCTTCGCTTTGGATCGGCACCAAGTTCATGTTGAGCGCCGTGAGCAGCTGTCCGGCGCTGTCGTGAAGCTCCCGGGCGATACGACGACGTTCTTCGTCCTGAGCCTGCAGCAAACGTCCGGAGAGTGCGCGCAAGCTCTCTTCCGCGCGTTCCAGGTCGGCGGTACGCTGCTTGACTCTGATTTCTAACTCCTCATGAGCCTTGGTCAGCTGGGCGAGAGCACTGTTAAGTTCTTGCCGGCTGGTCTCAAGAGCTTTGTTAGCTTCGCGTTGTTCATGCACATTAGTATTGGTGCCAAACCAGCGCACCACCCGGTTGCGTTGTTCTCGCACCGGAACTGCTCGGGTCAGAAACCAGCGAAACACACCGTCGGCTCCTCGGAGGGGAAATTCCATTTCGAAAGGCTCGCCGGTGGCAAGAGCTGCCTTCCAGCGTTCCATTATTTTCGGCAGCCATGTCGGATGGGACACCGATTGCCATCCCCAGCCTGCGACCTGTTCCGGGCTTGTGCCCGTGTATTCGTACCAGCGGCGGTTGTACCAGACGACAGAACCATCTGCCTCCGCCATCCAGACCAGCTGGGCAATGGAATCGGCCAGGGCACGAAACTGTTCTTCGCTCTGACGTTGCCGTTCTTCCGCTTCTTTACGCTCGGTGATGTCCAGAACGATGCCAAACATGCGCAGGTCGTCATCGGAAAACCGTCGACCCTTGCAGAAAAACCACCGCAGTCCCCGCTGCGGGTGGTAATAGCGGTATTCAAGTTCCATGCTGCCGGTGTGGGCACTATCCAACATCGCTTGCTGTATACGCGAGAGGTCGTCCGGATGAACCCGAGCCTTCCACACCTGGTCATGCTGAGGCTCGGCCCGATCAGTGTCGAAGATTTCGTGCAGCTCGGGCGAAAGAGAACTGCTCCCACTCCGAGGATCCCATTCCCAGGTCCCGATATGAGCTGCCGCCTGCGCCAGGCGCAGTCGGTTCTCACTCTCATTCAGAGCACGCTCGACCGTCACTCTGCGGGTGATGTCGCGCGCGATTTTAGAAGCGCCTATGATTCGGCCTTGTTCATCGCGGATAGGAGACACTGTAAGTGAAATGTTAATGCGCCGGCCCGATTTAGCGACACGTACCGTCTCGAAATGGTCGATGACCTGCCCCGCCCGGAGGCGACGCAGGATCTCGGTCTCTTCGTGCCTCAACTCTAGAGGAATGATGATGGTAATTGGCTTGCCCACAGCCTCGGCGGCCGTGTATTCAAACAAGCGCTCCGCGCCGATATTCCAGGTATTGATGATGCCGTTGAGGTCCTTGGAAACAATCGCATCTTCGGAGGAGTTAACAATGGCGGCCAGCCAGAACCGGGCCCGCTCAGCATCGCTGAGAATGTTTTTATCTACTACACCCGAGCGCCGTCTCCCGGCCTCGTGCAGTGTCCTTTCCTTCGCCATTGAATGGGAACCTGGGTAGCGGGTTATGCCGGCACGCCTGACGCAGCACTGAAGAACTAGCGCTAAGACTACGGGCAGTTCAGAGGGCTGTCGATACAGGCTTTCCTGTAGAGCTGCCGGACTGTGCTCAGGGAGCCTCCAGTTCCCATTGCAAGCTAAGGGAACGACGCCGGCGAGCGCTTCTCAGCAGTGATTCCAGTTCTTGCTTGAGCTGCTGCTCTTGTTGCCCGGCGAGAGCGGTGAAGCGGAAAGGTTGCAGGTACCCGCGAGTTGCCCATACCGGGTCTAACATCTCCGCCTGGCTACGGAGCGTGCTCGAGCCGATATGGAATACGATAATTACCGGGGTACGTGCGTGCAGTGGATCGCTCATGGTCAACAGACCGCCTCTGCCCGAGAGTTGATGAACCGGTACTCGCCGGTGGCTTCCATCCTCGAGCTTTACAAGGGCAAGCAACGACCCCTGAAGTTTTATGCGCCATGACCTCTGCCGCATATAGGATTGTCGCCTGCCTGATAAGTTGTTCGTGTCCATGTTTGATGAGCCCCGCCCTACACCCTGGGAAAGTCCGTAATCAAGTTTTTTTTCCAAGGTTCTTGCCATTTCAAATAATTGCGTCTGCAATCAATGCGCAAGAGCCGCATCCTGCCGTAGTGCCGGTTTGCGGATAGTCCCGCATGACACGCGCACTACAGGGGCGCATAAGTTATCGGACGCGCCCGAGGCCGGGTTCCCGTTCCAGGTCGCCTCGAGTTAGAGTAGGAACTT
>JAFATF010000012.1 GCA_019244045.1 Acidobacteriota bacterium
TGACGTGGTGACCGAGGGCATGGAGGCTCTTGTACAGGCCGCGGTAATAGGTTGCCGCGCCATTCCAGTACGACGAGGTCAGACTGGAGCCGAAGACGAAGATTTTCATTTGTCGAGTTCCTCGCAGATCTCAAGCAGCTGGCGGGCACGGTGACGACAGGTGTGGCGGTTCTCGATGGTTTTGCGGCCCTGGGCGGCAAGCTGCTTGCGCGCATTTTCGTCCTCTATTAGGTGGCGCATCTCGCCCTCCATGGCTCGTCCGTTCAAGACCGAGACGTAGTCTTCGCCTGCCGTGAACAGCCCGTCCGTGTCTGTCCAGGGAGCGCACACAAGGGGTATGCCGCAAGCTAAGGTCTCAAATACGCGAATGGTTGGAACGCCGCTAAGGCCATTCGCATAGAACCGCCGCGGGATGTGCAGTGTGATTAGACTCTCCCCGTACGCGCGAGGCGCGTCCAGGTTGGGAAGATAGCCGCGGTATTCAAGTCCGGCCGTGGCCAGTCGAAGCCGTGCTTGCTGGGGATAGCGAACTCCGTAAATGTGACATTTCGGCCGCAGCTTGGTGGCGGGCTGGATGAGAAATTCTTCCAACTCACGCGTCCGCTCCTCATCGCCCCAGTTCCCGACCCAGATCACGTCGCTTCGCTTTTCTGCCGGCTGGCAGCCAAAATGGGCTGTATCGGCGGCTTCGTGAAAAGTCCATGCCCTTTTTATCCCGAATGCTTCCCGGTAAATTTTCCGAATTGCGCCGCCAAAGGCCAATACCCCGTCAAACTGAGCCAAATTGAATTGCAGAATTTCCTTGGCGCTGGTATAGGCGCGATGGTGGGTATCATGAAAAAGCGCGCGAAAACCCATCCTATGCTTGCGATCGAGTAACGCCTTCACCACTTCCGGCTGGTTCCATTCGTGCACCAGAACGATATTGGCGCCGCGCATCTCCTCGTCGAGAAAAGATTGCAAGCCAGGGCCATTCTGATAGACCCGCACATCGAGCCGGGGGAAGGCTTCACGAAATTGCCGCAAAGCACGTGCTTCAGCCTCCGCCCCTTCCTCGCGCAGATTTAGACGCGACCAGGAATTAGCTTCCTCGTAGCAGTGAACCTCATGCCCCAAGTTCACCAGCTCCTGGGCGAGTCCTCGCAAAAAATGCGCGTTGCCATGGTTCCAGTCCGAGGTCCAGGAATGCGCAAAAATGCGGAAACTTAAGCGCGCGCTCACCGAAGCGCCTCCTGACCCACTAAGCTGGCATAAAGCTGTTCATAGCGGTCAATCATCCGTTCCCTGGTGAACTTGCTCGCTGCCCGCTGGTATGCCCGCTCTCCATACTCCCGGCACAGTGCTCGATCATTGACCAGGCGACGAATGGCGTCGGCCAGACCATCGGCCTTGTGGGTCGCAAAATAATAAGCCGCATCTCCCCACACCTCCCGGAAGCTGGGTATGTCATTGGCAATCAGTGCGCAACGGGAAAGCGCCGCTTCAAGGGGAGCAAGCCCGAAGGGCTCATAGCAGGAACAGGCGGCATAGATCGAGCTTGAAGCAAGAAGCGTGCGAATTTCTTCTTCGGTTTTTGGCCCCGAGAACGTGATCCCCGAGCAGCTTTCTCGGCCAGGGTAGTTGCTCCCATGCTCAGGATGCTGATCGGAACCTACGATGAACACCGGCGCCGGATGGTTATACTCGCGGAGAAGCGAGACCTGCTTGGCCTCGTCCCAGATGCGGCCCACAGATACCACCTGAGCCCGCTTGCGAGTGTTCGCATCAAAGAGCGCGGGATCACGCCCGTTATAGATCACCTCGCCTCTAAGGGGCGGCAGATAGTGTACGCGAAGACTACTCAGCATGGCATGGGAGGGTGCGATGACCGCATCTGCTCCGCTCAGACCGCTGCTGACGGTGCGGCAATAGTCGGCGATCCACCCCGTTCTCTCGGGGGGCTCACCTCGTACCGCCGTCCACCAACTGATGACATCGCTGTGAGCCACTACAATTTTGGGTACGTTCGCTCGAATGGCACCATACGCGTACTGGCTGAACTGCACCAGGTCAGGTCGGACTTCAGCAATCAGTTCTTCGAGATATTTCTTCGAAAGCTCGATGTCCTCTTCGGAATTGAGCATCCACTCGAGCGCGTAGGGAGTTGGACGGTAGTCCAAACCAGCCAAACCCTGCATCCATGCCACTTGCGACCTTGCGGGGAGCTTGCCGAAGCTGACCAGAGTAACTCGGTAGCCTCTCGGCATCAAACCGCTCACCAGTTCTCGTGTGTACGTCCACACACCGCCCACGGTATCCGCGGTGATCAAAACGTGCATTCCCTACCCTCGATAGTTGGCGGAGTATGGGGCTGAAAATCGCTCGAGCCCTGATCATGGAAGAGGTCAAAGTAGTAATGATAAGCGCGTTCCCAAGCATACTCGTCAGGGGGGCCGAAAATCTGTTCATACCTCGATGTTCCCGGATAGGGGAACCGAGGCGCCGACTCGCTCACCCGTACACCTCCGCGCTTGAGCTCCTGCCAGGAGCTCGGGTGCATCTGCTCATCGCGCTCGCCCAAGATGAGGTTCACCTGGACCGATGGAATTTGTTTCCGGGCGTAAATGAGCAGCTCGCAAATTCGCGGGTTGCTCAAACGGCCGCCCGGTATGGGCTGTGAATCGTTCTCGCTATCGCACTCGAGCGAGACGCAGTGGGCTCGCCCGAGCAGGTCGACAGTTTCCTCTGTCCATAGATCGATTCGCGTCCTCAGGCCGATGCGAATAGGTCGCTTGGCAATCTCATCGAGCAAGTGCTCGACGTTTCTGCTTACCGGGAAAATCTCATCCGTCCAATAGATATAATCGACGCCGCGCGCGACAAGCGCATCGATTTCTTTCAGAACCTGCCGCACATCGCGTTCTCGAAACCCGCGCAATACTGTCTCGTTGGAGTTCCCCTGGGCTTTGCGCGCGAGCTCGAGCTCGCCGCCGTGTCCGCCGGTCGAAACTAAGCCGTGGCAATGCCTACGTAGCTCGAGATCGTAATTATCGAAGGAGAGCGCCCCCAAGTTGCGCATGTTGCTCCGCGCCAGCGATGGGCTGATGTGTGCGCCGTCTTTATCCATCCAGCAGCAACCCTCGATCTCCGACCATGGCCGCAAAGGCAGTTCGGCCAGTACTTCCTCTGGCTCTCCCCGAATGGCTACATGGCAGTCGAGTCTGCGCATGGTTAAGGCCGGCGTAAGCGACGCCAGCGGCCCAATCGCTACCTTGATGGCCATTTGGTCCAGTTCCGCGAGCCAGTTGCGGAGCAATCCGAATTGCGGAGGTGGACACGGCCGGAATAAGTACGGGCTGGTGGCTACGACTAGGTAATCAGGTTTGAAGCGATCGAGCCGCCGTTTGGCTTGCGCGAGGCTGAGCTTGCCGAGTTGGGCATCGAGCACCATGGCTTCCTGGCCAGCCGCGCGCAAGCGCTCGAAGGCAAACAGCAGGGGCAAAGGATAGTGGGGTTGGGGGCATATAAATGTGGCCTCGCGAAATTCCCAAGCCGGATTGACCAGAGCGAATTTCATGAAACCACGCCGGGAGCGTGCCGCAACTCGGGAACGGTGAAACGCGCGGTGACTCCCGCAGTGCGGAACAGCTCGCGATTTTCCTTCCACCAGGCGTACATCTTTGCCAGGGTGTCGGTGACACTCTGTTGCGGTTGCCATCCGGTATCACGATGTAGCTTCCCATAGTGGGTGACATAGACCGCCTGATCGCCCGGACGGACTGGCTGCACATCAAATTCCAGGCGTTGGCCCGTCAAGTGCCTGATTTGTTCGATCAACTCGAGGAGAGAGACAGAATTGGCAAAGCCGCCCCCTACGTTATAGATCTCGCCGGCTGTCCTGGTCAGGTGGTTGCGTACGGCTTCAAAGGCGGAGATCAGATCTTCGACGGCAAGCACGTCGCGGACCTGCCGTCCGTCTCCATAGATGGTGATTCGTTCTTTCCGCAGGGCGGAATACAGAAAGTGAGCCACCCAGCCCTGATCTTCGTTGCCAAACTGCCGCGGCCCGGCGATGCACGACATGCGGAAGACCACCGTGGGCACCTCGTAGATGCGTGCATAATCATGAACGTACTGGTCGGCGGCGCCCTTGGAGCAGCCGTAGGGGGAATGAAAGTCGAGCGGCTGCAACTCAGAAATCGAGTCGCCCTCCCCCGTGCTATAACGCGTTGCTGCACGAACCAGCGAACGAGCATCGAGGCTGCCATAAACTTTGTTGGTCGAGGTGAACAGCAGAAAGGGGCGGCGACAGGTCTTACGCGCTGCTTCCAGAATGTTAAAAGTTCCGCCCACATTCACGGCGAGATCAGAACGAGGATCTTCGACCGAAGTAGTTACCGCGACCTGTGCGGCAAAATGATAAATCTCGGTTGCCCTTTCGACTGCATGCTCGACCCGAGCAGCGTCACGAATGTCGCCCACGGTGACCTCCAGCCGGTCAGCGCAGCCCATTTTTTTCAGCCATTCCAGGTTGTGGTGCACTCCACGACGAGACAGGTTATCGAAGATGTGGACTTTAGCATCGCTCGTCTTGAGCAGATGATGGGCCCAATTCGAGCCGATAAACCCAGCACCGCCGAAAATCAATACTGAGCGAATCGGCACCACGTTCTTCATGTCTTTCATTACCCTCCCTTCTGTGTCAGTTACTGTCCCCCTCTGGCCCGCTATGCAACCAATCCGCGGCCTTCCAGGGTCTCGATGGCGTCGGCGACCCGGTCCTTCGCGCTCTGCGACTGTAACCAGCTCACGAGTTCCTTCAGCCCCGCGGAGAACTTAACTTTTGGCTGATACCCGAGCACCCGCGCCGCCCGAGAGATATCGGCGAAGCAGTGACGTATGTCTCCGGCTCGGTATTTGCCAGTGATCTCGATAGGGATCTGCACCCCCAGAGGGTTCGCCAGCTCTGTTGCGATTTCCCGGATCGAAATCGGCTGGCCCGAACCGATGTTCAGAGCCATGCCATGTGCTTCGGGGTGATCCATGGCAAGGATATTGGCCTCGACGATGTCATGTACACTCACGAAATCGCGCAGCTGCGATCCGTCTTCAAATACCACTGGAGGGTTTCCGTTCATCAGCCGGGAGGCAAAAATCGCGACTACTCCGGTATAAGGATTCGAGAGTGCCTGGCGGGTACCATAGATATTGAAGTAGCGGAGCGCCACCGCGGGAATATCATAGGTGCGCCCGAACAGCAGAACCATCTCTTCCTGATCTTTCTTGGAGAGGGCATATATCGAGCTGCAATTGAGCGGCTTCGATTCGCGCGTCGGTATTGGTGAGACGCTCTGGCCACACTGGGGGCAGGACAACTCCCATTTCTTTTTCTGCAGCTGGCCAGCCGATCGCATGGCGGGAGCCACTTCCCCACAGTCACTGCAGGAATACTCGCCTTCACCGTAGATCGACATCGAAGAGGCTACGATGATCTTCTCGAGCTCGACCCGACTGTCCAGAACGGCTTGCAGTAGATTCGCCGTACCTAAGGTGTTGGTTGCCGTGTAATCGGCGATGCGGTACATGGACTGTCCCACCCCCACCGCTGCTGCCAAATGGTAGATCACCTCTACGTCCCGCACGACCCGCGTTAAATGTGAAAGGTTGCGCATGTCGCCGCGAATGAACTCAACCTCCTTCGCGAGGTACGAGGGAAACTGCACCCCATGCACTTGTTCCCGGAGACTGTCGTACACGCGAACCTCGCAACCCAACTTGAGAAGTCGGTCCGCCGTGTGAGAACCCACAAATCCAGCCCCACCGGTGATCAGAATCTTTTTCCCCGCCACTTGCTTGCTGGCTCCTTTCGTCGATTGCGAACGACTCGAAATGGGCTGAGACTCGCAGCCCACGAGCGCCAAATCCAAGCGCGCCAATTGTTTCGGCGCAACTTGGATGAAATCTAAGTACGGGTAAGATGCCTAGGTGAGTAACGTTCTTCTACTTTCCTTAATCGTGGTTTGCTCCCCAGAAGCACGCGTCAGAATGGCGGGCCTGCACACAGTGGCCGATAGCGGCATTTACGGCGTAATTACACGGCGGCAGGCGAATTATTTGACATAATCGTGCGCAGATCTTGCGAGACGCTCGGCCAAGTTGCCGATCCACTCGCGTAACGAGCGACGACCCAAGCCACAAAGTCTGCAAAGTTCTCAGGATTTTTCGGCGGGCTGGTGTAATGGGGAACTCTGCCAAGATGTTCTGGCGTGAAACACAGAGTTAAGGTGGTCGCGAATTCCTCAAGTGCACCCATTTGACGATCAAACCAGGCTTCCGCATTGGGGCGAAACGAATCAGCCCAGCTGATTCCGGTGCGCAAATATTTCACCTTAAACCTGCGCAGCCAATCGACGGCAGAGGCGAGCCGGTGATCCTCGAAGTGGAACCATTGACAGATCCCGAGGCCCTGGGGGAAGTCTTTGCTCGCGAGTTTCGGCGTGCCATCCTCCTTCACCAGGCCCATGTAGTAGTGGCGGTAGTAGGCGCTGCCCTCGGCCTCTTTATGGCGTGTCGTTGCTGTCCAGGTTGCCGGCAGATCCAGAAGGCTGTACCAATGCACCCGTTCAACCCGCGGCAGCAGCAGCTCGGCCGTTTTTTGTAATCCGAAGGCCTGTACCTCTTCGGCACCGAAGCTGGATACGCCAGCTTCTGACACCCATACGGGTTTGCTGGTTACGCCGCGTATTTCCTCGATCTTTTCGGGCCATTGATAAATATTCCAATGATTCCAGTCCAGAGGAAATCCGTGCAGCGCGATGACGTCGATTGCATCCAGCAGGCCATAGCTGCCCAGCAGCTTGATGAAATTGGGATCGATCGGCGATATACCTCCCAGCACAATCTTCAGGCTGGGATTCATCTGCCGAATCCTGCGCGCGGCTGCCAGCGCCATCGCCGAAAAGATCTTCCAGTCCGGATCGATGTGGAAATCCCAATGCGAAAGATTATTGGGCTCATTCCATACCATGATTGCCTCGACCATCGCTTTCCCCTTTTAGATGATTACCACTAAAGAGTTCCGTCCAATTCCATATCCAGAATGTAACGTCCATCGCGTGTGACCTGAGAAGGCTTGCATATCCAGGTCTCGTTTTCCGGGTGAGCAATAATCGTAAGCCCCGAGCTGTGTAGCATGCCTTCCATGGCGGCGCAATTGGGAATCCACCAATTGGTGGGATCATTCGAATAGCTCTTTTCGATGAAGTACATGGCCGGAAAGTCCGGATCGAAAAAGATTTCCTTGTTCCAGAAAGGATAGTCCGATTCCAGCGAGCGTACCGTTTCCGAACCCCGGATCATGGTCTGGAATACCAGTGTGCCACGCACTTTCTTGATTACGCGATCTAATGCGTACAAGGGATAGCGCAGGTGGTAAAAAACCCCCATAAACAACACAAAGTCGAATTGCCCGGGAATCTGGTCCACCGCATACACGGATCGCTTTTCAAATTCGATATTGCAGCCCAAAGTTTCAGCCGCAAAACGAGCTTGGTTGAGATAGCGATCATCAACATCAATTCCTAGAACGCGCGTCGCACCCCGGCGTTTCATCTCAATCGAGTAAAACCCTCCATTACAACCAATGTCCAAGACCGTGACTCCCTCGAGATGCTCGGGAATCGCCGGGGAGATTTGCTTCCACTTGACGTTGGGAAAGTCGCCTAAGAAGTGATTCGGGGCTGTCTTGACCCCGCATAGGTCCAGGTTATGGAACCATTCTCCTAATTTTTGAATGCGCTCGGTTAACTCGGAGGTTGGGATTCGGCTCGGAATCGGCACCGCGGACTGGTTGGATTCGATCTGCATAGGAAACAGTCCTCGTTTCTTTGACTTGCGACCTAGGGGGAGTGTCGATCGGCGTTCAGCCGAGCGGCCGCGTCATCTGGCGGTATCCCGGGCAGATACTGCTCGACGAAATTGGCGACGCTCTCGACGTAGGCCGGGGCCCAATCCACCACCGGCCTGGCGTGCGAGATGTGGCGCATGGCATCGTTTATTTCCCAGCCGAGTGCGCACAGAACGGCCAGGGCCATCATCGGCCCGCGGTGACGGCCGGCCACGCAGTGAATTAAAAGCTTTGTATCCGCTTGCTCAAGCACGCTTAAGGCAAACTCAACTCCGCGTGATAGAACCTGTGGAGACTTGGGCGCAAAGTCATCGTCGACCGAGTTCAGAAAAACCCGAATTCGGTAAGCCGCCGCCAGTTCAGTCTCGTCGAATTCCCAGGCCATGCTAAGGATGTGGGTGATTCCCGAGCGCGCAACATCGCGCATCTTC
>JAFATF010000071.1 GCA_019244045.1 Acidobacteriota bacterium
ACGGTTTGGGATTTGTTGTCCAGCTACTGGTGGGATACGCCGTTGATAAAACCGGAAGCTATACGACCGGCTACGGCCTCCTATGTGCGGTCGCAAGTGTTGCGTTGCTTGGAGGGCTGTGGCTTCGCCGCGAAAACCACGCACAGCCTCTGGGGGCGGAACTCAGGAATCCGGCGTGACTTCATTATTATGAGCGCTTCTCCACCAGATTTATTGCCTCGAGTCTTCCTGAACCATTTTTATGTGGTTCTGGATTCCCCTACCTACCAAGCAATCGAAAAAGATCCGTTTCTGCGTACGCAATTCGCTGTAAATGAAAAGCGAACCACGACAAATGCCGAGATGACCTACACGGGCCTCTACTTCTACGGGATCAATACATATTTCGAGTTCTTTGATGTCGGCAATTCCCCCAAAGATCAAGCTGGAGACTCTGCGATTGCGTTTGGCGTGGACCAGTCGGGAGCCATCAAAGCTTTGCACGAAAAGCTTGGCTCCAGCCTCGAACCAAGCGTGAAGTTAGTCACTCGGCTGCATCAGGGCAAGCAGATTCCCTGGTTTTTTATGGCGACGTCCAGCAGCCTTCCCTATGAGAGCGGATTGAGTTGCTGGGTGATGGAATACCACCCCGAGTTTTTGGCCAACTGGAACCCGCAAGCGAAGGGAGCAAACCGCGGCATTACGCGGAAAGACATCCTGCGGCGCTATTCCGAGGTCCTAACGCCCATGGACGAACCATACCTGGAAGATGTGGTCGGATTGACCGTGGCGGTCGATGCCCTTGCTAAGGACAATCTGATCGACCTATGTCTTCAGTTGGGGCACCACATCCAGGAAAACCAGAATGAGGAAGTCGTCGCCCTGCCCGGCCCTGATTTTGACTTGCATCTCATCCCGGCCAGCGAAAATATTCGTGGGATACGAAAGATTAAAATGCGCATGCGCAATCTGCCGCGCCACGGGAAGGAGTTTCCGTTGGGCCAGTCCGTACTCAAGTTCGCTGGTTCGTCGGCAATGTGGACCTTTGGCGGATAGAGGGCAAAGCCGGATGCTGGGTTCCTGATGCAGTACTTGTTCACACCATCGAACCCGACTGGGCAAAGATCGACTTCGGTTCAGGGCTACCGGTTAGCTAATGACCGAGCTTGTTGCAACAAGGCATCAGGAGCATAGGTTTTGCCGCCTTCGACTACCAGCTGAATTTTCGTCAGGTTTTGGATCTCCCGCAGAGGATCAGCGTCTAGCACGACCATGTCCGCAAACTTGCCAGGTTCAACTGT
Organism: Acidobacteriota bacterium; assembly: GCA_019244045.1. GTDB lineage: Bacteria > Acidobacteriota > Terriglobia > Terriglobales > Acidobacteriaceae > Gp1-AA122. The sequence continues at coordinate 1,281 of JAFATF010000071.1, forward strand.
TCCCAGCCGATCCTCCTTGCCCAGAGCTTCGGCGGCCGTCAAACTGGCGGCTCGGAGCGCTTGCAAGGGGCTCAACCCTGACTCTACTAGCAGTTCCAGTTCGCGATGCAATCCGAAGCCCGGCAACAGACTTCCTAGGCCGGGTCCGTCCGTGCCCGCAATAATCTTGACTCCAGCTCGGTTGCACATTCCCACAAATTTCTCTTGCTTGTGGAATGCTTCAAGGCCAGCAGCCTGGAGTTCAGCAGGAAGCTCGTAAATGGGACTCTTTAGATTGACGTACCGCTCGACGATGTTCGGAGACAGATATTGGTTATTAGGATCCTTCTTGTCAGCATCCAGATTTGGTACTTCCGTTTGTCTTGCAATGACCAGTGTCGGATCAAGAAATATCCCGGCTTGTGCAAGTCGCTGGACCAATGCCCGCATCTTTTCCGATTGCAAGTCGAATTGTTGCCACAGCAATGGCTCACGCTTTCCAAGGGGCAAAGGATCGATTTTGTCTGCCTCCTCGGGGCTTAGCATTTCTCTTCCAGTGATGCGAATGTGTTCGAGTCTGGTCACGCCCAGCTCGACAGCGTGGGTCATGGTCATTGAGCGTGGAATGTGCCCTGCCACCGGCAATCCACGTTCATTCGCGGTCTCAATGATCGCCTTGAGCTCCGGTTCTTTGACGTTGTTATAAACCTTCGCAAAGTCCACGCCCTGGTCTGCGAGGAAATTCACGGCGCTTCTCGCTCGTTCTGGCGTGTCGACGAGCAGACTCATGTCGGGCCAGACCGGCGGAATCCCGTCGAGCAGGGGTCCGGAGAAGAATAACCGCGGTCCAATGAGCTCGCGGCGTAGGAGCCGGTCCCGCGTCAATCGCAATACGGTGATGTTTCCGCCCGGGTTGCGAATGGTGGTAACACCATTTGCTAAGTACAAGCTGAAGGGTGTCTCATCCGGATTCTCTGCGTGCGCATGTGAATCGATAAGCCCGGGAATGATCCACTTGCCCTTCGCGTCCACGATCTGCGCGCCTTCAGGAATGACTGTGTTTTCCGAGCCGATCCGCTCGATCCATTCGCCCCTTATCACAATGATGCTGTCGGAAATTTCCCTGCCTGAGGCCACGTCGACCAATGTTCCACCGCGAACCACCAGCACCGTCGGACTTGTCTGCGCTTTCAAGGTTCCGGCAAGCACAAAAGTGAACCAAAGAAACAACATGCGTTTCATGGCGACCCTCCGTGGTTTTGAGCCGGTCAGTATAGCGCGATATCGCCGTTTCCAATTTCGCTTGACTCGTCTTGTTGTCGCAGCCATACCGGTGTTCACAAAGTCACATGGAGCAGCCAGCACAGGGCTACAGATGTGACCTCCGCCGAATAGCCATAGCGTAATGCGTCGTCTTCAGCTATACCTAGCAAGACGCCGAAGTCACTGTAGAGCGGCTGGTAGCAGGTTTCCGAACTGGTAATTGCAAGCCACGAACGCTACGATCTGAAGCCCGCGAACCGCTCTCGGACAGCTACGACCCGGCGGTGGGCTCCGATCCAGCGCCACGTGCTATCGCCGTCTCGCCGAGTTGCATGTCATTGCTCCTTGCCTACCCTGTGATCGCCTAGCACAGCTGGTCGTTCGAGTTGTGCTTCGACTTCCTCGCTCAAGAACTCGTGCTGCAAATGACTGGTGGCTTACGACAATCATTCTCACTAGAGGCGGTGTCAATCCCAGATTTTTACCTCGAACCATGCGCAGCTGTGGGAGATCATCCCGCCAAAATGCGCAAATAGTGAGCTCCTCTCATTTCCAATCCTTCTACTGAATAGCGGTATGCCTATCGGTGGTTATCGCAATGATCGGCTCCCTTCATGCGAACAATGCTTTTCGTTCGATGTAAGCGGCCAATCCTAAGGCACCGTCTCGGCAGGAGTTGTCGATCGCAACGTAGCAGACATTTCCATTAAGCCCCGAGCTGTGGGGAATCGTAAAAGAATGAGGATACGTGACTCGCTCGCAATCTGATGAATACGCTGCACTCCGGGAACAAACCGAAAAATACTGTTGCAGACCGATCATCGCACCAGATGCGGCACGGCCTCCAGAGTATCCGTGAAGCGTCGTGCTAGCATAGTGGGCTTTTGCATTTGTCTTGGACCGTTAACCGAGTGCGGCAATGCCCGGGAGACGCCAATGAGTTCGACGGCTCGCCGTGACGGATTAAGCTTGCGTCAGGCGCCACGGATTGCTGGCTTCGGCTATCTGCTGGGTCTAGTGTAGTGCGTCATAAGTGATAACCTTTATCTTCTGCTCACGTCTATATAGTAGGAGACGTGAGCCAATGCGAATTGCACCCAGCCTCGAACTCACGGTTGAGCAACGAAACACACTGGAGCAGTGGGCCCGTGCTCGATCGCT
>JAFATF010000098.1 GCA_019244045.1 Acidobacteriota bacterium
GCGCAGTCATCTGGCGGACCTTGTCGCCGCCTACGACTTCGCCAAGCGGCCTAAAGGCCCTCAGAGGCATCGGCCGAGAAGCAGGCCCCACACGCGAGCTGCTCGTGCGTCGGCGCACAATGCTGGGGAATGCAATGCGGGCGCACCGGCCGGGCAGTTACGCGACCCCCCGGTTCAACCCATTGCACGGGAGGCGCTGATGCTGACCGTAAATCAGACTGGCGAGCGTCCGGCGAAGCATCTATGCTCTGGAGACGAGAGTGACGCGCTCCATCGCACGAACGAGGTTAGCCGCGCCTGGCTTCGATCCCGGCGCCGGGCCGATCACGGCCATGGCCATCGCCAACACGATGCCGGCGATGCCTTCGGCGTTTCCGGTCCGGCCGCGAGTTCGCGGGATGGGTTGTGGGGCTCAACAAAGAGCTATTCGGAGCAGAGGTTCAGAATTGATGCGAAATTTGCCCAACTTGACAACACCCTCACGTTTCAGCAGTCTTCCACAAAGTACAGTTGCCCACGGGCCAGGCTTGGTTTCTACTTTCGATGACTGCGCTCGATGACGAGGCGTGTGATCCAACGGAAGCTGCGCCATATAAATCCAAATCCAATGAAATCGTAGATCAGCTCCCGGCGGAGGAGTTTCTGTCGGCATTAAGCCTGAAAATTAATGAGCTGGAATCTTCAAACGACAAATTAAAAACCGAGAATCTCGTCCTGCGTACTAGGTATGAAGCGCTTAAATCTAGGAAATCCCTAGAACGAAGAGCACTGGTGATCTTAGCTGCATCCATCTGGTTACTATTTACGTTTTCCGTCATATCGAGACTTCTCATGACCGCGGGATTGCGGTACTGATGTTGCGGCATTGCCCTCCAAAAGAAGTACAACCCGAGCGCGCTAATCGCATTCCGCTACGGCTAAAGATGTAGCCGACGGTACTGCGCCCAGCGCGCACCGAATTATTCGCCACGAAAGGTGTAACATAATTGCAGAAACAGAATGGGGACAGACGTTTATCGGAGGTTTAACAGATCAAGCCGGTTTCTGACAATGGCGCCGGCTGGCAAGTCTTCGGCGGACGATTTCAATGACGATGGCAGATCTGATTTGGAATGGCAGACGGAACGACGGTTGAGGCCTCGCCATCGGGCGGGGAAGCGGTTGCCGGGAGCGTGCCTCGTGAATCGAGGCCAGGAACGCCTTGTGCAGAAGCGGCCGGCGCCACGAAAACAAAGCCAAACAGTCCGAACACGATCGCACGGAAAACTACTGGCATGATCCCTCCGGGGTTGTGGAGACGGTCACCGGTTGAAGAGCTCGGCTAAGCTCACCTCACCACGCAGCACGTCGAAGAGCTGGGGTAATTCGTCCATACGAGTGTACCGCAGAAGCTGACCCATTCGGGTCAGCCGCCAACCACGCCGCCAATCCCGTTCGCCCTGGTTAACCGTTGTACGGAATTTCAGCAGAACCTGGTGTCGGCGGCCAGCCCGAAGCCGTTCTTGGCGTGACAGGACGCGCCCGGGACTCTCGCATTTGATCGCAACCGCAATAAAAACGATGAGGGGCAGAGTAAACGTTAAAAGCGAACACGCGACGATCACATCGGCCAACCGTCCGATCCGATTCCGAGGACGCTGATAAGGGGGAGAGAGACCCCTTCCCGCTCGGTTTTCACTGCGGCGGCGATCTGCTGTCGATCCGTCATCTACCCGCATCAAAATGTTAGCTATTTTTAGTCTTAATCTAGCCTACCGATACCTCGCGCAGGTGTCTACCTACCTTAAGGCAGTTGCTCGCCCCGAATCGCACAAAAATCTGTGGCTGGGCAAAGTACCTGCCTTTGTCTCTAGCGCAGTTCCTCGCGCGACGAATCGCCGCGTGCCGCACGTCATCCCGTCCTTGGCTACCTGAGCATGTACCAAAAAGAACACAGCTCCGAAAGACAGGAAAATCTCGCGGTTATCAGGAGGTTACCGCGTATCGACTGCTCACGTCGTGAAGAGACACAAAACTTTACAGCTAGAGCATTGTTTTGTGCTTAGGTTTTGCTGGTTGATTCGAGGACGCAGATGACGAGCTTTCTTTCATCACGCGGACGCAAGCCGCCGCCAATTTAGGCCGGGCGAGCGCGAATCACGATTACCAATGGGGCTTTCCGTGCTCGTCATAGGTGCGCTGTCCGCCCTCTCTTGGATGGCAATCATTCTCCTTGTCACTGCGATTCGATCTGTCCTCTAGGTGTTTAGTCCCGGCATTTGCTGGATCGGGTCGAGGATGAAGCGAGCTGGCTCTTTTGTCCAGGCGTTGCAGATGTACTCATAGGGCGAGAGCCCTTTGAGGATCTTGAGACGGCGAGCGAAGTTGTAGGCTGTCACGAAGTC
>JAFATF010000534.1 GCA_019244045.1 Acidobacteriota bacterium
ACCGGCGGCGAGCTCCCGAGAGATGTTTTCCCGTTCCTCAGCAACGAGTTCCGTACCCTGCACTGACGATGGCTCCTTCTGGTTGCCGAATGGGCGAGCAATAGGGTATCATTCCTGGTGGTGCGTTCACCCTATGACCCCAAGCCCGCGATTCACGCCGAACCATGCCTCGGTGGGCCCATGCGCTCGCCGGATGGTCCGATCGTTTCATCTAAATCGTTTATCGCAACCGCGCGACGGGGCGACGTGATCAAATGATTGGACTTGTAAACATAGGGCTCCAAGTAGGTGCGGGTCCTGACTACGTCGCCACGGTTCATCCTCACGAGTCGATCAACGGCTACCTCGGCTATCTCGCAGGAATCCTGGACTACAGTGGCGCGCAACGGAGTTGTTTGTGAATCGATGAGCGCTCGCGCCTCCGGCGTACCGTCGACACCAACAACCACGACCGAACCGTCATTTCCGATATCAGCAGTACGTAGAGCATCTACTGCACCCAGGGCCATCTCATCATTGGTGCAGAAGATATAATGTGGCATGACTTTTTCTTGAGATTTATCCTGAATATTTCGGCATACTATTACACGAGCACGCGCCCTGCTGTACTCTCCACTCTCATCAACAAGGAACTCGGCATTTTCGAAACAAGACCTAAGTTTTTTAATAAACTCAAGCTGGCGTCCAGTGTACCACTTCCCTGCTATCACCCATATTTGCGGACGGGAAAGCCGAGAATTCCTAGCGTGTTCCTCTACGTAGCTTGCCGCACAAGATCCGATAGCATCCTGATGATACCCGACAAAAGCTGTGCCTCACGGATATTCCTCAGCCTGAACAAACGGCTCTATATCCACAAATACAACTGGATATGAAGCAAGAGAACAGAACTCTTTCAAGTCGGGGCGTATCAATTCAGGCTCAGTTGGAATCACAATGCCCCCGAAATACTTACCGCGCTGCCTCCGCAAACTTCGAAGGTGACGCAATTGTCCAGTATGCGCGTAGTTTCGGCGTGGCACTTTTAATACAAGGAGGCTTATTCAGGGCGGCGCTATCGATCTTGTGAGACATCTGCTGAGCTGCAACGATCAGCCGTCGATCAAGATCGCTGAATAAGCCTCAAGATTCAGCTGATGCACGTCCAATACGTCATGTAAATTGTGAATCAGTTCCGCTATATGCCGTTTCTCGTTTAGGGCGCACGGGGCGAAAAAAGCCTCGGTCCTCCGATTTCGGAGCAATGTGACACTTAAGGCTGAAAATTCTGCCACGGCCAACAATGGTAAGATCAAAAACCATAATGGCACCTTGTATGCAAGTAAATGAAAGTCGAAATGACCAGCAACGGTCACCATTGTCGCAACTGCCAAACCACTGGCCGCTGAAGTGACTATTGCGAAACGTGCTGGATGCTTGTCTCTGTCAAGCCCCATCGCGACGCCTCACCTGATCATCGGCTAACGCTTGTCACTACTTGCGCATGAGTATAGGGCTACCGCACGCAACCAGTTCATACCTAACTCGGACAAACCAGGCACCATCACAGGCCAGCAGCAACCCACGTCGCCATCTCGATGCTCATGACCTCTGGGCGCTCGGCTCGACAGCGCCTGCGTCGTGCCACACGCGTGCCACAAGCCGGGGTCACTCCTGACCCCGTCCGGCCGCAGGTCAAGGCCTGTACCAGGGCACCATTGTAGGGTTCCCAAGCTCACGCTCAAACACAAGTGTCTCCGGCGGGCCTCCGCTCCGGGATGGCCCCAGGAGCAGGCTCGGGTGGTGGCGGGTCACCAGGGGAGCGGGTATCCCGTCACGTCGGCGCCGGAGGCGTAGCTGATCGGAGGGCAGGGGCCCAGCTCGTTCAGTGCGTCGAGTGCCCCAGCTGGACCCCTGCCCCCGATCCGCTCCCAGGCAAGCTCGCCGACGCGACGGGATACCCGCTCCCCCAGGGTCGTTCCAAGATCGTTTAATGACTCAGTCGACCTGAGCAAGATTGATGATCTTCGGTGTGTCGCGCCGGTGGGCGAACGAAGCTCCGGTAGGACGAGTGGTCCTTCCACAGACTTCTCGTTTCCCCCGGAGCTTCGTTGC
>JAFATF010000171.1 GCA_019244045.1 Acidobacteriota bacterium
GAGATGAAAGTAATCGCGCACAATGGCCAGGATCTGCCGCAGCACCTCGTCCAAGGCGAAGGCTGACAATACGGCTTGACTGGCGTCGTAAAGGATGGCGATTTTCTGCATAGGAACGCCTGCTGGATTGTAACGGTGGGCGTTCGATTACCGGCATATTCCGAAAGTAACCCCATTTGGCACGCACCAGCTCCTCGGGCGGGGCTGCGGCAAGCCAATTAAGCTGTTTGAACTTTCCCCGGCCACTATTCACGACCTGCTCTCTTTCGGCTTCTCCACCAGCGGGCAGTTTTGATCAAGCCAAAGGCCACCACACAAAACCAAAAATCAACCAACATGCCGAAATCGAATTTGAACACCGCATGCCTCGCTAGGGGCGGCATGTAGGGCGATAGCAATAGGTAGGCGGCGTTGCCCAGCAGCACCCCCGCGAGTGATTCGACGAAATTTACCGCCACACTCTGCTTAGACAAACCAGATTCCACTCTGACGGCGACGCCGGCTGGTCAGCCTGCGCTTTCAGCCCGGGCTCTACAAATCCCCGACCACGCTGGCCCGCTTTTTATTACCATTCTCTTTTCAGATGCTGGAACTCGCCACCCCCGTGCAATACGTCAAAGGCATTGGTCCGCGCCTCGCGGCTGTGCTGGCCGGCAAAGGCATTCATACCGTGGATGATCTGCTGCATTACTTGCCCTTTCGCTACGAGGACCGGCTCAACCCGCGGCCGATTGCCGAGCTCCGGCCCGGGGAAATGGCGTGCGTCATCGCCGAAGTGCGCACAGCGAGGCTGTTTCGGACGCGGACAGGTACCCCAATGTTCGAATTAACGGCCGCGCAGGGACGCGCGCGTCTCCATTGCCTCTGGTTCCATGGTACGTACCTTAAGGACAAGTTCCAGCCCGGACAGAGGGTGGCAGTTTACGGCAAAGTGGAGGAGGACAGACGGGGCGAATGGCAGATCATTCAGCCCCAAATCGAGGTCCTCTCCAGCCCGGGCAACGACCAGGGTAGCGACCGCGCCGAGCACAATTCAGCCGCCGCAGTCGAGGTGGGCTGTATTGTTCCTATCTACGAGGCTGCAGGGAACCTCAGTTCCCGGTGGTTTCGCCGAGTCATCCATTCCGCCCTCGAAAACCTCACAGCGGAGATTCCCGAACCAATCCCAAAGTCGGTGCGCGCACGCATGGGGCTGATCCCCGCGCGTCAGGCACTTTCTCTGGTCCATGAGCCTGATGCCAGCGAGAGCTTGGAGAATCTCTTCTCCTTCCGATCGCCGGCGCACATTCGCCTCATTTTCGAGGAACTCTTTTCGATCGAGCTGGGACTTGAATGGAAGCGCCGGCAACAGAAAGGACAAACCGGGATTCGGTTTCGACTCGATGATCGTGTTCGTCAGGTCATTAAGAGAATTCTGCCGTTTCACCCCACCACGGCGCAAAAGCGTGTGCTCAAGGAAATTGCTAACGACATGGAAAAACCCTTCCCCATGCGCCGTCTGCTGCAGGGAGACGTCGGCTCGGGCAAGACGATTGTGGCCTTCCAAGCCGCCATTATCGCCATCGAAAACGGCTATCAGGTTGCTCTCATGGCACCCACGGAAATTCTTGCCACGCAGCACTTCCTGTCGGCCCGGCGCATCCTGGAAAAAGCTGGCTATCGCATTGTTCTCCTCACCGGTTCAGCCGACGAGGGTCACAAGCGTGAGATCCGCCGTCATGTCGCGCACGGGAACGCACAGCTGGTGATCGGAACGCACGCTCTTCTAGAAGAAACAGTGGAATTCGAAAAACCAGGACTGGTCATCGTCGATGAACAGCATCGTTTCGGTGTTCTGCAGCGCCTGAAGCTAATGCGCAAGGGCGCCGATTTGAACCCAAACGGGAGGACGGAAAGCGCAGTTCCCCTTTTGCCCGAGCCCGACGTTCTAGTTATGACTGCTACCCCCATCCCGCGCACGCTGGCATTGACTCTTTACGGCGACCTTGACATCTCGATCATCGATGAGGTGCCTCCCGCTCGCACTCCTATCGTTACTCGTCGCGTTTCGGATCAACGATCGCCGGAGGTCTGGGAATTCGTGCGGCAACAGGTCGCCGGCGGCCACCAGGCCTACGTGGTCTATCCCCTGATCGAGGAAAACCAGGAAAGGGAATTGAAAGCTGCCATGCAGATGTACAAGGAACTCAGTCGGCGCATCTTCCCGGATTTAAAAGTTGGAGTCTTGCATGGCCGCCTCGATGCCGAAACGAAGGATTCGACGATGAGGTTTTTTCAGCGAGGAGAAATTCAGATCCTGGTCTCGACTACGGTGATCGAGGTTGGCGTCGATGTAGCCAACGCTACCGTCATGGTCATTGAGCACGCTGAGCGTTTCGGCTTGGCCCAACTTCATCAGTTGCGTGGACGCATCGGCCGGGGTGCAGCTAAATCGTACTGTATCCTGATGACCAGCGGAAAAGTGTCTGAAGAGGGTGAGCGCCGGCTCCATGCCCTGGCGCGCACCAACGACGGATTCGAGGTTGCCGAATTCGACCTGGAGTTACGTGGCCCCGGCGAATTCTTTGGCACCCGCCAGGCAGGTCTACCCACGTTTCGCATCGCCAATATCATCCGCGACCGGCAACTGCTCGAGGCGGCTAAACGCGAAGCTGCCGCTGTTCTCGACGGGCCCAATGCGGAACTGACGCAGCAGGAAATCGACCTCGCCATCGCCTACATGCGCACTCGCTGGCAGCGCCAGTTTGGGTTGGTGGAAGTCGGATAAACCACGTCGATCGACAGGAATCGAGCTAACTTGCTAAGCCTACTCGAGCCGCACCTGCCGCTTGTTCAGGAGGCTTACCATTCCCAGGGTCGGTGGCGATGTCGGTCACAACCACTGGCTGCGCCCGGTAAGCAGCCGTGCCGCAAGAGCCAGCGCGTGGCCCGACTGGGGCACCGCCAACGACATATTGCCAGGGCGGCACAATAAGCAACGCCCCAGACGCCGGCCGCGCCGGGCGCGCATTTAGATTTCTCGTCCGGCGGTCAAGTGCGAGCAGCGGCCGATTCTGACCACGAGGTGGGCTGCGCCACCCGGGCCATTGCCAGTTGAGCGATGGTACGGTCGCTTGCCCATGACGACGGGCGCGCAGCCGAGGTTTGTCCCTTGTGTTCAACGCAGCGAAGGGCGGTTCAGAGCAGGCACAAGGACGGCGACAGCGCAGCGCTTCGGCAGAGGAGCAGATTGCCTTCCCTAGGCTTTTGCCTCTCCTCGCCACCGGCTTCGCTCTCAGGTCCGAAAAAGCTGCCACCGCCGAGCAAAGCTTCCACGGCTTTGATTAGATCGCGCGCCGCGCGGGATTTCAGCACGTATCCGTCTGCCCCCGCCTTGCGTACAGCCCTGACCAAGCTCCGCGAATCATGCATGGTGAAGATCAGCACACGCGTGCCGAGGCGCAGCTTGCAAATCGCCTGCGTGGCTTCGAGACCGCTCATGACCGGCATAGTAATGTCCAGGATGATGACGTCCGGCTTAAGTTCGCGAACCGCATCTATCGCCTGCTGACCATTTTCCGCTTCTCCGATAATTTCCCACCCCGATCGCGCCTTTAAAATCGTGCGCAACCCTTGCCGCACCACTTCGTGGTCATCTGCCAGAAGAATTCTAACCGCCATGAGTACATTCCCCTGAGTAGGTAAGACGTGTTCTGGGAAACACGCTCAAAGCTCGGCGCGTGGCCCCCCGGAGTAACTTGATGCCAGGCCGGCGTACCTTCAAGATCCCGTGCCGCACGCTCACCTGGGAATCTGGTACCAGCGGTAGCGGAGAACTTGATAACCGCCGCGCAATTGGCGTTGGTGCCTAAATACTTGCTATTGCGGGCAGTAGAAGATGATATTTTGGTATTCCGCCAAAAGTGGGAAGCCAAGTCTATACAGTATTCACTGTAGTTACAATTGAATTGAGAACACGCAATAGTACGTATACCGTAAAATTGCGACTCGGTTGCGCGTCGTAGAGTGCCGACCTGACGAGGGTGCGGGGTTTCCTGCGGGAAGGCCATAGCGTCGTTACCAGAGAAGGCGAACAAAATGGGTCAAGCCAGAATCTTGGTTGCCGATGACCACGAGGTGGTTCGCAAAGGTTTGTGCGCGTTGCTTGAATCGCGCGGCTGGCAAGTATGCGGCGAGGCCATCGACGGACGTCAAGCCGTGGATATGACGCGCGAGCTGAAACCCGAGATCGTCATTCTCGACATTGGAATGCCGAACCTGAACGGACTCGACGCCACCCGGCAAATTCTTCGCAATAATCCCGATCAGAAGGTGCTTGTGCTTACCATTACCGACACCGACCAGGTGGTGCGAGATGTACTGCAGGCAGGCGCCCGAGGTTTTGTCTTGAAGTCGGATGCGGCTCGCGACTTGGTAGCCGCTGTCGAAGCGATCATGCAGCACAGAACATTTTTCACTCCGCGCGTGGGGCAGATGGTGCTTGAGGCTTATCTCAAGGGCGGCGATTCGCGCTCACAAGAACCCTCCTTGCCAACCCTGACGCCACGCGAGCGCGAAATCGTGCAACTGCTTGCCGAGGGTAAGAGCACGAAAGAGGTCGCCTCCGTGCTCAACCTTAGCGTGAAGACCGCCGAAACTCACCGCAGCAACATCATGCGCAAGCTCAAGCTGCATTCCGTCGGCGAGCTCGTGCTCTACGCTATTCGCAACAATATCGTGCAAGTTCCCAAGGAAGGTTGGGGTTGATCTAGGTTCGGTTTTCGGCCGTCACCGACGGCCACTCAGCTGATCTCGATTTCAGCCCGCCACGCGATGCCGGGGTCGGCCCAGGCAGACGTTGGCGATTGAGCTATCTTTTCATTCCGGCACGGCTTATTCGGGCTCGAGGTTTTCGTTGAGCTCTACCTTGGAACCCTCTTCAACATTGACCACGCGATGAACCGGTTTGTAACCCGGCAGCGCGATCTCGAGAACATAGTTGCCGGGATTGAGCAGGAAATCGACGGGCGTGAGTCTGTCGACCATGCGGCCGTTCGCCGTTACCTGCGCTCCCTTTGGCTGAGTTTTCACGCTTACCTTGCTCATCCCCGGGTTGGCTCTCTTACCGAACAGTTTATTGAATTTGCCCACGATCTTAATGTCATCGGTCACTCCCATCGTCCGCAGAACAGGGGAATAGGTAAACGTCTGACCGGGAGTTAACGCGGTCGTAGTCGTCTCATCAAGATATCCGCTCTTGCGCACCAGGATGTTGTGGGTACCGCGCTCGCTGATTGAGATGTGAGCCGGTGTGACGCGCTCGCTATTTTTTCCATCGATGTAGACCGCCGCCCCGGAGGGCTGGCTGGAGACGATGACTGTAGCTCCCAACTGGGTTAGATGGATGACGAGCACGGATTGGCCGCCGGAGCTGATATCGACTGAGCGTGCCTCGGAACTGTACCCCGATTTGGCAATCGAGACAGAATGCTGCCCCGGCTCAAGGCCGGCGATCGTGTACGGCGTCAGCCACGCTGGATCGGTGTGGCCGTCCAGCTGTACCTGAGCGCCGTCGGGAACGGAGTTGATGGTCAGTTGTCCGGGGGTGATGACCGGCTCACTGGGTACCTGCGCCCTATTCTTCTTCTTGGGAGCGGAGAACTGCGGCGCCACGGCGGGTTTAGGCTTGGAAGGCGTCAGGACGTCAGAAGCTCGAGGGGAGCCCGGTTGCTCCCGGGTTGGCTTCGTCTCCTCGGCGGAAGCCGTTTGTGGCTGCGGTCCGAGCGCCGAGTCGGCGTTCTGGTGACGAATGTGGAGCCACATGCCTATGACCATAAAAAGCATTAAGGCCAGGGCCGCGGCTGCCGAGTAGACGACTAGACGCGGAGGAACTTTCCTGATTTCCCGCATCGCTTTTTTGACGTTTTCGCCCGTGATGATCTTCGGTCTTGGTTGCTCGGCGCTCTGCAGCATGCGCGGGGGCAAGGAAAACGCGACCTCGGTCTGCCTTGGTTCCTCGGCCACGGCGGAAGAGGCCTGCGGCGGCACGTACACCTCCTTAAGGGGCGGCATCTCTTCAAGATCTGAAAAGCTGGCCATTTTGCAGGCGCCGGGTGCTTTTTCAGCCATCATGGGATCAACTGCGTACTTAGGCTTCGCGGTCTCCACCGGGGCCGCACTCTGAGCCGACACCTTCGAAACCTGATTGCTCGTGGACCGCTGTACCTCGGCACGGTTTGATTTCCCACGAGATCCTACTCCGGCGGCTGCGGCGGCTCGTTTCGGAGCGCCGGCCAGCTTGGCGCCTGCTCCTTCAAGGGGGGCGCGCGCGCCTTTCGGCTTTTCCTCTGCCGGCGGAGACGAATTTTCTGAGGGTGAAGACTTCCTCAACGGGGGACTGGACTGAGCCGATTTTGTGATCGGTTCCTTGGCTCGCTCCAAATCCAGCATGAGCTCGTGGCCGTGCTGATAGCGTTCCTCAGGCGACTTGGACAGCGCCTGCATGATCACACGACTGACTCCCAGGTTGATGCGCGGGTTGATCGACGCAGGCGGTTCCGGAGTTTCTTCCAAGATCTTCTGCCGCACGCCTCCAATATCGTCCCCTACGAAAGGCTTGCGGTCGGTTACCATTTCGTACAGGATGGCGCCCCAGGTAAAGATGTTCGAACGAACATCCATTTGCTCCCCTTTAATCTGTTCGGGAGCCATGTAATAAAAAAGCGGTGGAACGCTGCCTTCTGTGGGTATGGCGCTGACCATGGTAGAGACGCCATAGCCGAGAATCTTGACCGTGCCGTCCCATTGCATCATGATCTTTTCCGGCTCCAGACCACGATGCAGCACTCCCCGGGTGCTGGCATGATCGAGAGCGTTCACGACTTGCCGACTGATGTCCAGCAGGTCCCAGATGGAAAAGCCTTCTTGTCGCGCGATCATGGCGGCTAGGCTATTGCCTTCGATATATTCCATGGCGGCGCAGAATTGTTTGTCGATTTCGCCGGCACCGTAGAGCAGGGCAATATTCTGGCTGCTGAGGATTTTGGTGGCTTCTGCTTCCCGCAGAATAATCTGTACCAGGATTTTCTCGAGATCCTGGGGCAGTTCGAGACGCAGGGTTTTGAGCACAATGGTGCGCGCCGCGCTGGGGTCGTTGGCCTTGTACACGGCCCCACTGGCCGATCGGGACAACTCGCTCAAGAGCTCAAAACGGCCAAGCTTGCTAGGCATTCGAGATCGCGTCACCTTGGATGACCGCACTGGTGCGATTCGGCAATGCAACGCCGAATTCGCCTGGATACGCGAAGAGCATAACCTGAGCCCGTAATGGATGTAGAGTTACCGAAGTACCTGCTGCCGTCTCAGGCGAGCGCCGGCCCGCGACAATCCATAGGAGCTCGGTCTTGGCGATCGCGCAGGTGGGTGCGCGCGACTTTTTGCTGGTTCGACTCGTGGCGGAGGAGGCCAGGGTGCCGCCTATCACTTCCTATCAGTCTCGACTGGCAGGCGGAGGGAGTTCAGGGGCAGCGGTGGAGATGCCCTCGATCAGGCTACAGCGATCGAATTGCGGCTCAATGTGCCGTGACTCACGGGCTTTT
>JAFATF010000283.1 GCA_019244045.1 Acidobacteriota bacterium
CGACCACGCGCGCAAGGGGCCAAATCGGAGAAATATTCACCCCAATCCAGTACCGGTCCACATCTAGCGGAGCGCGGCAAAGCCTCAGTCGTGCCAAAGAACAAATACATGTTTCTTCTCCGGTGTTTAGATTGGCATGAGCAACAACCAAGACAAATTCGTAAGGTTCAGCTTATGGGTCGGGGCTAACGATGCCAGTTGACGGCACGAGGGTCAGCTTCGGCGAGATTCGAATCGAAGACGTAAAGAATCATCCATTGCGGGGCAAAAGGCGGTGCGAAGGTGGCCAATGTAATCGATTGTATACTGCAGCCAACTCTTAATGAAGAGCCGGGACATTAGGGTCGTTTCTAAGATTTACTTGATTCCCTGTAGCTGTGGCACCACCTTTCGCGTCTGCGAAGGATACGATCGCAAGGGTGCCGATCTGCGCGCATATCTTGTCTGTCCTCGATGTGGTAAGCGTCATGATCCCAAAAACCGCCTCCTGCAGCTTGAATACCAACGCCGCGGCTACTGGAGGGTGAAATGCTAGTGTTCTACTTCGCGACGCTCCACGCACGCGCAAGGCACGGTTTCTCTGGCCTATTCGCGCCACGACTGAAGACGGGCAAGACTAGCTCCCATCACCGACATATCGTCCGAAACCTGCTATACTTCCCCCGCATTTGAACTGTTCGCGTTCGACTGAGACCGCGCCGGCTACGGCCGGCCACGTTCCCGCCGAAGACTGCTGCATTCAAATAGCTCACGACCGAGGCATTCGCTTGAAGAACATCTTCGTTGGGAATTTGAACTTCAACACCGGGGAGGACGAACTGCGCCAGCTCTTCGAGCAGTACGGCCAAGTTGATCGCGTTTCGATTATGACTGATCGTGACACTGGCCGCTCGCGCGGTTTCGGCTTCGTTGAGATGACAAACGCGGAAGATGGCGAGAAGGCCATTGCTGCGCTGAACGGCTCGCAACTGGGTGGACGCACGCTAAACGTTAACGAAGCCCGTCCCAAGGCGGAGCGTGGTGGAAGTGGACGCGGCCGCGATCGCGGCGACCGTGGCGGGCGCTGGTAAGTGAGACCCACGTTCGCATGAATTGCTTCCGCACAGCATCACTTGAGCGGTGTGCGGGCTAATGGGTGTCTATTCGCCCACTGGTTCTCGACCTTTGCTCCTTTTCACGTCATCTTTCACTCGCAAACCCCTAGATGTAAACTGAGGGGAGCGCGCCCGTAGCTCAGCTGGATAGAGCGATTGCCTCCGGAGCAATAGGTCGGGAGTTCGAATCTCTCCGGGCGCGCCAGACTTCCCTTGCAGCTATTTCCCCAAACTCTTTACGTGCCAATCCCGCTGCTCGGCATTCGGCCTAGCATTATGCCGGCGATTGTTGCACTATCACCACCTTCCATCTGCAGTGGGCGAGCGGCTTTTCCATGCCATCCGATTTCGTCTATATGTAACCGCTGGTCTTCCCGTTGAATCGTTAGCAAAGTATTTAGTGCGCAACAACGGTCCCGTAATCTTTCTTCCTCACTAGCATACTGCCCCGCCTGGACGCGCTAACACCCTTCTGGATTGCTTCCTGAGTCTCATCCGGGTCACTGAACAGCTAAGGAGGCGAGGGCAACGACATATCAGAAACTCCGTTTGTTCATTTTAGAAGGAACTCTGCCTGCAAACGCCGAGATTGTTCCTGATGAAGGGAGCAAAGCTTCATTCACTATCCACTAGGCACCGAAAGCCCAGCGTCGCCGCACGGTCGAGGCTCGGAGCCATCAACAGGTACTTGCCATGCTCGTCCAGTCGGCGGTTTTGGGGGAAGTACCATCTGGAACCTGCCGGTGAGTAATGACTACCCCCTCTGACAATGGCTGCACGCGTGTGCTCGTCCTGATACTCATCGGTCCATTGCCACACGTTCCCAACCAGGTCGATTACTCCAAATGGGCTGGCCCCTCGTGAGTGACTGGCAACATCGGTTGGTGGACTGAGGGTCCGGCCGGTGTCCGACACGGGTATTGCCGAGGGATCCCAAGTATCTCCCCAAGGGTAAACTCTTCCGTCCGAGCCTTGGGCGGCGTACTGCCACTCCCATTCGTGCGGAAGTCGCTTTCCTGCCCAGGCAGCGTACGCACGCGCATCCTCGAGCGATACCCACGTCACCGGCTTCCCACCCCACCCATGCGGATAGGTTCCATTTTTCCACTCTCGCAAGAAATTGTGATTGTCTTTGGGATGATAGTGAGTCGTATCCAGGAATTTCTTGTAATCGGCATTGGTAACCGGGTAACGATCGATATAGAAGCTTTTCAGGTGCATCCAATGCGAATGCTGACGTCTCGGCGAGTTCTCCCACGGCATCTGCACGTCCACCCCTATTTCATTGCCGCCTTCGATTTCGACACCCGAAACAGTGAAATCGAAATCACCAGCCGGGATCTTCACCATACCTGCAGGCGCGGTAGCGGCCCGCTTCGTGAGTGGTATGTCCACAAGGTGCTGGGGCAAGAAATGCCATTCAGCAGAGTAGGATGAGAGTGGCCGCTTAGAAATATTCTGCATCTCTGACAGAAACTGCTGTTCCTCAGCGGTTAGTCCAGTTGTGGCCAGTACTGCACCATACCCATGTTGTTCAACATCAAAACTAAGCCATACGAGATTTCCCTTTACTTCGGGTGTTAGCTGAACCGCATGCCACAGGTCGTAATACTGTTCTCCGGGCTGATACGGCACCTTGATTTGCGGGCCATTCACATCAAATGTATTCCGGTTAACGACCGTCCATAGCGATTTCTTGCCGCCGGGGAACTTGCTCGCAAACACTCCATATTGTGCTGCAGGAGTGTGGGGTTCCCAATCCGCACTAGTCAGTAAAGTGGCAAACGTGCGCTCGATCATTGCAATTCGACGGAGTGCTTCGGCATCGCGATCATCTATCTGATTCCAGATGCCCCAGATGTTCTCCCAGCTCTCATAGCCAACGCCATTGAAAAATGCGTGCTGCAAATCATCAGTCTTGTCGTGTGCCCATCGGTCACAAACATTCACCATATGCCGCGGCTCGAGCCACTTATCCGCAGCCACCTGCGGAATGAAGGGATATTGCCACCCACCGTGCTCATTGAGAATGATCCAATCATTCCAACTCAGATTGTCCCAAGCCAGGGCTTCGCTTGGCTTGGCGGAGGGAACCTGTGGTTCTAGTGCAAGCGAATGGCCGGTTTGATCTGACGCAGTTCGAAACACGAGCGGAAAATCGTATAAAGTATCCCCATTCAGCCCATCCGCGCCGACCGCTGCCATCAGTTGTGTGGATGCATTCCAATCGGGTATCCCTTCATCTCTGGTTCCCTGATCCCAAACCATCACCGGAAAGAGCACTCTGACATCATGCGTGTGAAAGTCAGAAACCATCTGCCGGACACCAGGTATTCCGCGCGGCATGTCCCGTATGAGATCGTATTGGTTACGATTATCAATACCCATATTCGGATAGCTGTGCCAGATCAGAACCGAATCAATGGCTCCATAGCGCTTACCTAGATCGTCGAGATACCGGCTAACCGTGTATTTCCCCGCATCAGGATCAAAGAAAAACCGGTCGTGGATCATCATCTGCGGTTGCACGAACGATTGCTGCGTCCATTTCAGCTCTGGTCTATCATATTGAGAGCCGCTGTAGCCCAATCGAATCCGGCTCTCGCTGCGCCAGTGCTTGAGATCGGAGAGCCAGGACGCGAAGTCGGCAGCGGACGCCGGCCCGGGAATCATCATGCTTTGGGCGGGATATTGCGTGTCTTGGCCAGTTGCCGACGCTATCAAAGCCACTGCCAGTAAGAAATTTCGAAATCGCATAGATGATGGTTGTTTCTATTCTTCCAAGTCCTCTCAACCTAAAATCCGAAAACTTTTAGAGCTTAGGTCCGGGTTTAGCCGCGCGGCTGCGCCCAATGACCTCCCCGTTCACGAGATAAACACCGGGATTCGAGTGTCTCCCCTGCGCATTTTCCAAATCACCGGGATTCCCATCGACACCCTGATCGCAATAAAAGAGGCCGGCACATCAACCCTGAGGAATGGAGGTGTGATTCTGCTCAGTACTCCGTCAATCGGACATCCTCGCCTAACTTACGGGCCATACCCCGCGGTCCGGCACGGTCACGTGGAATCGCGCCGAACCAAGCGCCTATAGGGACGATCGCGGTTGGTTTGCAACCCTGAATCTGCTGAGATTCGGGGAAGCGCCTCGTTGATGACTCGCAGAGACCTTCAAGTATTTCCTGCAAGTATTTCCTGGTGGAATTGAGACTCTCGGACCTAATAACCAGAACGAGCGAAGACTCGGACGAACTTGGAACATCACTACGGTCCATTTGCCGCGAAGTTCCTCGCCCGGCGCGTGCGGCCGAATCGTCTTGGGCGGCGGCGCGAAGCCCATTCGCTGGACGCCGCCGGGTGACGAGACCGAGCCCGAGTTTCTCTAAGCTGCCGCCTTGGCTTCGTCCCGCAGCATGGAACGCAACTGTTCGCGGAGTTCAGGCGTGTCTTTGTGTCCGTGAGATTGGATAGCGTGCTGGACAGCGATATTCAACACTTCTTCTTCGTTTCCCGAGATAGCAATATCGCAGGGCTGTTCG
>JAFATF010000517.1 GCA_019244045.1 Acidobacteriota bacterium
GCCTACGAGCCGGGCGACAAGAATGCTTACAAGCTCGACGTTTCCTATTATGAGCAATTGGGCGATGGAGCAGTGCATACTTCCATCGAGGATCTTGCGCATTGGGATGAGAATTTCTATTCTGGCCGGGTTGGAGGCAAAAACTTCGTCGAAACACTCCAGGAACGGGGTAAGTTGAATAATGGGAAGACACTCGAGTACGCGAGGGGATTATTTATTAGCAACTATCGCGGGCTGCGGGTGGTCCGGCATGGAGGTGCCTGGGGTGGGTATCGGGCCGAGCTGCTGCGCTTTCCCGACCAGCATTTTTCAGTCGCCTGCTTGTGCAATCTGGCCAATGCAAATCCTGAAAAACGTGCCGAGCGGGTGGCCGAGTTATATCTCCACGATGTGTTGAAACCGGAGGAAGCGATTGGTCACGAACCGCACAGAACTGTGGTGCTCATGCCGGCGCAGATGGCAGCGCTCACCGGGACATACCGGAACGTAAGCGCAGAAAACGTGGTGCGAGTAACAATGATCAACGGAACTTTGCAAGCAGAGATGTTCGGCGCCACTTTCCCTTTGCGTGCACTGAGCGCGACGGAATTCGTACCAGTGAATTTCTCGGTCCCGGCAAGAGTAACGTTTGTTGTCGGCTCAACTAATCCCATGTTAAAAATCAGCGGGGATGAAACGATTACCGCAGACTACTTGAAGGTTAGAGAGTTCAACCCCTCAGCGGATGAGCTAGCGGGCCTTGCCGGCGATTACAGTAGTGATGAGCTTGGCGTCATCTATCGCTTGAGAGTCGCCGACGGAAGGCTCAAGTTGGCAGAAATTGCAGAGGCAACGGGAATCCCCCGAACCGGCGTGCCTGCCAGTACGCTGCGCCCGGTCGTAGCTGATGAATTCGAGATTCCAGATCAGGGCATGAACATTTACTTTCACAAGGACATGCAGCCGATCAAAGGCTTTGAGCTTAGGGCCGGCGGTAGCCGAGGGATTGAATTTTCTCGTACGCACTTGGCGGCACCGATCTCATTTTGAAATAGCCGAGCGCAAGGTCCGTGGCCGTGCTGGTTCAGCAAAAGAAATCGCTAGCGACCAGATTGGATCGGACGCAATGCCAGTTGCCGCGGAAGACGATTTTTGCGGGAATGCGAGAGATCTATGCGATTCCAAAGTACGTTGTTAGCCATTCCGGTTTTATCAATTTCGGCCTGGTCGCAATCATTCACGCTGGAACAGGCGTTGAGCTCGCCTTTTCCTTCTGATCTGGTTGCCGCCAAACAAGGCAGCCGCGTGGCTTGGCTGTTCGACGCCAGGGGTGAACGCAATATCTGGGTTGCCGACGGACCTAATTTCGCTGCCACGGCCCGTCCGATCACGCATTACACCGGGGATGACGGTCAGCCGATCGCCGCCCTGCGGCTTACGCCCGATGCCCAGACTGTGGTCTATGCGCGAGGCAGCGAAGTAAACGAGCAAGGCAAAAGCGCCGATCCAGAACATGATGTGAGCCCACCCAAGCAGCAGGTATGGGCAAAGGACGTCGAAGGCGGGGCGCCACCACGCCTCCTGGGCGACATGGGGTGTGCGCAGGAGGGGTGTGAGGACATTGAAGTCTCGCCCGATGGCAAGTGGGTGACTTGGGTCGCCAGCAATAAACTCTTATTAACCAGCATCGATGGAAAAGAAACCGCGAAGGAATTGGTGCTGATTCGCGGCAGCGCTCGCGAGCCGAGGTGGTCCCCAGATTCGAGGACCGTCGCATTTGTCAGCGAACGTGGAGATCACAGCCTGATCGGCTTGTGGGACCCGAAAAGTCAAATTGTCCGTTATATCGCACCCTCCTTTGACAAGGACGATCTGCCGCGCTGGTCGACTGATGGCAAGTGGGTTACGTATGTTAAAACCGCAGGCGAAGAACAAAAAGAGCCTCTGATCCCAGTGCGCACGACGGCGTGGTCTATCTGGGTTGCCGACGCGAGAACCCTGGCTGGTCGTGAATTGTGGCGGAGCGGAGCAAGACCGCGTGATTCACTTCCCGAACTCAGCGAGGACGGATCACTCTACTTCGCTGGCGACTATGTTGTCTTTTCCTCTGAGCAGGAGGGCTGGAATCATCTCTATTCAGTCCGGATCACGGCCGGCAACCCGGTTTTGCTCACACCGGGTGAGTTCGAAGTGGAAGATGTGACCCTCAGTCCTGATCAGAAATGGGTCATCTACACCTCCAACCAGAATGACTCAGACAGAAGGCACATTTGGCAAGTTCCGGTCGCTGGCGGCCAGGCGCCCCAGCCGCTCACGAGCGGAGACACAATCGAGTGGGCGCCCGTGAGCACCGGCGATGGCAAAGCTATTGTTTGCCTAGGCTCAACCGCCACAACCCCGGCAATGCCGTATGTATTGAGGAAAAGCGGGCGCGAGATGCTAGCGCCCGACGCTTTGCCGAAGGATTTCCCGAGCGCGCAGCTAATTACACCCGAGCAGGTGATCTTTAAGAGCGAGGACGGCATAACCTTGCATGGTCAGCTCTTCGCACCACGCGCTGCGAAAGGCAACAAAGTGCCGGCTCTGGTTTTTATGCACGGCGGTCCGTATCGGCAAATGCTACTCGGCTTTCACTACATGGACTACTACCATAATGCATATGCCATGAATGAATACTTGGCTAGCCATGGGTATGAGGTGCTTTCAGTGAATTACCGGCTCGGCATCATGTACGGCCGAGATTTTCGCGAGGCGCCCAACACTATCTGGCGTGGGGCAGCGGAATATAAGGATATTGTGGCTGCAGGCAGATATCTCAAGTCACAGCCGCAAGTCGATCCGCAACGCATTGGTTTATGGGGTGGATCCTACGGCGGCTTTCTGGCTGCGATGGGATTGGCGAAGAACTCCGATATCTTCAGTGCCGGGGTGGATTTCCACGGGGTTCACGACTGGACGGTCTTCTTAACCCAACGACCATATTTTGGAAACTTATCTCTTCGGCCTCCCGATGTAGATGCTGCAGTTAAGCTGGCGTGGGATTCCTCTCCGGATGCCTACGTCGGAACATGGCGTTCGCCGGTTCTGCTCATCCAAGGTGATGATGATCGCAATGTTCCGGTCGAGCAGAGCGTCGACCTTGCGCAGCGCCTTCGTTACAACCATGTACCATTTGAGCAGCTCCTATTACCGGATGAGATACATGATTTCTTAATGTGGAGAACCTGGATTAGAGTTTATGGCGCGACCGCCGACTTCTTCGATCGCACTCTCAAACAAAGGCAGGAGATCGGGGAAGGCGTACGGAGCAGTTTCTAAACTAACATTGCGCTACGAAATGCTGGCGATAGCCGAGGATCCCCAAACGTTAGTCGCGCGCTCTATTTCACGAGTAGAATCAGACCCAGTATACAGAGTGACGAGCCCGCGATCGTTCGCAATGAAATCTGCTCCCCAAACAGAATCATACCCAGAGGGATCAGGAGGACAGCTACCGTTACATTGGAGAATAAGGCTGCCCGATTTAGCTGCCATCCCACGCGATAGGCCATCAAATACCCTGTTTCGATTG
>JAFATF010000524.1 GCA_019244045.1 Acidobacteriota bacterium
CAACCGAGCTGCGACAGGTCGAGCACTGTCTGCAGCAGGGAGCTGAGTATTTCGGATATAGCAGCGGACTGTGGACGCTTGGCCGGGTGGCGAAACTGATCGAACAGCAGTGCGCAGTGCGATACGACCCCTCGCAGGTGTGGCGCCGGCTTAACTGGAGCTGCCAGCGTCCCAGCGGCCGGGCGCTGGAGCGCGATGAGCAGCGGATCGCCCGCTGGAAGAAAGTGGAGTGGCCGCGGATTAAAAAAGCCTTGGCGGAGCGGCGGACCATCGTCTTCGTCGACGAGAGCGGATTGAGCGAACGGCCCCATCGGGTACGCACTTGGGCACCTCGCGGCCAGACTCCTGTGTATACCCTGCTGTCAAACTTTCCCGCGAACCCTGAGGTACCAATGAGAATCACGACCTTGATCGCACCAGCGCAGTGGCACCATAGCTCATTTTCATCCCCGCGCGGATGGGTCGCAGACCCATGAACAACTTTCCCAGGCTTTGCCTGGCGCACTAGTTATAAACTTAAATTTGACGGGTATTAAAATGGCGATGACCGCTGCCCGACTGAGCTCGTGAGCTGCGCCTGAATATTTTGCGCCATTTGTAAATGCTGGAAAACCACCGGCAACGTTTGTGATGCAAATTGCTTGATTTGATTGTTCTCCCCGGAATCGATCTCCCATTCCAACAGGGTGGCCGCTTTCTGATGACTTGTAATCTGGGCTTGAATATAAGAGGTGTCGAACTCCGCTCCGGATAAATTTTGAAGACGTTCCTGCATCATCTGTTGCTCAGCGTCTGGCGTATTGAAGAGCGTGATGTTGCGCCTTTTTGCGAGTTCGGCAAGACGGTTGTCAGCTTGCGCATGATCGTGGGTCATTCGCCGCGCAAATTGGCCAACGGCATCATTGTGGGCTTTTCCGACAGCTATTTTACCTGCGTCAATCTCGGCACGATTAGCCATCGCCAATTCTTCAACAAAAAGCCGATCCACCTGATTTGTTTCGCCGGACCCCGGAACGCCGGGGGCGGTCTCATGCGTTCCTGGCGCGAGACCAGCCGGGTTGCCAATTTGGGCTTGCGCCACCGCAACCATGCCTATTCCAATAAACGACGACAACAGCAACTCAGCGGCGAACTTCATAATTTTTGCCCTTCGATGAGTCAGGCGGTTAAAGACAGAGCATATAAGTCACGAGCTCGGTTTTTTCCTGCTGGTTTAAATGCAGGCCTAATACGAGATTGAAGAATTCTACGGTATCGGCCAGCGTGAGCAGACGCCCGTCATGCAGATAAGGCGGAGAGTCTTTAATGCCGCGCAAGGTGAAAGTCTTGATGGGACCATCAGGCAGCTCGACCATATCGTTAACAGTAGCGCCGACTTGATACAACCGCTCGAGCTTCAAGTCGTGCATCTCATTATCCATGAAGGACATCTGGGGAATGTGGCACTGCGCGCAGCGGCCCTTGCCCATGAACACGGCCTCGCCGGCCAATTCCGCCTGAGTTGCCCTCGAGGGATCGAGCCGGCCTGTGGGATCGAGCTTGGGCGCGGGCGGAAAATCGATAATGTTCTGCATCTGCGCCATCATGGGCACCTGATCAAAGCGATCGGGAAGATTAACGCCCTTACGCTGCGCGCTAACTTGATCGCCATTGAAATAGGCTGTGCGCTGCTCGAATTGCGTGAAATCCTCGACCGAGCGCAATGAGCGCTTCGACCCATGAATTTGCTGGTTGAATAGACCGCGCAAACTGACCGTGTCGAGACGGAAACGCGCAGCCTGCGGGCGGATGTCCGGTGATTGGTGGAATGCGGCGTTGGTGTGAAAATTCGAGTGACAATCAAGACAAGCGACGCCAAGGCTCTGGTCGGCGCTCTTGCGGTCCTCGGTCTGATTGAATTCCTCTTGCGGGAAGGGAGTAAGCAGCAAACGCAATCCTTCCATCTGAACCGGAGTTAGAATCCCGACCATCAGCGTGTAATAGTTTTTAATTGTCAGTAGCTGGCCCTGTGAAACATCGCCTAATTCCGGATGAGTGGTGAGAAAGATGGGCGGTGGAAATTCCGGGGTGAATCGGTCCGGAATATCGAAATCTACATCGAAGCGCTGAAGATTCCGGCTCTCCTGCCGCCTTATTTCGTCGATCTCGTTTTTCGGGAATACCTGCCCTCCGGTCGCCTGCTTGACGTGTGGCAATGGACGGAAGCCTAAAGGAAGCAGGTTTTTTTGTCGAATCTCGTCAGGACTCATTTGCGCCAAGCTCACCCAGGTCATGCCAGGCGGGAGCTTAACGCGGACTCCGCCCTGGACGGCCTTTCGACCGCCTGACATCATAATTCCCGGAATGGGCCGGTCCGCGAGATCATAGCGTTGACTAAAGAGCGCCGCTTGACGCTGCATCACTGCAGCGTTTTGCGCCTCGTCATTGGCTTTGACGACACTGAACGGAACCGAGGGCAGCGGTCTATAGGTCGCGCTCGGCGGCAAAGGGTCTGAACGAGCGAGCATCGAAAACCCAAGCACAAATATACATGTCAGAAGGGTTTGCCTGAGCAGGGGAGACATCAGCCCACCTCTGGAAGAAGGCACAGTTTCTTAGTTTACCATGCCGCCCCTTTCAGCCGGCAGAAATAACTGCTGGCGTGGTTGGCAG
>JAFATF010000620.1 GCA_019244045.1 Acidobacteriota bacterium
GGGCTGCTGATCCATCCTGGCGAAATCAAGAATTTCCCCCCGGAGAAAACCTGCGTCCTGATCAGCGGGACTCAGGGTGAACCCATGTCGGCTCTGTCGCGCGCTGCCGTCGACAACCACAAGCACGCCAAGATTGAGCCGGGCGACACGGTGATGCTGTCATCGCGCATCATTCCCGGGAATGAGAAGACCATCTATCGCATGGTCGACCACCTCTTCCGGCGCCAGGCGTATGTGGTCTACGAGGATGGATCGTCTCCTCCGGTTCACGTCAGCGGGCACGCCAGCCAGGAAGAATTGAAGCTGATCATTAACCTGGTCAAGCCGAAATATTTCATTCCCATTCATGGCGAATATCGGCAACTGAAGTTGCATGCAGAAATGGCTGCTTCCATGAGGGGCGCAGTCGGCAGCATCCTGCTGATCGAAAGCGGAGATATTTTGGATTTCGACGAGCTGGGCGCGCGTAAGTCGGGGCGGGTCAACGTGGGGCGCGTATGTATTGATTCGGGGTCTCGCACCGATGTGGTCGAAGACCTGGTTATCAGAGATCGACGGCATCTGAGCGAAGATGGCATCGTCTTGCCGATCATTGCCATCAACAAGCTGACCGGCCGGGTCGAGACCAGCCCCGAGATCGTCACTCGCGGCTTTGCCGGCGGTGAGAACGGGTTCATGGACGGCGCCCGGCAGACCGTGATGCAGACGCTCGAGCTGTCGAGCGATGAAGAAAAAGCAGATTACGGGGTAATCAAAGAGAAGATTCGGGCCGACTTGAAGCGCTTTATTTCAAAGCAGACCCAGCGGCGTCCGCTAATTATGCCGGTGATTCTGGAGATCTAGGCTTCTACTTTTCGGCTTTCTGTTTGTCTGACGGGAAAGCCCGGGTTGTCTCCTGGTCGTGTTTCGGACGAAAGTGCGATTCTCAGCAGTACAACTTTAGAGCGGTTCTTTTGCAGGGCAGGCTCGTACGGTAACCCTTAACGACATCCGCCAAGCGCAGCTTCGATTAAACGGAATCACCGTCCGCACAGGCCTGCTTCCGTCCGAGCTCGTACCGGTAAATACGACAGAAGACAACCGTCGCCTGTATCTCAAGCCGGAAAATCTGCAGCCCATCGGCGCATTCAAATTGCGTGGCGCCTACAACAAGATTGCTTCGCTATCGCCCCAAGAGCGAAGTCGTGGGGTCATCGCCTACTCCAGCGGAAACCACGCCCAGGGAGTCGCCTATGCGGCCCGCGCCTTAGGGGTGAGGGCGGTAATCGTTATGCCGAGCAGTGCGCCGGCGATCAAGCGCCAAGCGACGGCCGCCATGGGAGCCGAGCTCGTTCTGGTCGGGCCAGGAAGCGAGGAACGAAAGGCTAGAGCCGAAGAGCTCGCTGCAGAGCACGGATATGTGATCGTGCCACCCTACAACGACGAGCAAATCATTGCCGGGCAGGGCACAATTGGCCTGGAAATTCTAGAAGATTTGCCCGATGTCGAGGAGGTGCTTGTGCCGGTGGGCGGCGGCGGCATGATCAGCGGAGTGGCTACGGCCATCAAGCTGGCGCAGCCCTCCGCCAAGGTAATTGGCGTAGAACCTGAGTTGGCGGCGGATGCGCAAGCCAGCTTGCGCTGCGGGCACATCGTTCAGCTGCGTGCAGACGAGGTGAAGCGAACCCTCGCCGACGGCCTGCAAACTCAAAGCATCGGCGACATCAATTTTGAGCACATCCGCCGCTATGTCGACGATATTGTCACCGTGAGCGAGGAGGAGATACGGGAGGCCATGCGTCGGCTGGTTGTGAACCCTAAGACCGTCGCCGAACCAAGCGGGGCAGTCGGAGTAGCGGCATTTCTTTTCCGCCGGGAGCTGCCTACACGACAGTTGAACGTCGCGGTCCTGAGCGGAGGAAATATCGCACCCGAGATGCTCGAACAGATTAAGCTTGCCGCCACAGCCACCTAATTCGCCACAGCCGCGCTGGATTTGGAGATAATAGTCTTTATGAAGTTGTATGGCTGGACCGCCGGCGCGCTGCTGTTTTTTTCCACTATCTCCTCCGCGGCGGAAAGGGCTACCTTGGTGCATGAGGCGGCGATCTACCTTTCCCCTGATTCTGAGGCTGCGAAATTGGGCACGGCCGAGCGCGGTCGCGAACTGGTGATACTCGAGACGAGCCGCAATTGGATACATGTGGAAGCTCTGCTCGGACCGCAACGTGCGCCGGACGCCGCCTTCATTGAAGAAGATGAGGACCAGGAAAAAACTATCACCGGCTGGGTTCAGGCCAAGGGCGTGGTGAGCGCTTCCACTGCCAACGGCGACAAGATTGTCTTTGGCGAAGCTGCGAGTTCGGAAGATCAGGCTAGCCGTCGGGGTGGACGCAAAGGCGCAGCGCAGGATGCCATGCGCTTGTATCGCCGAGTGTTTGACTATTTTCCGGCTTCGCCGCTGGCCGCCGAGGCACTCTATCGCGCCGCCGACATCCGCTGGCAGCTGGAAAAATCCGACGTTATGTCCCGCCCTTCGGCGCGAGCCCGAGAAGCATATTTGCGGGAAGGAATGAACGAGGAGTGGATGAAGCAGGTCATAAAGAAGTTCCCCGCCAGCAAGTGGGCGGAACTGGCGGCTTTTCACCTGATCGACAACAAACTCTGCGGCGATTGGCAGGGCTCAACGAAATGTCCCGACAAAGAGGCTGACCTTTACGAGAAGTACGCAAAGGAGCATGCTGGCTCGCCGGCCGCCGCTGAAGCGCTTTACCAGGCAGCCTGGCGCCGTGCTGCCTTGATCGAGATGTACAAGAGCGAGGAGCAGGCCAAGAAGTCGGACGAGGCGAAGAACGCGGCCATCGCGCTCACCCAAAGAATCATCGCACAGTATTCTCAGCAGAGCGATTGGGCAGCGCGGGCGCAAGATCTGATGTACCTGATCGAGCAGGGAATCCCGACATACGGGAATCGAGCCGACTAGCTGTCGCGCCTTTTTCGGGCGCTCACACCTCTTCCTGCCCCCGGCGAAGCCAGTTATACCAAAAGCCTCACTCGGCAAAAGCGTTCTTGTGGGCAACAACCGGAACACTGGGAATTTGAGGAGGAAGATTGAACGACTACTTGCTGTCGCTGGTGCTCGGTGTCATCGAAGGCTTGACGGAGTTTCTCCCCGTCAGCTCGACCGCGCATTTGCGGATTGCCGAAGCGCTGTTCCGGATCGACCTGTCGAACGGATATTGGAAGATGTATACCATTATTATCCAGCTCGGCGCCATTCTGTGCCTGCCGGTATATTTCTGGTCCCGCATTCTAAAATTTTTTTCCACTTACCCCCGCGGGGAAACTGGTAAGCGCACGATTCTTACCCATCCCCTCGGGCTCACGATGGTTGCCTTCGTGGTGACTGCCGTTCCCTCCTTCTTGCTGACGAAAGTTATCGGCCAACATCTGGAGAGCCTCGTCATCATGGGCTATTCCCTGCTGCTGGGCGGCATCGTGATGTGGGTTGTGGATGCGGCAAAGGCGCCATGGGAGAGAGCGGGTACGGACGCGCCCAGGTCCAAAATTCATACCTGGAAGATGGAAGCTATGTCATTGGGACAAGCGATCTGGATCGGCGCATGTCAGATTCTATCGGCGGTTTTTCCGGGAACTTCCCGTTCGATGTCGACGATTGCTGCCGGCCAGATGGCGGGCATGTCGCGGAGTTCGGCCCTGGAATTTTCCTTTTTCGTATCTATTCCAACTATGTTTGTTGCCACCGGATACACCTTCCTGAAATCAGTTATGGGAAAAGGAGAGAATCCCATCGGCGTCTCCAATGTGAGCGGTCACGAATGGCTGGTGCTGGCCCTTGGATTCGTTGTCTCCTATATCGTCGCCTATGCTTCGGTTGCCTGGTTTATGGCCTGGGTCAGACGTCGGGGATTCGCTCCTTTTGCGGTGTATCGGATCTTACTGGGAGCGGCCGTGCTGGCCTGGGCCAAGGGAATCATCGGATAAGTAGCAGGAAGGAGACCTCGGGCGGCTGGTCCTGCACCTCTCTCTGCCCGGCTTGCGTGCTCCGAACTTTGCAGAATGGAATAGATCGGTGCGCCGCCCGCGAGCACGCTAGTGCGCAGAGGCGTATGTATTTCCCTCTCCTGAACGCCTTTTCTGTTCTCCAGCACTAATTCGATACTGTGACAAAATCCGCATTGTCGCCGGGGCAGGTTCTTGTCATAATCATCTAGCTCTGGTGTAGTTCCCACACAGGTACACGCCACCGGTGTGCAACAGCGCCCTGAATGCCTTATCTTTCGAAGGTTTTTTCCCCAACCGCGAACCGTCGGCTCAACGAGCTAATCGGGTTGCTCCTGTGTGTCTCCGCGCTGCTGCTGTTCCTTGCACTGATCTCCTACTCTCCGCTTGATCCCTCTCTGAACAGTGCCTCGACACTGACCGCCTCCCGGGGTGCACGAAACTGGATTGGGATCTTTGGCGCGGTTGTTTCGGACCTGTTCCTGCAGGTCTTTGGTATCGGGGCCTTCCTGATTGCAGGGCTGATCGCCCTCTTGGCGATGCGCTGGTTCCGCTCGAGAAAGATCCAATCGCCTGTGGCCAAGGTCCTGGGGGCGGTCTGGCTGGTGATTTTCGTTCCCGCCATGCTGGCTTTACTGCCGGGGGATCTGCGCTGGATGCGCGTAATCCCCTTGCAGGGCTTGCTGGGACAGGTGGTCGGCGATTTTCTGATCCACTATTTCAATCTGGCAGGTGCCTACATTGTCTGCGCCACGGTGCTAGCGGTTGCGCTGTATCTCACCACGGCTTTCTCCTTTTCATCACTTGAGCTCTGGATGCCGACCCGATTCGCATGGCTAATCGCTCTATGGGATCGTTGGCGAGACTGGCGGCAGATGCGGAGCCGGAAGAAAGCGCAAAAAGAGCTTGAACGGCGGCGTGCTGCCCGGCCGGTGGTAACCACCCAGCTGGTACCCGCAAAGGCTGCAACCGTCCCTCCCCCGGCAGCCGTACAGGTTGCGCCGGCCAGGTCGGGTATTGAGCGACAATTCGCCCAGTCGGGGGAAGACGAAGGCCTGTTGCCAGAGTCGACTATCCCTAACCCTGCAGTCACCGAGCGCGCCGATAGTTCGCCGACCCTCAAGACCACGATGCCGCGTACGGCAGGCGGATTCAAGCTCCCGCCCAGCAGCCTTCTCCATCGGCCCGACGAGCAGCAGGCGGTTGATGAAAACGAGCTAAAACATCTGGCCCAGGTACTGATAGAAAAATGCGCCGAGTTCGACGTGCGCGGACAGGTCACGCAAATCAATCCCGGCCCGGTGGTCACAACCTTTGAGTTCAAACCTGAGGCTGGAATCAAATACAGCCGCATCACCAATTTAACCGACGACCTCTGCCTGGGATTGAAAGCCGAAAGCATTTTGATCGAGCGCATGGCGGGAAAATCAACTGTGGGCGTGCAGGTGCCTAACCGGGAGCGCGAAATCATATGGCTCAGGGAAAATATTGAGTCGCAGGAGTTCATGACTTCGAAATCGAAGCTGACCCTCGCTATGGGCAAGGACATCAACGGGCGCATTGTGGTCGCCGATTTGAGCGGCATGCCCCATCTGCTGATTGCCGGCTCGACGGGCACGGGTAAGAGCGTTGCCATCAACGCGATGATCATGTCGATGCTCTACAAGGCCACTCCCGAACAGGTGCGGCTGGTCCTGGTCGATCCCAAGCGACTGGAGTTGGGGAACTATGAAGGTGTGCCCCATCTTTACACTCCTATCATCACCGAGCCAAAGCTAGCTGCCAACGCCCTGCGCAACGCTGTCCGCGAAATGGAACGGCGGCTGAAGCTGCTCGCCAGCAAAGGCGTCCGCAACATCGACCAATACAACCGACTGTTCAGCGACCAGACACCCGGTCTCTTCGATGACAACCCGGATGAGCGTCCTCTTCCCTATATCGTCATCATCATCGACGAGTTAGCCGACCTGATGATGCTCGACCAGAGCAATGTCGAGGAGTCGATCACTCGTTTGGCTCAGATGGCCCGGGCCGTGGGTATCCATTTGGTGCTGGCCACGCAGCGACCCTCGGTGGATGTAATCACGGGCCTCATCAAAGCGAACTTTCCTGCCCGCGTCTCCTTTCGGGTCGCGACTAAGGTGGATTCAAGAACCATTCTCGACGCCAACGGGGCCGAGGCTCTGCTGGGCCGGGGCGATATGCTGTACTTGCCTGCGGGATCGTCGCGCGTTCACCGTTTGCATGCTCCTTTCGTCACGGAAAAAGAAATCGCGGCGGTGGTCGAGTTCTGGCGTGCTCAAGCAACGGCCGAATACCAGGAGCAGTTCCTGGAGGCGCCAAAGGATGAACGTGAACCGGGCGGGCAGACAACAGCCAAAGAAGTGGACGAGAACGGGAGTGAAAACGATCCTCTATTCGAAGATGCAGTGCGATTGGTGGTGGAGTTTGGAAAAGCCTCAACTTCCCTGCTGCAGCGTCGTCTGCGAATTGGCTATGGGCGCGCCGCCCACTTGATTGACCTGATGGAACAAGATGGAATCGTCGGCGCTGCCGATGGGCCGAAACCCCGCGAAGTGCTGAAACGTCCCGAGTGGATTGCGGAAATCGAGCAGCAAATGCGCTAACTCGAGGTTTGCTCCGGGTTGCCTACCGCCTCAAGCGATCACATCGCGGACTGACGAAGTTGGGCGCGAGCCTCCAGTCTTTGTTCCACCTGAATCAGAGGTTTGGACTGGGCACGAGCGCTAAAAGAACAGGCGGCGGGGGAGGATATTTTCGCGAGACCCTCCCTAGCGGGAATTAATGTTGTTCGGCCACCATGGAGACCGCCTGCGCAGGGCTCAATGCGAAAAAAGGGTAGTTCTCTGAGGCTTTAGATTTTCACGTGGCCCATTCGGGCTGCCGCGGCTGCGGAACTCTTTCCCCGCGCATGGGCTCTCCGCGCGTAAT
>JAFATF010000719.1 GCA_019244045.1 Acidobacteriota bacterium
AACATTCAGCAAGTTAAAAGTACGAAGGGAAACGCAGAAAGGGGGTGCCTGATCGAGTGGCCAAGGTTACAGAGGGTACATAGTAAGGCTAAATCGGCTGAGTTAGCGGGTCCCAAGCCGAACCGCGTGAGTGGATTCGGAGTTCGCGACTGCGCCCTCGCTGAGCTGCGATCTTCTACTGCACAGATCTGAAAGCAACGGCCGGCAGATCCCGGAGCCCACCGCATCTCCAAATCTCCTCCCACCTAAGACGCCCAGAAATCTCCCTCCAGAATTGGCCGCGACAGGCCAGGTACATCACTTCGCCTCTTCCGCGTTGCTCCGGTTTAACACAGAATGAGGCCACTTATAACTCACCGTCGCGCTGGGACTCTAAACTTCAGCTTTCTCAAACTCGCCGCGGCGATTCCCGCTACCCGGCTGACCTGATCTGATTGTAAAAAAGACCGTAGCTCCTCGTTCAACTGCTCCTTGTGCCCATACCTCGCCGCCATGCCTATCGATAATCCTTTTCACTGTCGCGAGTCCGATTCCGTTACCCGGAAACTCGGATTTCGAATGCAGCCGTTGGAAAGGCTGGAACAGCCGGTCTGCCGAACTCGGATCGAAGCCGCTGCCGTCGTCCTTCACGTAATAGACTGGTTCTCCGTTCTGCTGTTTCCCGAACTCAATTCGGGCGCTGTTATGTCGTGAGGTGTATTTCCAGGCATTACGCAGAAGATTTTCCATAACGACCCGTAAGAGCCGGGGATCTCCGAAGACCTCCTCTTTAGCAGGGGCTATAAACTCAACTTTCCGCTGTGGCGCAGTGCGCCTCAGGTCTTGCATGATCGATCGCGCAAGGCCGCTCAGATCGACGCGCTCGGGGCGGATGGCGCTGCTGGTCACGCGAGAAAGGTTCAGCAGCGCGTCAATCAACTCTGCCATTCGCTTTCCCCCTGCCCGGATATTCTCGGCAAGCTCCCGCGTCTGTTGGTCCAGCCTGTCGGCATATTGGTTGAGTAGCAAGTAGCTGAACCCGTTGATTGCGTCCAGTGGACTGCGCAGATCATGCGATACAGAGTAGGAGAAAGCCTCAAGCTCCCGATTGGCAGAAACCAATTCGCGAGTGCGCTCGGCAACTCTCCGCTCAAGCTCGTCGTGCGACTTGTGCAGTTCGCGAAGCATGTCATTGAACGAGTCGATCAAAACGGAGACTTCGTCGCTTCCGCTTGACGCAGGAACCCGCGTCGTGTAATCGCGGTTGCGGGAAATTTGCTGTGCGGTGGCAGCCAGTTCCACAATTGGTTTGGCAACTGACCTTCGGAAGGCAGCC
The DNA here is from genome assembly GCA_019244045.1 of Acidobacteriota bacterium. Classification (GTDB taxonomy): domain Bacteria; phylum Acidobacteriota; class Terriglobia; order Terriglobales; family Acidobacteriaceae; genus Gp1-AA122. Next base: position 1,316 of record JAFATF010000719.1, read on the forward strand.
GAAACTAAGATCGCGGCAAGCAGCGAAACAAGTAACACTAGAATTGAGATTGAAGCGTAGCGTCTGAGCCTTTGATCAATCTCGCGAAGGTCAGCCCTCAGGTAAACGAATCCAATCAACTTGCCCTCGGACGTAATGCGTCTGACTAATACCAGGTGTGTGCTCCTAAACCAATGCGCCTCCAGTTCGCCGGGCGCTAGTTGCGGGATGTTAAGAACACCTTCATCGGGCGCGCGCAAATACTCGGCAAGCTGTCGTCGGTCGGCGGTGTAGATTCCGGCCGAAGATATGTTGGGAAAGCTCTTGAGAGCGGTAAGAGTGTTGGCAGCGGCTTGCGGGTCGTTGAACAATATTGCAGAAATGCTGTTGGCGCCGATTATCTGAGCTTGAGCGGACAGCGTTCGCACCAAGCCTTCTCGGAATGCGAACTGGTCATAAGCGAAAAATCCGACGCATGCGAGCAGTAATGCGACTCCGCTCACGAGCAGGTTCATTAACGTGAGCCGAGTGGCAATAGATTGTTTCCGTCCCAACAGCATGCGCTAGCTTCCCTTCGCTTCTTTCCTAAGCACGCGGGTTGCGACCTTTAGCAGTTCGGAACTAAGCAGCAAATGGCTGTCCTGCGCCGCCGTGAGGTTGACCTCGAAGCGTATCCTGTCCTGTTGCCGTAGAAGCTCTATGATTCCCCCCCGCTCGGAGAAATGTTTTATTTCGCTGACCGTCAGAATTCTCCATTGCTGGGCAGCGGCAAGAATTGCCGGGAGCCGGTTTTCCTCGGAGGTACTAATGAAAAGAATGCTGCAAGCCTGCGCCTGCTGCATATTCGGTATCCGTCGAGCGGTGATCTTCCTGCCATTTATGCTCTCACCCTGCACCGTCGCGTCCAGCACATCCCCGAACGGGTCCTTCCCGAAAATGCAGATTTGGAAGGAATCAGAACTTGCGCCTCGATTCGCGGGAAATGTGACAAACTTGCCGAAGTTGTAGAGGTAGGCGGCCACAACCTGTACATCGGTCGCCCCGGAACTCTGCCCCGGAGAAGCGACACTGCTGGAAAAAAGAAGCAGGAAAACAAGAAACACGAGCCGGAGACCCGTGAGTTGAGTAAGGGCAAATACGACGCTTCGAACCACACCAGTCATACACGGCGAGGCAGTTGATCGCCCTAGGTTCTTTACGACAAGATGACTCGCCCGAGCTGTTATCGAGAGCTTTCCCAACCGAGTTTTACGTATGCAGCCCTCCGAATCCCAATCGGAGCTTCGCTGGGATCACCTGTTCCCCACTCGTAGTGATAAGGCTGGAACAGATTCTGTCCCACAATGGAGAGACTTAAATCCCGGTACGGCTTCCACTGGAAGCGAGTATTGAGCGTCTGATATGAACGTATCTTCTGAGCCGGGAGCGCACTCACGTAAGAATAAGATTGATCGAATTCGAACCGCTTTCCAATATTGAAGGTGGACTGAATTCTCAATAAATGAGCGGGGCTAGAGCCTTCATACGTTCTTACCGAACCCGTCGAACTGATATCGAGACCGGGTGCATTGGCGTGGAAATCAATTCCTATATAGGAGTACGAGCCGGACAATTTCCACCATGACGACGGCGTCCAGCTAGGCGCGATTTCAAAGCCGTTGACCGAGCCTGCGATCGCATTCTCGTAAAAAATCGAGAGCCTGTTCCCCGCTGCAGTGGGCAGACCAAAACTTTGCAGGTGATCCTCATTATTGTGGAAAACGTTGAGATCAAGATAAAGTTTGGGCGAGAACAACTGGCGATAGCCACCTTCATACCCTAACAACCGCTCCGACCGGAATCTCGGGTTTCCCGAGACAAACAAGAAGGTCGGTGGAGTGGTTGGCAGTTCTCCCCCAAAAATCTGGACTCCCTCTTCAATGCGCGAGGGTGTAGTGACTGCGCGAGTTATCGCTGCCCAGAAACTCTGGTGGGGGTTGGGATTCCATAAAACCCTTCCTGTCGGCTGAATGTCAAAACCGCTGAAATTGTTGTGCTGGAGCTTTGCCCCAACCGTCAGCAAGAACCTGTCGTTTAGAAAATGAATTTCATCTTCTACGAATCCGGTGTGGATGTGGTCAGTGTCAACGTTGGGCGCCACCTTGAGAACGGCGCTGGGAATGAAACGGTTGGGACTCCAATGGAGACCGACGCCATAACTGATTTGATGCCGTTCCGCGACTCTTAGGCGGTGTAGAAAGTCGAGATCGACGGTGTTGCGCGTCTCGCCAAATAGAGGGTCTACGCGGATCGTGCGATCAAAATAGCCTTCGAGATGCATGTCAGAACCGTTAGCGAAGGCATGTTGCCACCGTGCAACGATATCCCCGCCCGAAACTGAAGAAATGCGAGTAGCGGTCCCGGTCTCCGCGGGAGAGCTCCCTCCGTAAATATCCCCTTCCAGCATGTAGTCGGTGTGCGGGTTTCTGCTCCAGTCAACGCGAAAGCCACCACGTTCCTGATGCCAATTGTCAAAGTTGTTGTGATCAGCATGAAATTCGGGTCCTCGGACGAATCCTTTGCCGTACACCCGATAGGTAAGCCCATGCCCGACAGTTCCCCCATAGCGAGCTTGCGCGATCAGGTGATCAACGTTGCCACCAAGAATCGAAACCAAAGCTCCCTGAGTCTCGGCCGCCTTTTTTGTAATTATGTTGATGACTCCATCCGCGGAGTTCGGTCCCCAAACCGTTGCGCCCGGGCCGCGAACCACCTCGATGCGGAGTATGTCCTCGATCACAAGGTCCTGCACATCCCAGTACACACCCGCAAACAGCGGCGTGTAAACACTCCGACCGTCAATCAAGACGAGAACGCCTTTCGAAAAGTTCGTTTCCGAACCGCGAATGCCGATTGCCCATTGGTTCGAGTCGATCCTTCCCACTTCAACGCCCGGCACAAGACGAAGTACTTCTGGCACACTGGTCGCGCCTGAACGACGAATATCCTCGTTCGTGAGAACAAAAATCGCTGCTGCGGTCTTCCAAATTTGCTCGGGTTCTTTAGAGACGGTTGTTACCTTAATACTGCCCAGCTGTTCTAGAGTAAGTTGCTTCAGTGGATTGGTTGCCGACTGGTCGGAACCTGCACTTTCGGCGCGAGTAGCGAAACAAGGGTAAATTACGAAAAATGAAGAACAAACCGAAACCAGAAGTATTATCCTGCTAACATTCTCAGACTTCCAGAACTCTCCCACCGTGCGCACAAATTGTGTCTTAAGAGTCCTCATCCGAGGTGTTCTGTTTGCCGGTGCTTTCGAAGTTCGATAAGGCGATTCACTTCAGAAAGGAGGTGTTGCGGCTCACAGTTTGCTTTGCCCATCCACGAATCTACAATTGTCCCTTCTCCCGGTAACGAGCCGTAACCTGAAAGCATAACAACCGGAGGTGCCGGGCTTATGAGTTTGATTTCCTCTGCCAACGCTCTGCCATTTCCACTCGTGCCCGAGAGCCAGTAGTCCAACCCCACGGCGTCAACATAAGAAGAGCGAAAGAGATCAAGTGCGGAATCCTTAGATTGCGCCTGCAACACTCGAAAACCAGCGGACTCGAAAAATTTCTTTCGAGCCTCAAGCTCAAGTTCCTCATCATCGACGCAGAGAATAGTCTTGGGCGCTCGGGTCACTCCTCAGGCTCCAGTCTTGATAAAGCTTCGGTGATGGCGGACAGCAGGCGTTCCGGGTCATGTCCCTTCGGAACATTCGCATCAACATTCTTCAACAAACGGTCGGGCAGCTCGTCAACTCCTGAAACCGCGACGATGGGCAACGAGGGGAATCTTTGACGCAGGTGTTCAGCAAGCTCGTCCCCATTCATGCCGGGCATCAGGTAGTCCATAAGCACAAGATCGACGCGATTCGCTTGCCGCAGCAGCGTCAGTGCTTCCTCGCCCGAATTTGCGGTCATGACGGAGTACCCATTGGATTCAAGCAGTAGTTTCCGAATTTGCATGGCTTCGGGGTCGTCATCGACACACAGCAGTTGTTTTCCGTACATCGTACGCAACTTTACGGGGGGATTAGAGGAAAGCCAATAGTTTCACTTCGGAGCTGCCACCGGCTATACAGTTTTCACTGTATTAGCGACTTTGGTTCGCTAACCGGCTTCAACTTTCCTTTCGTGCTTTACCACGTTCTTACTTTTATTCTGGCGGGTTCCAGAAGCAAACAAGGGTATAGCTTTGGCCCTAGCCGATGCCAGCCATAGAGCGCCAGAGCGGCACTGAAGATTGGCAGTCTGATCCGTGGCGCCGTCGGGTGGTCTGCTCTATATGCTCGGGCGGTCGAAGGTAGCGGAAGTTTCATTTACCGCTATCGGGGTGGTTCTCTTTCGAATTGGGATGAGCGGAATTCCAGCCGTTATCGAGGGTGCAGCAAAGCAGACTCTGCCGACCGAGCTGCATTCTCCAGCAGCCACTTGGTTTCCTCTTAGGGCGCGGAACCATGCACCACGCGGGCACGAGCAGCAGGACTGCGCTGCCGGCTGACAACGTGAAACTCGGAGACAAACATTACGAGTGTCGCTAACATCCAACCGGGCATGCGAGACCGCCCGCGAACCGTTCTGCATGTTTCACCTGATCCTGCCCTGGCGAACTCCCGGGCCCAGGCGCTCAGCCCCATCGGCTGCCATGTTGTATCCGTCGAGACTGTAGTTTCCGCTCTGTTAGAGATCAGTCTCGGCCGGTGCGGAATCCTGCTGCTCTGTCATAAGCTCGATCATACAGGCCGATGTACTCTGGCGGAGTACTTCGATAAGAACTGCCCCGATCCCTATATCGTGGCGGTTCTTGCGCACGATGACGATCACTTCCCCCCGCAAGCCCACGCGTGTGTCGTGCATTCACCAGACCACGGCTCCCTTGTCACAGTCATGCGGCAGCGACTGGCCGCGTAGATTCATACCTACGGTAGCTTGGGGCAGGGCGCCAGCAGCGGCATCAAGTCTCATCGTTGGGCAGGTGTAAATTATCGCGCTCTCGCGCACTGAGACAGACACATCTCCAAAACTGGCCTTGTTTGAACCAGGGGGTCTTTGTGTCGCCAGCGCGCGATGTTAAAAGCGGGGTCAAATGTCCCGACCGGAGCCCACAGATGCAAACTGAGAATGACTGGCGGACGAATTCGTGGATGGGAGCTGGGGACAATCGCGAGGAAGGACGGGTCTCAAAAGATCTGCAGAACAAGATCAACAAGCGGAAGAAAGCAACGTCCGCCCTTGCAAATGGCGACCCTTGGCACACATCGAGCCAATCGCCCGTCTGCAGCCATACTTCGGAAGGAACGCGGTACATGGAAAGCAGCCTCCATCCCACTTCGGGCAAAGGAACGGCCACGGGTTAAAGCGTTTCCCCAGCCGGGCAGCGACGGACGGTTTCC
>JAFATF010000076.1 GCA_019244045.1 Acidobacteriota bacterium
CCGCTCCCCCAGCCTCAAGAGCGCACTACCAAGGTTCAGCTGCGTCGCGGCCCAACTGAGCGGCACCCGATCGCGCGTCCGCTCCTGCAGTGTCGCCTGGAAGGTCGCAATCGCCGCCTCCAGATGCGCCGTCCCGCTCTCCCGCTCGCCGAGCCTCATGAGCGCGACGCCGAGGTCTAACTGCACCTGCGCCCAGGCGAGCGGCACCCGAGCACGCGGACGCTGGGCCAAAACTACATTCCAGATCACGATTGACTGTCCCAGCGCCGCATTGTCGCCCTTCTCGTCACCTTTCCGGTAGAGTGCATTGGCCTGATGATCGAGGTAGTTAGCCGCCTTATCAGCATGCCCAGGCGGCACCAGTGCAGCCGCCTGCTTAAACAGGTCCGCGGCTTGCTCGTAGCGGACTTCGGTCAGTGCCACATCCCCCTCGGCCGCCGTTGAGCTCGCGGCTCCAAGCATTTCGGCATCCGCCGCCGCCTGCGCCTGATCACGCAATTTGCGCGCCTCCTGAGCTGCAGCAATCTGTACCTGAGCGGCTTGACGCAGCAGCTCGTGCGCATGCGTAAAATCACCAGCTTTAATCGCAGCATTGGCTTGGGCAACTAGCGCCTGGGCTGTCGGATTGGCAGGATTCAGTGCCGCAACCGTAGTCTTAAGCTGCTTGTAGTCATCGGCAATCTTGGTCAGTACTTGGGCCAGTTTTTCGTCTGGCACATCCAGCTGCTCACCCGCAATTTTCAAGAGCGTCTTGGCTGCGTCCTCGGTCACTCCCAGCGTTTTGCTGATGACGGAAATCCGATCAATTAGCGGCCCCGTTGCTCCTTCTACGGCTGCCTTGGTCACTTGCCGCAACTGCTCGGGGGTCAGTCCGAAATTGCAGGTCAGCGTGTTGTTGCTGGCATCACGGCCAGCAGCGACGCTGCAAGCACTCGCAGTGACCGGCGAGCTCTCGGCTGCGCTCGCATCCCTCGTTACGAGCGTCGCGATCAGCGCGGCGGCGGCAAAGGCTGCTACTTTTTGGTGGTAGTGGTGGTATCGGCGCATGTTACCGCCCCACCGTTAGCCGGAAGGGCCCCGTGGTAGTTCACCGTGTTACCTGACGCATCGCGGCCTGCTGCAATGCTACCTTGCTGCGCACAAACGGACTTAGGCGTGTCCTGCGCGGGCCAGATATACGTCACGACTGCCCAAATGCCGGCGGCAGCAACCGCTCCCCCACCCCCTAGCCACGACAATAACTGTCGGTTGCTCGGCTTTCGAACAAACGTCCAGATGGAGTTCATGCCTGCGCTTCCCACCCGCTGAAACACGCGGCGCTGCGGTCGCGATCTTGGTAAGATCGCCTATCATGCGGGTGCGGGGAAGCACGCTATGTGAAGCGTTTCACATCCGGAAATTGGTTTGTTTTTTTTGCGAAGCCATCCGACGCCGATCAGCGCTAACATTCTAAAAGTATTGAAATTTGCAACTCGCCGCCTGAGACCAGAGGTGCCGACGCTTCACCTGGCTCAAGCTGTAGTCCGATCAGAGCGACCACCTCTAACGGCCGGATCGGCTTCGAGTGACTGGCATTTCCCATAACACCCGTTCCGCGACTTTTTTGAGGGCGGCCTGCCTGCCATAGCCCCGGCGCGGCAACCCTGCCTATTGGCAGGCACTCATGTCTTCACACCCTTTCAGAAACCGTCTGGAAGCCCCAGGAGTGCAAGGAACGATCTCCGCCGTCTTGGACCGGAAAACCGGATCCACCCGCTCTGAGGCCTTCGGAGAGGATTTTGGGGAGGAGTCGGAAACAGCGCCGAACCGCTAAACCCTGAGTATGTGTCTCATATCTTATTTTTCCGAAAATCCGCTCGCGCCGGGGGCGCCGGAGGGCATAGGCTCAACTGATAAGCACGCTCGCGACACCAACGACGGGCAGGCAACCGGCACGACGAGCGACACGCAGGCGTGACTAGCGAGAATAGGGAGAGGGAATCTTGCAAAACCGGAAACCAAACGTTCTAAGTCGCGGTGCGTTTGGGCTCCGATCCATCGCCCCTCACGCCTTCCTCTTCTGCGCCGCTCTGCTGGTGCTTACCTTTCTTCTGTTCACCCAAACGTTTGCGTATGATACGGAGGCCATAACAGTAACCCCGA
>JAFATF010000251.1 GCA_019244045.1 Acidobacteriota bacterium
GCCCCGCGCTCCAGTCCACTGACCGGTTCGCTTTGGGTAGGAAAATCGGTCATCAAGGCGATGACCTTGTCATTGGTGGCGAGATTTGTCCCTTGCGCGCCTCGGACGATCGCTTCGGCGATTCGCGACCCCAGGTAAGGGTCTTCCGTATACGCTTCCTCGTTGCGGCCCAGCCGCGGATCGCGATCAAGCTCGAGCACCAGAGTGGAGAGAACGTGGATTCCGACGGCCCTGGACTCCTCCGCCGCGGCAGAATAAATGGACTCGACCAACGGCATATCGAAACTGCTGCCGATCGCTAGGCCTTCGGGAAATATCGTCGCCCCCGAAAACATCCCGCCGTGCGTACCTTCTTCATCCTCGAGCAGCGGGATCTTCAGTCGTGTTTGGGTGAGCGCGATTTTCTGTAGCTCATTGAAGTACTCGACTTGCTCGCGTGTTCCTTCATGCAGGATGGTGTCTGCGAGGGTAAAAAACCCGGCCCCAGGTCCGATCTCGTCTGTGTACGTGCCGGCAGCAAACCTTCTGCAAGCGGCCTTTTTCTCCGGGATGGTCTTGCCCAGCTGGTCGACGTAAACGCAGGGCAAATTAAGTTGACCCACCTTCTCCTTGAGCGTCATCCGGCGCATGAGATCGTTTACGCGTTGGTCGATCGGTTGCCTGGGATCGAGATACAGGGGCAGCTCATCAGACCCCTTATTCTGCCCCGGTGTGGAACGGGGAAGCATCAACGCCAGTGGAACCGTAAGGATCGCTGCTAGCAGATATTTTTGTGCCATTCGCGCCTCTTTTCGCCCTCGCCTATCGCCGTGCCTACCCCTACTCGACAAGAGTAACAGGCGAAAACGGGACCGGAGCGCCGCGCGCGAGGCCGCCGACATCCAGAAGAGTTCAAAATAGGATTTAAGAGGGACTTAGTCGTAGGCCGGTCGATGGCTCCCAGTGACCAGACGGCAGAATGAAAATAAAAACGCGTCGCCCTGCCGTCATCTGACCAACGTCGGCAGGCGCTACCCGTGCGGACACTACTGTTTGGCTTGTGTCCTTTAAAAGGGATGGGTTTTAGCGTCTCGGGCTAAATTCGAGCTGAGTCTTCTTTCGGCTGATGATCCGTGACCAGAAATCCGAACGCGTTACCTTGCATAGTGTCTCCGTCTCGCCATGGGCTTCGGCAGATCGGGGACCTTTTGACCGCGACAATTGGAGGCGGCTTCCCAAAGGGCAAGCCCACATGCCCGGATCATCGTGAACTTAGAACGTGTACTTCAGCGCAAACTCCAGCTGTCGGTTATTGGTCGCCGTATTCGTGATCGCCGCGCCACCGGGTACGTCGACCTGAATCTGCCCGCCGCTGCCGCCGCCGGGCAACCCGAAATTGGGGTGGTTAAACAAATTGAAGAACTCGGCACGAAATTCCAATGCTTGTGATTCGTGCACATGAAAGTTTTTCTGGAGCACGAAATCAAAGTTGACCAGATCTGGTCCGCGGAGGTTTCCGATGCGCGAATTCCCATACATATGAGCGGACTGCTGGCCGGGGGCGAGTGGCGGTGCCAAGAACGCAGCCTGGTTGAACCAGCAATCGAGCGTCTGGTGTCCGGGCTGGCTGCAAGCGAAATCGGTGCCCTGAGAGGCGGGGTTGAAAGAGAAATCGTAAGGGTTCGCCACCTGGTCAGGCCGATAGCTGAGGCTGTCGGTGTTGCTCAGGTCTGTTGACATGTAGGCGGTCAGTGCTTCGCCACTCTGGGCGGTGGTGATTCCGGCCAGCTGCCATCCCCCCAGAAAGGCATCGGCAACGCCGTTTGCGCCTGCGAGCCAGCGTTTTCCCCGGCCGACGGGGAGTTCGTATAAATAACTGATGGTGAAGCGATGCCGCAGGTCCGGTGTCACAGGACCGTGCTCAAGATCCGGCCGATACGCGTCTTGAATAAACCCGCCCACGTTTCCGTCGGCGTTGCCCAGATTTTTGGCGAAAGTGTAGGCGGCTAGGAAGTTGAAACCGTTGGCAAAACGTTTGTTTAAGGATGCTTCAAAGGCGTTATAAAACATCTGCAGCTGCGGGTAATCGAGCGGCAAAATCGCGGTCATGTTGGGTTGCTGCGCGAAGTAACGCCGCCCATAATTGGGATATTGGCAGTTGGTGGTGTCGGGCCCGCAGAAGTTCGTGTCCAGTGGCTGCCACGGCTGGTTCAGATCGCTGATCTCGTGATTCCATAGGTGATAGGCGCGCGTGCCGACATACCCAATTTGACCAACCCAGTTCTGCGCGAACTCATGCTGCACGCTTAAATTCCACTCCATAATGCGCGGCATGAGCCGGATCGGACCAGTGCTTTTCACCTGCCCATTGATGTGGATCGCATCACCGATGGGGACAGGCGCCGGGAAGCCGTTTGAGATCAGTTGCCCGGATTGCACGGCTGCAGCCGCATTGTAGTTATTTGAGTAAAAGGCGAGTTGCGGCGGGTTTAACCCAAGATCATCAAAGATGTTCGCTTCCGCTGAGTAGAAAACTCCAAAGGCACTGTGCACAACGGTGTTGTGGGGGAGCGACCAGGCGAGTCCGAGCCGCGGCGCTATATCTTTCTTGTCGAACCCGACGCCGGCATGGGGCACGGCATTCGGTCCATAGGAGGTGACAACGATCGCCTTGTTGAAATCAAAGTTGCCGACGCGGCCATTCGCCGGCGAGGTGACCTCATAGCGCAGGCCGAGATTGAGGGTCAGATTGGAGCGGACATGAATGTCATCTTGTATGAATTCTGCAAGGTCCCAGTAGCGCGTGGGATAAAGTCCCGCCAGGAAATCCTCTTCGGTACTGACCGGAATCCCTAGAAGCAAATCTGCCAGAGCGTTTCCACCGCTGGCGGTGGTTAAATCCTGCGTATAACCGCCGGCGAAGTTAAAGAATCCTCGCGGACTTGAGAGTTGAAAGAAGTTGCGTTGCTGGCGACGAAAATCCATACCAAATTTCATCGCATGCTTACCGCGAATCCAGGTTACTGTGTCTGCCGTTTGAAAGATGTTCTCGTAAACATGCTCGGGCAACCATTGTGAATCCCCCAGGGGGGTAAAACCGGCAACATCGATGTTGGGTAAGCCGGTGGAATTCGGATAACCGGGGCGATTGCTGTTGGGGATGGCAAGCTGAGTTCCGAGATCCTTGCCGTAATTGAAAGGCAGAGCGTTGACTGCGTAGCGAAAATATCCGCCATGCAGGTCATTCAGCAGCTGCGATGAGAAGGTATGCGTGTAGCCCAGCCCCAGGTGCTGGGAACGCGAATTGCTGAGACTAGGGCAGCAGTCGAGTCCGCCGTAGAGCGGCCCGAGCGGTCCCGGGCGCTGACTGCGGACATCCCCGAAACTGTAGGAAGTAAAGATTTGGTCTTGCTCGCGGAACCTGTGATCCAGGCGCACATCAAACTGGTCCTGATTGTTCACGTGATTCTGGTTGGCCAGGTAATTGTTCGTAAGGCCAGGCTGGTTGGCTGCTGGGTAAAAATTTGCCACATTCGCGCCCACGGCATTGATCATCGCCGGCGGAATGACGTTAAGCTGGCCGTTATAGGAAATCGCGGGCCGATAGGTAATCACATTGTGATTGCTGGGGCAGACAAAGTTGGGATTTGTTAAGAAGGGATTAAAGATTGTCCCGGTATCGAACACCGGGTCGCCAGGGCCGGGGCTTGGACCGCAGGGCGAGAACGTGTTGTGGGTCAGTCGATCGCTGAAATCTCCGGCGCGCTCGGCGGCCGTCGGAACGGTCGAGATGAACGGCTGACTTTCGCGCAATCGGGATCCCTCATAATCTCCAAAAAGGAAGGTCTTGTTTTTCTTGATCGGTCCGCCGAGGAAGGCGCCGAACTGGTTACGCTTGAACGGCTGCTGGCCCTGATTGAAATAGTTCACCGCATCTACTTTGTCGTTACGAATGAACTCGTAGAGTCCTCCGTGGACCTGGTTCGTACCCGACTTAAGCACAACGTTAACCGCTGCGCCGCCCCGTCCGAATTCGGCGCCCATGGAATTTTCTTCCGTGCGGAATTCCTGGATTGCGTCCGGTGGCGGCAGAACAACCACGCCCCCGAGCCCAAATTCGTTGTTGTCGACTCCGTTCAGCAAGAAATTGTTATTGGAAACCCGCAGGCCGTTCACGGAGACGGCTTCATTGGCGCGCTCATTCTCAAATACCCCGCCCTGAACGTTGCTGCCCGTCTCGCCTCCATTTGCGCCCGGTCCCAGGTAGGCAAGCTGAATGAAATTCCGTCCGTTCAGGGGAAGCGAGGAAATGCGGCGCTCGGTTTCGACGGTTCCGAGCGAAGAAGACTCCGTTTCCAGCAGGGGCGCAGCTGCATTCACCTCGGCGGTTTGGCTGACCGAGCCCAAGCGCAATGCGAAATCCACCCGCGCCGACTGGTTGACCGCCACTTCCACACTGGGCACGGTTGCCCGTTGAAAGCCCGGCTTCTCTACCGTCACCGAATAGGTGCCAACGCGGAGAAGATCACCCTTGTAGTTGCCGGCATCATCGCTGGTCACCCGCACAGATTGGTTCGTCTCCAGGTTCGCGATGGTTACTTGAGCTCCGGCCACACGCGCACCGCTCGGGTCGGTGACTGCACCGACGATACTGCCTCGATCCACTTGCGAGAGCAAAGCCGTCGGGAAAACAAGCGCGGACAAGAACACCAGGATGAAGGAAAGAATCTGAGTACGCCGCAACATAGGGCCTCCTGCGGGCGGAGATAGGCAAGAACAGACTCGAGGCGAGAAACTGTTACATCACTCGCTCCCAACTGTCAAGGGTTTCAATCACCCTTGCTTTCGACTACTCTGGCGGCGGCAGAAACGGCGTCGTTGGACGAATCGCCGGATTTCGGGTACCTTTTCCGGCTACACTGATGCCTGGCTAGGAGGTGCTTAGGTGGGGAAACTCGCCGTTTTTTCCGCCCTGGTGCTGCTGAGCGTCATTTCGCTCGAGGCTCAGCAGGTGCGGCTCGAAAATCTCCAGGGCAAGACTATTCTGGTTTTCACCCCCCATCCGGATGACGACGTCTTTGGCGCCGGCGGCACAATTGCCTTGCTCAATCGCAATCGCAATAAAATCTACATTGTCGTGTACACCAACGACGACAAGGGATCGTACGATCCCGAAATGAATTCCCAGCGTCTCGCCCAGATCCGCAGGGCGGAACAGGAAGCCTCCGAAGGCCAACTCGGGACGCCCAAAGACAACATCATGTGGATGGGATACGACGATGGCATGCTGGAGTATGCGGCGCAGCCGAAATTAACCGAAGAGGCTACCGCCATCATTCGCCGCCTCCGACCGGATGTCCTGCTGAGTGTGGACCCTGGGGAGTGGTATGAACGTTGGCATAAAAGTGACCATCGAATGGCAGCGTTCAACACCATCGATGCCGTCCGCGCCGCCGAGTTCTGGCTCTATTTCCCCAACCAAAAACTCCAGCAGCACCTCGAGCCTTACAAAGTTCCGGAAATGTACTTTTTCTATCCCTCAGCGCAAGAGGCAAATTATTTCGTCAATATCGACGATGTGGCGGAGCTTAAATTCGATGCGGCCGCCAAGCAGGTGAGCCAGTTCGAGCCCGCGGTCAATAAATATCGACCGGACTGGACGGCGGAAGATTTGAAGAACGCCAAAGAAGAAATGCGCAAGGAGCAAACCAAAAAGGACGGGCACTACGTCGAGGCATTTCGTTACGCTACCGGATTCGTGCAATACTAGCCAGCCTTCCTAAGGAGTCGATCAAATGTCAGAACTCGCATTGCTTGGCGGCAGAAAGGCAAAAACTAAACCATTTCCCTTATGGCCTCAGTTCGATGACGCGGAACGCAAGGCTTTGAATGAGGTCCTGGAGAGCCGCGTTTGGTGGCGTACTCCGGGGAGGAGGACGCTTGACTTCGAGCAGGCTTTCGCTCGCTACCACGGCGCGCGGCACGGCATTGCCGTAACGAATGGCACGGCCGCGCTTGAGGTCACCATGGCGGCCTTGCGCATCGGGCCAGGAGATGAGGTCATTGTTCCTGACTTCACCTTTGTTGCGACCGCCAGTGCGGTTCTCTTCGCCAATGCCTTGCCGGTGCTCGTCGATGTGCTCCCGGACACCTACTGTATCGATCCCAAGTTGACCGAGGCCGCGATAACCCGGCGCACCAAGGCCGTCATCGCCGTACATATGGGCGGCCATCCGGCGGATCTCGATGCTTTGACGGAGATCACTCGCCGCGCAGGCATTGCTTTGATCGAAGATTCCTCGCATGCTCATGCTAGTGAATGGCGCGGTAAGAGAATTGGCAGCTTTGGGGCGGCGGGTACATTCAGCTTCCAGTCAAGCAAGCTGATGACCGCCGGGGAAGGCGGTATCATCCTCTCGAACGACGATGGCTTCGAGCGCAATGCCCGCTCAATACACGACTGCGGCCGCATGCCCGGGGAATGGTTCTACAGCCACTTCATTTACGGTTCCAACTATCGACTCAGCGAGTGGCAGGGGGCTATCCTCACGGCGCAGCTCGGCCGCCTGGACGAGCAAACTCGGCGCAGGCATGGCAACGCCCGCGTGCTCGATCGTGAACTCGGCAAAATTCCGGGTATCACGCCGCAGAAACTCGATGAACGCTGTACGCGCAACGGCCAGTATGCTTACATCTTCCACTTCAATACCAAGGAGTTTGCGGGCATCTCGACGGAGCGATTCATCGAAGCCATGAACGCAGAGGGTATACCCAACCAGGCTAGCTATCCACCCCTGCACGAATTGCACATGTTCCGAAACGGCGAATACCGTAATTGCCTCAGCGGGCCCGACGCGAAAGAAGAACACGCGTTCCTCAAGTGCTCGTTCCCGAACACCGAGCGCGCTGCCTGGGAAACGGTTTGGATTCCACAGCCCGCATTATTAGGCGATGAGCAGGATATCGAAGAAATCATTCGGGCGATCTCAAAAATCCAGCGAAACGCAAAGAATCTCGCGTCGCACGACATGGAGGCTGCTGCTCCCGTGCACGCGGCTCGATAGCCATCGGCACCATGGTCGAGAAGATCAAGTGGGGCGGTTGGAAGAACGTTTATCGCATTTGGAATGATAGTATCGAGGTTCGCGTTCTCGCCGACGTTGGCCCGCGCATCGTTTGGTATGGGTGGAAGGAAGGGGAAAACGTTCTGCACGAGGTTAGGTCGGAAGCTGGCCTGACCGGAGGCAATGAGTTTCACCTTTACGGTGGACATCGTCTGTGGGTTTCCCCTGAAATTGAACGCACGTATTTTCCCGATAACCGGCCCGTCGCGGTCGAAAAGGACGATACGCGCATTCTGTTCACGGCAGCGGTTGAGGACCGTGCTCCCGGTACGAACCTCAAGAAGCAGATAGAGCTGAACGTCGACGATAATCGATCTGCGGTTTACCTCAGGCATCGCATCCTCAACCTTGATGATCAGGTAACGGAACTTGCCCCGTGGACGCCGACCATGATGAGGGCGGGCGGGCGGGCCATTCTTCCACTGCCACCGCGCATCGCCATGGATAAGGAGCACTATCTTCCCGTAGGACATTTAACCCTCTGGTCCTATACAGATCTCGCTGATCCGCGCTGGCGTTTTGGCACTGAATACATCCAGCTCTTGCAGACAGCCGCCCTCCGCGGTCGCTTCGAGGAGCAAATGATAGGGACGTTTAACCCATGGGGCTGGGCTGCTTACTACCGCGACGAGATCTTGTTTGTGAAACGCGCTCCCGTCGTCGCCCGCGCCACCTACCCGGATTTCGGCTGCAATTTCGAAGTGTTCACCAACCAGGATTTTTTGGAACTGGAAACTTTGGGGCCGAAAGTCGTGCTTGGGCCCGGCGAAGAGGTCACGCACGAGGAAACCTGGCAACTCTTCGCCGATGTGGCCGGCGGGGAGGATGAAGATTGGATTCGGCGGGCCATCTTACCGCTGGTGCGTTCAGCAGAGTCTTAGATACTTATAAGATAAGTTGGTTTCTCGGAGGATGCATGCGCCACGCTTTGGGTCGTAACTTATTCATCCAATTCGTGCTCATTTCACTGGTTCCGCTGTTAACCGTTCTTGAGATTCCGAGCTTGGCCCAAAGCGCGCGCCATGTTCCTGATCACATTCCGCCTAAGCGTTCGTCTCAGATTCAGGACGGATTCGGACTCAATTCTGATCTGCCTCGTGATCCTTACCTGCCTTGGGACCGTTGGTGGTGGACACGCATGTTTGATGCCGGTTTTAAATGGATTCGCATCGGGCAATATGAAAACAGCTCGGATTACACGAGCTGGGACTGGATCGAGCAAAAGCGCGGTGCTTATAGGGCGTCGCCTTTGCTCGAGGATGCCGTCAATTCGCTCGTAGATAATGGCGTTAACATCCAGGTTCAACTGCTCTACGGCAATCTCATTTATACCTCGCCGAGCGGGACAGCGGTCGACGTCAGCATTCCTGAGCCCGGCTCCTTCCACAATGATGATCGAAGCGTGAATTCGGTCTTTTACGCTCCGACCACGCCTGAGCAGATTGCTGCTTTCAACCGATACGCGGCTTGGATGGTCGAGCACTTCAAGGATCGTATTCACTACTGGGCATTATGGAATGAACAAGACATCGGCTACTGGAATCCCTGGGGTAATCCCGAGCAGTATGGCCGACTGCTTGCTCCGTTCATTGAGACTGTTCACAAGACCGATCCACAGGGCAAGGTGATTTATGGCGGCCAGGCAGATCCCAGCCGCGAGTTTACCCGTCGCGCTCTCGACACCTGCCAGTGTGCGTCGGGCATTGATGTGTATGCGTATCACACCTATCCCGGATACGGGCAGAATCTCAATCCGGAGTCGATGGACTACGGTGCATACTTAAATGAATCGCCGAAGCAGTTGCGCGATTTGGTAAGCCATTATCCTGGCATTCGACCTGAGATTCCCTTTTTCGATGACGAGTTCAACTCCATCCCCTCATGGGTCGGCTCGGATGAATCGGTGCAGGCGAAATACGTCCCGCGCGGATTGGTTTACAACTTGGCAGCAGGAGTGAAAACCTTTGTTTGGCTTCTGACGGCCGGAACGGACGGTAACGAATACGACGACTTTGGCCTGATCCACGGACTTACCCACCATGACAGCGACTGGACGCCGCGTCCGGTTTTCTCTGCCCTAGAGAACACCAATGCACTTTTCTCCGACACCAAGTTCGACGCAGCCATTGAGATCAGCAGCCCGGATCTGCCCGCGCTGCGCCGCCGCACCGGTTTCCCCTTCATGGGCTATGGATTCCGCAACCACAATGGAAAGTCGGTGGTTGCCTACTGGCTTGCGGCCCATAGCTTGCCGGGAAATTCCTTTCCCCCACTCTATGCGAGCCTGTCCTTCAAGAACACTGGCATTACTCGCCCCGTCTTGGTGGATGTGGTCTCGGGCGAGATTAAGCCCATCGAATGGAAACCGGGCACGACTGATACCCTGGAGCTGCTACCGGTGAAAGATAGCATTATGGCCATTACCAACGAAGACTACTTCGACTGGCCGGTACTGCCGGAAACTCCAAGTTCTCTGCAAGTGTCCTCGGCGGGAACCCGAATGCACCTTACTTGGCAAGTTCACGGCGGCGGTCCAGAGCAAATTATTGTGGAACGTCAGATTGCCGCTCCTCCTGAAAGGCGAAGCAACTGGAGCCAGATCGCAAAGTTAAAGCCGGCTGTCACGGAGTTTATCGACGCAAACATAAAGCAGGGACAACCCATGGGCTATCGGGTGAGGGCGATCAATAGCTATGGCTCGTCGGCTTATTCAAACATCGTGAGAATAGTTGCCCG
>JAFATF010000255.1 GCA_019244045.1 Acidobacteriota bacterium
GGGGAAGAATTATGTCTCATTGCTCTACGTCAAATAGTGCTTCATTCAAGTGCGGTATCAATCAAATGGTGACGCCTCTTGGCGAAGCTACCCCCAACATCTTTCCCTGAAGGCGCGTGTTTCGGCTAGACGGAGTTGTACGAGAGAAGGAGTCATTTGAATGAAGGTTAAGCATCTGTTATGCGCAGGTCTGATGACGGCCATTCTCCCCCTATCTGTAGCTGCTATGGATACCAAGACGGTGCCCCCCAAACTGTCGGCCGCCGAGATCGTCGAAAAAAATGTGGTCGCGCGTGGTGGTCTAAGTGCCTGGCGCGCGGTACACAGCCTCGAGATGAAGGGCAAACTGGAAGCCGGAGGCAACCAGCGCTCTACTTATCCGGTCCCGGGCGAATCAGACGCGTTTAAAGTCGTACCTCGGCGCCCCAAAGATCAGGTCCAATTGCCGTTTGTGATGGATCTTGGACGTGGGCGGAAGATGCGCCTTGAAATCGAATTCAAAGGCCAAACCGCAGTCCAGGTTTACGATGGCGCGAACGGATGGAAGCTGCGTCCCTTTCTCAATCGGCACGAAATTGAAAAGTTCACCCCGGAAGAGTTGAAGATCGCATCGACTCAGTCCGAGCTTGATGGGGAATTGATCGACTATGCTGCCAAAGGCTCTAAGGTCGAACTCGAGGGCATTGATGATGTCGGCGGACGCAAAGCATACAACCTCAAGGTAACTCACAAGAATGGCGACGCCCGTCACGTTTGGATAGATGCCGAAACATTTTTAGAAACTAAGGTCGAAGGTACGCCACGGCGTCTCGATGGTAAATATCATTCGGTTGCGACCTACCTGCGTGATTATCGAACCGTAAGTGGCCTCGTCATGCCGTATCTGCTCGAGACAACGGTAGAAGGAATTCGTGATACCGAGAAGATACGCATCGAGGAAGTGGTGTCAAATCCGAAACTGGACGAATCACATTTCGCGATGCCTCGGTAAGCAGCGTACTCCCCCTGGACCAGACGGTCACCATCGTGAACGGGTAATTGCTCTCCCCTGAGTGTTCAAAGGTTTTTCAAACTTCTTTAACGATCAATTCTTGAGGAGACTGACATGAGGTTCACAGGCAGAGTGGCCATGGTCATGGCCCTTGCAATTACCACCGCTTTAGCGCAAGCAACGTCGCCTGCCAGCCCAGCGGCTGGTCCGCTTCCAAATCCGAGTCGCTTTCCGAGTAGCCGATGGGGGGCATCGCCCGCAGCACAAGTCCGGTCCGGAGGCGTGCAAAATCCAATGAGTCTCCATCAGCGGGTCGAGCAGATGCAAGGCACGGTGGCCAACATGCATGCAGTACTAAAGAAAATGCATGCGAAGATCGCTGCAGTGAAGACGAAAGATGCCCTGGTGCAAGCCAATCTTCAGATGTGGGAATTGATGGTTGGTCAACTCGACAAACAACTGGAAGAATTGAAAATGGCCGAGACTGCGCACGAACAGCTGGAAGCCCGCCGCGCGGCGATGTACAAGCAGGCTGATGAGAAGGCTGAAAAAGCCGCCCAGGCCGCCCAGGCTGCTCAAGCCGCGCAGGCCGCCGAGGCAGCCAAGTCCGCCCAGAGTGCCGCGACCCCGGATCCGCAGAATACGGCAGGCCAACCTCCCGCCGCGCCCGCAACGTCTGCACCGCAAAAGTAGGCAACGAACGCAGAAGCTACTGATGTCGGGAGGCCAGCAATGATGAAGAAGGTCCTGAGCGTTGTCGCGATTGCCTTACTAATGGGCTTGTCTTACCTGGTGGGCTGGCGGCACTCCGCCAACAATGCGACAACGAAAACTGCTGGCCGGCGCCCAGTCTACTGGGTGGATCCCATGCATCCCGACTTCAAGTCCGATCATCCCGGCGTAGCTCCCGACTGTGGCATGGAACTTCAGCCGGTCTATGCCGAGGATATCGCTGGCCAATTCTCATCGGCAGCTGTGACGGCAGCTGCGAGGGGCGCTGTGGCTGTCGGTCCGGAGATGCAGCAGCTGGTCGGAATCCAAACGGTGGTACTGGAGAAAAGCCGAGCGCCACGAGAAATCCGGGTACTCGGCCGGGTCGTTCCGGAAGATACGCGAGTGTATCGCATCGACTCAGGCACCGACGGCTATATTCGGGGGACTTATGACGACTCGGTAGGAACCTTGGTCAAGAAAGATCAAAAGCTCGCGACTTGTTTCGGGCCCGAATATTTGTCCGTAGCTTCGGGCTTTCTGGCCGCAACCGCGGGCGTGCCCGGGGCCGTCGGCAAGGATGGGTCACGAACGATGCCGTTTCCCGGTGCTCTCTCGAAACAAGGCGTGAGTAGCCTGCAAGGCTATAGTGATCGTCTGCGCAACCTGGGGATGAGCGAGGTGCAGATTCGCCAGATGGCTGAAAGCCGCCAGCTACCCGAGGCGATTGATATCGTTTCGCCCACGGATGGATTGGTTCTTTCCCGTACCATTACACCTGGCCAGCATTTCGATCGCTCGACGGAGTTCTATCGCATAGCAGACCTGAGCCGAGTTTGGATCGTAGCTGAGATCTTCGGCAGCGATGCGCAAAGGCTTCATCCCGGAGCTATCGCTGGCGTCACTCTTGCGGATCAGAAAAAGACATTCACCGCGCGGGTTACCAGCGTGCTGCCCGAGGTAGACCCGGCCACGCGAACTTTGCAGCTTCGCCTGGAAGCCGATAACCCGAGCTTGGCACTTCGGCCGGACATGTTCGTGGATGTCGATCTGCCGGTCTCGATGCCGGCTGGATTGACCATCCCCATCGATGCTGTCGTCGACTCCGGAAGCGAGCAACGAGTGTTTGTCGAACGGGGGGATGGTCGGTTCGAGGCGCGACAGGTCCAGACTGGCTGGCGTAACGGCGGTCGTGTGGAGATCGTGCACGGACTGCTTGCAGGCGAGCGCATCGTCACGCAAGGGGCCTTCCTGCTTGATTCCGAAACCCGCTTGCAATCGATAGCAGAATCCGGGGAGCAGGCCCGCGCGAGGGCATCTCAGGGTAATGTCAGCCACGCCGCACAGCAGTCCAAGCGGAAGTTAAGTGCGCAGCTCGAAAATCGGCTAACCCTCGGCGGATCTGGGCAGCGGCCATGATCAATCGCTTTATTGAGTTTTCAGTCCGAAATAAACTGCTCATTTTTGCCCTGGTTGCGGCGCTGTGCTTGTGGGGCTTTTGGTCGATGCGGCATCTGCCTGTTGATGCTACCCCTGACCCCAGCGAGACGCAGGTTATTCTTCTTTCCCGCTGGGATCGCAGCCCAGACATCATCGAGGACCAGGTCACCTATCCCATTATCTCTGCGCTAACCGGTGCCCCGCGCGTGAAGTCGGTCCGCGGCATCTCAGACTTTGGTTTCTCCTATGTCTACGTGATTTTTGATGAAGGTACCGATATTTATTGGGCACGCTCGCGAACTCTGGAGTACCTTGCGGGCCTCGCAGGACGGTTGCCGGAAGGAGTAAAGACCGAGCTCGGTCCCGATGCCACCGGGCTAGGCTGGGTTTTTCAATATGTTCTGAAGGACGATTCCGGCAATCACAGCCTTGGCGAACTGCGGTCATACCAGGACTGGTATCTCAAGTACTACCTGAAGGCCGTCCCCGGTGTTGCCGATGTCGCCTCTCTCGGCGGATTCACACAACAATATCAGGTCAATGTGGACCCTGATCGCCTGCGCGCCTACGGAATATCGATTTCCCAGGTCAGCGATGCCGTGCGCGCCAGCAACGCGGAGGGCGGAGCGCGGTTACTTGACTTCGGCGGGGCGGAGTACATGATCCGCGGGCGCGGTTACCTGAAGTCCCGTTTCGATTTAGAACAAACTGTATTAATGGCGGAAAACGGTGTACCCATACGCATTAAAGATGTGGGCGAGGTTGTGTTGGGGCCGGATATTCGCCGGGGTGCTTCCGATCTCGACGGCACAGGGGAAGCGGTTTCAGGAATCGTGATTATGCGCGAGGGTAGCAATGCACTCGACGTAATCAATCGAGTCAAAGCCCGAATAAGAGAGATTGAACCGGGTTTACCCCAAGGTGTACGGCTGCTGCCTGTTTACGACCGTTCAGATTTGATCGAGCGCTCGGTCAGGAGTGCACGCATGACGCTGATCGAAGTTGTACTGACGGTCGCGGGCGTGATCCTGGTTTTCCTGTGGCATTTTCCGAGCGCGATCATTCCTGTGGTCACGATCCCGGTTGCAATTCTCTTAGTCTTTATCCCGTTGGGATATACGGGCACAACCATTAATATCATGTCGCTGGCGGGAATCGCGATTGCCTGTGGCGAGCTGGTCGACGCGGCCATCGTCGTGTCTGAGCAGAGCCACAAGAAATTGGAAGCGTACCAGCGAACGGGCGAAGCGTTCTCGCAAGAACAGGTGATACTCGACGCCGTCAAAGAAGTGGCGGGACCGACGTTCTTCGCCTTGCTGGTTGTTGCCGTAGCTTTTCTGCCTGTTTTCGTTCTGGGCGGCCAAGAAGGGAAGTTGTTCCGGCCGTTGGCGTACACGAAAACCTTCGCCATGATTGTGGCTGCCCTGCTAGCGGTCACGCTCGACCCGGCTCTGCGGCTACTTGCTTTCCGCTCACGTTCGTCACCCGCGCAAGGTGGAAAACGAATGCCGAGATGGTTGGCATCGCTGCTGGGAAGCGCGATCGAACCGGAGGAACAGCACCCGATCACCGGCCCGTTGATGCGGCTCTACGAGCCCATCGTGCGCTGGACGCTGCGCCGGAAAAAGCTGGTCATCGCAACTGCCATACTCATGGTGGCGTTTACGATTCCGATTATCTCCCGCATAGGCTCAGAATTTATTCCACCTCTCGATGAGGGCGCGCTGCTTTACATGCCGAGCACGATGCCCGGCATTTCCATCGCCCAGTCAGAAAAGCTGTTGCAAGCGACAGATCGCATCTTGAAAAGCTTTCCGGAAGTAGATCATGTGATCGGGAAGACGGGACGCGCGGAGACGGCCACCGATCCGGCCCCGCTCTCTATGTTGGAAACAATTGTCGTTCTGAAGCCCGAAGCCGAGTGGCGCAAGACACGGGTCTGGTATTCCTCGTGGGCTCCCGCCTGGCTGTCGTCAGTTTTGCGGCACATTACGCCTGACCACATTAGCGAGCACGAGCTGATTGCGGAGATGAACAGCGCTTTGCAAGTGCCGGGCCTGGCGAACTCCTGGACGATGCCCATCCGCGGACGCATCGACATGCTCAGCACAGGAATGCGCACTCCGGTAGGTGTCAAGATTCAGGGCAGTGACCTGGGCGAGATCGAGGCAATTGGCAAGCAGGTGGAAAGAGTGCTGAGTGCGGTGGATGGCACCCGCAGTGTTTTTTCTGAGCGCACCAGTGACGGGCGATTCCTGGACATTGTTTGGAACCGGAACCAACTCGGGCGTTATGGCTTGTCCGTAGAAGATGCGCAGAAGGCCTTGTCAACCGCAGTTGGAGGCGACAATTTGACTACGGTGATTGATGGCCAGGAACGCTACCCGGTAAGTGTCCGCTATTTCCGCGACTTTCGTTCCGATCTCGATTCGCTCGGCAGGGTTCTGATATCGGCCGGCGGTAAGGAGCAGATTCCACTTTCCGAGCTTGCGACGATTGCAACCCGCAAAGGTGCGGCAATGATTCGCAATGAAAATGGGCTACTTACGGGCTACGTTTTTGTAGACGTAGCTGGGCGGCCGATTGGTGATTATGTAGCGCAAGCCCGTCGTGAGTTGAGCGACAACTTAGCACTGCCCGCCGGGTACTCGCTCGCGTGGAGTGGCCAATACGAGTCGGCCGAACGAGTTCGCCAGCGGCTGACATTCGTGGTGCCACTCACAATTGCCATAATTCTCTTCCTGCTTTACTTGAATACACGTTCCCTGGTCAAAACCATGATTGTCATTCTGGCTGTGCCTTTTTCTGCCGTGGGCGCGGTGTGGATGATCTACGTGCTTGGCTACAACATGAGCATCGCCGTTTGGTTGGGGATCATTGCCTTGCTCGGCATTGATGCTGAAACTGGTGTCTTCATGCTCCTGTATCTGGACTTGGCTTACGAGAATGCGAAGCAACGGCGGGGGCACTTGAACGGGTACGATCTTTACCACGCCATTGTGGAAGGAGCTGCCAAACGGCTCCGTCCAAAGTTCATGACGTTCGCAACTATGACCGTAGGGCTGGTCCCCATTTTTTGGTCGACCGGTGCGGGGTCGGAGATTATGAAACGCATCGCGGCTCCCATGATCGGTGGCATCTTTACTTCCTTTGTCCTCGAGCTGCTTGTATATCCGGCAATCTACGCTCTGTGGAAAGGACAATCACTTGTCACCTGCGTACCGGAGGTTGTCAGCGCAGTACCGCAGCTGGAAAGCCGTCGGGCCGAAGCGCTTCAAATATGATCGCTAGCCAGGCAAGCGGCTGGGGCTTGCTGTGCAGCCCGTGTCGCACAATCACACCACAAACCCAGGTGGGCTGATAAAAACATTGTGGCCGGCCTCAGCTATAAATCAGGTCTATTAGCTTACCCGCCTGGCAGGCTAATGGAAAAGTTCGGTTGCGACGTGTCTTAAAGGCACGTCTTCACAGGTTATTTCAGTTCTTCGCCCATGGCGGCACAACACCCGTCATGCGCGCATATGCGACCAGCTGTCCCATGTGCTCGTTCGCATGGACGAGCATGCGCAGATACATCCCATCGACCGTCGCATCTCGATCTGCGACGTGCACCTTGCGTTGCAGGTCCACCTTTTTCTCCGCCAGGTGAGCTTCTTTGACTGCTTCCAGCGAGCGCTTCAGCCAGCTGATCACATCGGCCTTAGACATAACCGTCTTCTCCGCGTGCTCTTTGAGATCGGTTGGTACTTTGGCACCGGTGACGCTTAGCAAGTAAAAATTTGCCATGGCAATGTGCATGTACACTTCGCTTGTCGAGCGAACTCCGGCCGCCGGGCGCCATGCGAATTTTTCCGCCGGTGTCGCCTCGGCAAGCGCAATCAACTGCTGGGAAACGTGCTTCCATTCACCTTCGTATCCCTGCCAAATACCCTCGGGATACTTCTGCGCTAAGGAAACTGAAGCACTCAACAGAAGCCCGATGCAAAAGAATTTCTTCCACCAGGTGTGCACGGCGCAACTCCTTCTAGCAGGCTGCCGGAAACTACTCTTCATCCACAGCGGACGATGGTAAGAAGTCAGGCGCGAGTGAGGCGCAAAGTACGATAAACAGACTTGTGCGTAGGCTCTTGATGATCATGTCAGATTGCGCCGAAGCGGCAGGCTTTCAAACACCTTGCGGTAGGTACCCAGACAAGCATCGCAAGCTGGGTATAGTGAGGGCTGTGCGTAATCACGCCGATCGACACAATAGGCCAGCGGCTAACCGGCTTTTCTCCGCTCACTTTTCTTTACCATTTGCAACGCTCGTGCAGCTTTCTCATGATGCTTCTCCGTGTACCAGGAAGGCGCATATTGCTCGAGAAGGTCAAACAGCTCGGCAAGTGCTTCGCCCAGCGCGTTA
>JAFATF010000372.1 GCA_019244045.1 Acidobacteriota bacterium
CTCCGAGCAAACCGGGCAACCCATGAACCCCGACAACTCGAGCAATCTAAACCAACAATTCACCTTCAACAGCACTACGGGCAAGCACGTCGAATTTGATTTCGATTACCTCACGGCTTTCACCACAAACGGCGATCTCACGGTCCAGAGCAACACTGTTCCTACAGTCATCGATCAGGGCATCACGCAGGCGATATACCAGCAGATGGTGGCGGGGACAGCGATGGCTACGACCAGCTGCTTCACGGCGCCTGGACAAGGAGTTGACTCTAGCGGCAATCCTCTTTGTGCAAAGATGACCCTAGAATGCACCACCCAGAATAATCCTACCCCGGCGGGCGATTCGTGTCCGCAATCGCTCGAGAGGAATCTTCTGTTCACACAGGCATTAGATACACCAAATCCGATCACTATCCCCCCTGGTACGGGTGCTTCGTTCGCCGAGGGCAGCGATGACTGGGTGCCCGGGACATGTACTTTCAATGGACCTGAAGCCGGCGAACTATGCCCCCAAAACTTCCAAACTCGGCTTACGGTTACAGCAGACCCACAGCCGAAAGGGGGTGGTACGGGGAAGACGTCGAACTCCACTTTCATTGCGGGGTGCTGTGAGCCGGAATGGAGTACCGTAGCAACCGTTCCGCTCTATTCCAACAACACGACTGTGCCGGTCTCGTTCACCAGCAGCCCGCCTGGAGCCCCACCGCAGCCAAACAATGGCTGGGTCGCGGCCCCGAACAGAAGCATCAGTTGGGGTTCGGAGGCTTTGGGTAGCACGCCGGATCCGACATTTCCCCTCGCAGGAGATCAGACGGTCGAGAACCAGATTTCTTGTCCGAGCGCGTGGCCAACTGGTGGAACCGTACCGCCCAATGCCACTGCCAGCGGAACCGTGACCGTGGCTGGCGAGGGCGCCTATGAAGTTCACTTCTTCACTACCGCTTGCGATGGGCAAGAGGAGCTGCTCTACACTCAGCCAGACGACCCGACTAAGAACTGGGCTGCATTCAAGACGGCGCCGTTCAACGTCGACTTGACCGCGCCCTCGGTTACCGGTTTTACTCTCAATCCGCCCCCAATCAATGGTACCTACCAGCTGAATCAAATCGTCACCGCATCGCTCACCTGCACCGATCCGCTTCACGGAGGAGTCGCGTCAGGAATTGCAATCTGCGGGCCGGGCGCAACCAACTACCACGGGCAAAATCCCGTCGCCGTTGTCAACGTTCCGGTTGATACTTCAACGCTGGGCGCGCACGCCTTTGGCGCCAAGGATGTCGCGGGTAATGCTATTACCACGCAGACCTACACCGTCGTTAATCCTCCGGCCGACATGGCGACCGTTAAGATTGGACCGTCAATAGCGAAAACGGGAACTACAGCGATATACCTTATCGGCGCCTGGAATCAAGGACCGGCACAGGCAACCCAGGTAGTGATCTCCGACACCTTGCCAAGCGGCGAGAGCTTTGTAAGCGCGACCTACGCCCTGGTGAAGTGCACAAATACCGGCTGTAGTGTTCCGCCACCTGGCTCAGTCCCGTGTTCATTCAGCAACAACACTGTCAGTTGCAGCGTTGCGACTCTTGCATCGGTGGCCAAGGGCCAGACCATCTTCACCGGCGTCGGGGTGAAACTAGTGGTCAAGGTCACCGCCCGCAGCGGTACGGCGATCACTAATACAGCCAAGGTCAGTGCAGCCAATCCTGACCCGAATTTGGCGAATAATAGCTTTTCCTGGTTCACGCGCGTGAAATAAAGGTGGAAGTAGGGCAGCCAGCAAGAAGCGGACGCAAGAAGCGGACTTAGTTCGGTAGGAGCCTGGGTCCTTGTCTTGCGCTGTCGTAGATTTTCCGTGCGTCAATACGCCCTAGCAATTTTTCGGCCCCTGGTTCTTTCTGGATGTCATCCATTATTGCAAGGGCCTGCCGATAATGTAGTGCCGCGTCTGCCCCTTTGCCGCTCTGGCGCAATGCGTTGCCCAGTAAACAATGGATGCGGGCGGTTTGATAACGTGCCCCCAGATTCTCGCTGCTCGTAAGGTCTGCTTCCAGCGCTTGCACAGCGTTAGCGTAATTCTTGTTGCTGATCAAGGCTTCTGCCATATCAAGCGAGCTGAGCAGAGATAAGTGCTTGAGGTTACTCCGATTCGCTTGCTGGGCGACGGTGCGGAAGGCACGCAGCGAGGAGTGGCTATCGCCTCGGCCGAGCAATATCTCCGCCAAATGCAACTTTGCAGCGAGTACCACATCATGGGCGCCGCTTTGCGCCGCCGTCCGGAGAGCCTGAGTGTAAGACCTGTTGGCGGCCTCCCACTCACCTGCATACAGCTTCACATCGCCTGCCGTATCGAGAATCTCAGCTTGAAGTCTTTCATTGTGGAGGTCTCGGGCAAGGCTCTGCGCCTCCTGCAAAACCACGCCTGAATCGGATCCGTTTCCGGCCTGCGCCTGAATTTCGGCAAGATCCTTCAGCGCCTCCGCCATGTCTGCGCTGCGATCG
>JAFATF010000491.1 GCA_019244045.1 Acidobacteriota bacterium
GTTGCACCTTCCTTTTCGCGCACATTGCGGCTGTAATGTTCTATCAATAGTCGTTGCACTACATGCGCCTATGCACGGTAAATTGGTTCTGAAATGCGTGTAAAAGTCTAGCGATTATCAACCATTTGAATAACCGCAACTGTAGTGTTAGGCGGCTCAGGGCACGGGAAAACGCAACTGCTGCAAAGTCTGCTACTGCGGGATCTTGCACAGCTCCAAGCGGGGAAGGGGAGTGTTGTCGTCATTGACAGTCAGGGAGACATGATACGGAATATTGTAGGGCTGTCTGAATTGTCGGGACTGTCTGACAGGGTTATCCTCATTGACCCAAACGACATTGAGTATCCGCCATGTCTCAACCTGTTTGATTTCGGGTTGGACAGGCTTTCAAACTATGACCCGGTTGAGCGGGAGAAGCTTATCAACGGCGCGATTGCGCTCTATGAGTATATGTTCGGGGCATTGTTAGGGGCTGACCTCACGCAACGGCAAGGGGTCATTTTCCGCTACCTTGCCAGGCTGTTGATGGTTGTCCCCAACGCCACCATTCACACGCTTCGGGAGTTTATAGAGAGCCCGGAGAAGACGAGGCCGTACCTGTCCAAACTTGACCCGACATCCAAGCTGTTTTTTGAAACCCAGTTTTTCGCCTCGGTGTATGACGACACCCGGCAGCAAATCTTAACGAGATTGTGGGGAGTGATCTCCAATAGCGTCCTTGCCCGCATGTTTTCCCACACACGAAACGCGGTTGACTTGTTCTCCGCTTTGAACCGGGGAAGCCTTATCCTTATCAACACCGCCAAGGATCTGCTCAAACAGGACGGGTGTGAAATATTCGGCAGGTTCTTCATTGCCTTGCTTGTCCAGGCTGTGCAGGAACGGGCGGCGATCCCGGAGAACAGGAGACGTGCAACCTTTGTCTATATTGACGAAGCACAGGACTATTTTGACGAAGGGATTGAAAACCTTCTCAATCAAGCCAGAAAATACAAGGTGGGGCTCATCCTTGCCCATCAAAACCTTGGCCAGTTTGATCTGAGGCTCCAAGCGGCGGTGATGGCCTCAACCGCCATCAAAATCGCCGGGGGATTATCCGCGAGAGATGCCGGCACGCTCTCTCGTGAGATGCGCTGTGAGCCGGAGTTTTTGCTTGCCATGCGCAAACACACAGCCTCGACGGATTTTGCCTGTTTCATCCGCAACGTGACAGCGCCACCGGTTGCGCTGACCGTCCCCCTTGGGCAGATGGAACGGCTTCCCCGCATGACAGAGGCGGAGCTCGAGCGCCTGCGTGCCCACAATCGCCGGCGGGTGGCTGCGGTGAGAGGGGAAACAGCCGAGCCTGCACAGCTCCAGGTATCACAGCAACCGGCACCGGCTGAGAAGGTCGAGATTGAGGAGCCGGAGCTCCTGTAAGGGGTCTTGTCGGGAGCCTCCGGAAAATCGCCTAGGAAGTCCACAGAGGGGGTGTTTCCGGTTTTCCGGTGTTGGAGCGGCAGACCCCTTTTCCCCACTCCCGGGGCTTCTGCGGGGCTTCTGAGACCTGTTCTGATCTTTTTTGGGTTGCTGCCAAGCAACCCTGCCTCGCGGCGAGCAGCGGGTGTGCAAGCGGAACCGCGACGGATTGCAGGCGAAGCCGTCGCACCCGGTCACGGGTGCTGGCAATCCGTTGCGGTGGAGCGCGCTGAGGGCGGAGCCCTAAGGGGGAAACGCCGCGTCCGCGGCGGTGTGACTGCAAGCGCCAGAACCGAGTTATCCACGCAAAAGGGGTAACAATGCTCTCAATGGCATTGGCGCCTTCAACGCGGGCGTCGAAGAAATAAATCTTGACCCCCGGTTTCCGAGGCCCCGGTAAAAGTCACGGTGCACAACCCCAGTTGCAGAGGTTATCAGTCCGATGCGTTGCGCATAGGCGGGCAGCGGGCGTTTTCGCTCCGGGCGGAAATATCCCTGCGCCTCAAGCTCCCTTTTCAGTTTCTCAAAGGCAAGCTGCAGCGCACCTTCGCCAACCGGGGTGATGACATCAACTTTGAAGGTCAGCTTGCCATATTGGGGATAGACGTCCGGATATCCCTGTACCTTTACCTCCATTCCGTCCTTGGGCTCGATCCCCAGGCTTGAAAGCCTGCTCAGCCAAATCAAACAGCGGATAAGGGAGCCATTCTTGTCCCGCAAACTGAAATAGACGGCTTTCTGGCTATAAGTGACCTCGGTAATTTCGCCTTGGATAGTTGCTCTGAGTGTTTTGAGGCGCAGATTAAGAAGCGCTATGTATTCGGTGACAGTATAGACCTCATCGGTTTGTGTGGTGTTGGGTATCTTGGGTAATGAGAGTTTGGGCAATACCTCCATAGATATATGAGGCGATTATACCACAATCTTTTCAATGTCCTTTGTTCGACACCCCGTAGGGTGTGGCGAAAATCTCCGGGACGTCCTTCGTCCCGACAGGCTTAGTTGATCGCCACGCGCAGGGCGGGTCAAAAGCGGCGCAGCCGGGAACGGAGCCACGCGCAGCGTCAGCGAGCATGGCGAGTACCCACCTTTTGACGCGACCGAGCATGGCGATACCTCTGCTGCGCTGGTGGCGCGCGGCGGACGGGTGCCTGACTAGGGCACGCAATATGTTTTCAGCTATCGCCGATGCGGGGGTTTTCCCTTAGGGAGACAAGTAGGGAGGTTTCAGTCCGAAATCCGGACTTCGGACGATTGCAACGGTTTAGCTGCAGTTTCTCGCGCGAGGACGGAGCGGAACAGCCGGGCCATAGCCTGTGCGACCGGGTTGGTAGTGTCCTCTTCAAGGATGGTCAGTGTGGTCTCAACACTGGCCCCCTGCTTGCGCTGGTCAATCGCCTGGTCGAACGCATCAGGGAGCGGGGGATAGTCGCCCCATGTGCCGGGCTCCGGCACTGGCGCCTCAGCCGGATGCGGATCCAGACCTAACCACTGCGAGGGCGGCAGCAGGATATAGGCATTGGTCAGCTGTCTGAGCTCAAAGCGGCCGTCCTTCCAGTGGCGTTCACAGCGTCTGACCCAATCGATAATGCGCAACTCTTTGAGCCTCGCAAGCGCGACGGCGACGGTCGAGCGGCCAAGTCCTGTCTTGGCGGCAATACCTAAATAGGAAGGATCCAGCTCTCCAGTCCGGTAGTTCTGGAAATCGAAGATCAGGCTCTCGAGCACTCGCATGCAGGAATTGCCCAGCGTCCCCCCATATCGACGGGCGGCCTGTTTTGCGGCGTTCCAGGCACGTGCCTTGTGATACCAGCGGACGACTGCCTCCTTGACGACTGTGGGCCATGTGGTCTCAAGCGTGGTGCTATCGGACCATACGGGATAGGCAGCAGAGGTCTTGAACGAATCGATACCCGGCAGCTGGGGCAGCAGAGAAGCGAGTTGGCGCACAAAAATCTCCCTTCGGGTTGCCGAACAACCCGCCCGAAGGGGTCGGAAACCGGCGCAAAATCAGTCCGTTGGCGGAAACGAAGCATTTCCGTCTTGACGATCGCCCTGATTTTCCGGGAAACTCTCAGTTGCCACACTTAAAGTTTCCCGCATCGGCCCGCCCCCATGGCGGGCTGTTGCACTTCTGGTGGGTGTCTTCCTTCCAGAACGGTTGCGACGACGCCGAGCGAATTATTCGCCGGCTACGGGAGTGTCCGCCAAAATTCTGCAGCCTTCAAGGATTGCCGCAGCGGCGTAATCCTTGAGACTGCTAATTGGAGGCGGTGAAATTTCGAGTGACGCCAGTGTGGTATAATCGATTTGCTATGAAAGAAGCTCGGCAACTTCAGTACGAAGACCGGATCGCTGCCGACCCCAAGGTTTTGGGTGGAAAGCCGGTGGTGCGGGGGACCCGCATTGCCGTGAGCCTGGTACTCGAGGAGCTCGCCCATAATCCGGACGTCAATGAGCTTCTGGCTGCTCACCCGGATCTCACCCAGGCGGATGTGCAGGCCTGCCTTTCCTACGCCAAGGAATGGTGACCGGTGAGGATGTCTCTCCAAAGCCGCCCAAAGGAGCGCGCTCTGATGCTCCGTTGGTATGAAATTCCTGTTTGATCAGAGCGCTGATTTCCGTCTTATCGGCCACCTTCGAAGCCTCGGTCACAACGTTACCGCCATCTCGCGAGACTACCCGCACAGCTTGGCGGATGAGGACGTTTTAGCGATTGCCCGGCAGGAACAGCGGATACTCGTCGTTGCGGACCGGGATTTCGGCGAGCTGATCTTCAACCAGGGTCTTTCTCACGCCGGCGTTCTGTTCTTCCGGCTTCCCGGGGCCCAGCTGCAGACGAAGATCGAACATCTGGATCAGGTGCTGCAAGAGTACGCTGATAAGCTGGCGGCCGGCGAGTTTGTGGTCGTGGCGCCTGGCAATATCAGGGTTGCCGGTCGACCTGGCTCCTAGGACTGCAATAATTAACCAAAGCTGCGCTACCTGCTCTCTTCCACGAGAAAGCTGATTTTGCCGTTCACACGAAACATCGTGATCTGATCATTCTCGACAATGCATTCGGCATTTTTGATCCAGAAGGAATTAATACCGCGAAGGGTTTTGGAGGCTTCCTTGATCGCCTCCCGGCAAGCGTCGTCAAATCCGTTTGGCGATTGCGCGATGACCTCGATACTGCGAACGATTGACATTGTACCCTCCTCCCTAGAGCAAGACGCGGCTTGGCGCAGGTACCACGGGATAGCAGCGTTGCAGTTCGCGGTATCGCTGCCGCGCTCCTCTCAACGGTGACGGCGGATTTTGGTTGCAAGCAACTAACTGCCCGTGTGTGGTTTAGGGCCAGCATTTTTGCCCCAAAAACCAGTCACTTTTCCGACCCCGGATAGCACCACATAACGTCCTGTAGGTGTGGGCAATGCCTGCTCCAGTACTGCGGTTAGTGGAGCTTCCTTGGATCCGGTTCCCATGCCTTCATCACATCAGCGAATGGCCCGAATACTTTCTTGCATTGGTCGCCTGGGCTGCAGGAGGCTGATTTCCATTGAAGCTGGAGACTATCGTCTCCACGGAGTTTAAACCTGCCGATCTGAACTACGCTAGGTATGGTCACTGGCCTGATCGCGATGACCATAGGCCGGGTGCTTTTCAGGATCACTGTATTCCCTTCGCCGGCCCCAGCTGTGAATTTGCCTTGACCAATCTGACCGATGCGAGCCACCTCAGCAGCAAGTTGAGCTTTATCGATAACTTCAACCGTTGCCTCCGGCTTCCCGTAATATACAGCTGAGACGACGAAAAATGGCTCTTCTCCCTTTTTGAACGGAGCCACCGTCCCGTCTACAAGCGGTGCGATTTCGGGGCATGTCTTTCGGTCGAGTGTCGCCCGAAGACTTTTCACGTCTACCTCCCTAGACGTGACGCGAGAGAAGCTGATCGTGACACGATGAACAAGGTTGGCTTGAGCACCAGCCGCAAAAATACGGGTGAGACTCAGCCCTGCGTCCAGGCCAACCATCGTAGTCTGGATAGAGCCCGGCAGTTCTTGCGGAGTAGCCGGAGGTGCTGTGAGCTGGGGAAAGCAAGTGGCCGCTTTTGCAAAGAAATTAATGCCATCCGCCTCAATGACATCTCCGACGGCGAAGTCACGGGTTGCAAGTACAGGTACTAACCCAAAGGTTTTAAAATAATCAATCATCGCCGAACGGAATGCGACGATCGGATTTATCTCATCTCCATCGGCCCGTTGCGATCGTACAGCTCCTCCGACCGTGAGCGTTGTCGAAATGGCAATCGCTAGCACGAGCCTTCTCGTGTGATTGGTTTTGATCATCGAGCGATGCCCGGGCGTCCGCCCTCTCCTACGACGACGAAGGAGCCCCAGAATACGGGATGCGCATAGTCCGTCGCAGATGGCTCGGAGAGAATTTTGAGCTGCGCCGCCCTCAATACCTGAGGCACGCTCTCGTCAGGTACGGTTCTAAATTCGTTGAATACGACAGTCATTAGCGCGACCGTCGCATCGGAATCGACACGCCAATTGGTAGCCAAAAGCTCTCGGGCACCTGCGAAGAAGAAAGCACGAGCCAAACCAGTCAACGCTTCGGGGGAATCCTCACCTCGTCCGGCGGTGTCGCAGCCCGACAGAACCACGAGGTCGGCTGAGAGGTGCATAGGCATGATGTCGCTCGTCTTCAGGAGTGCTCGCCCGCCTTGATTTCCTTCCGGAGTCATCACAAGCGCTGCCTGGTGAACGCCATTTGGCGTCTGAGGGTTCAAGGCTGGGAGCAGGGCATGCGTGGCGAAGTAAATAACTTCGAAGCGCTCTGGTTTAGTGGCAAGAAGTTTGGATACAGTCGCGCTCGCTTTTTTTAGAATCACGCGGCTTGCAGACGAGGGGGCAATCGCGCCAGCTACCTGATCAAGTTCACTTCCGGCCCCCGGCAGATTGCATAGCCCACTTACCTCCATCTCTTCTGAGCTGTCGCCAGAATGCGGCATCAGTGCAGTCAGTGAATAACATCCTTCGTCCAAGTCAGGATCGCCCATGGCCAACAGAGTTTCCGGAGGCTGCGGGCGCTGCATTTGGCTGGTCCGAAGTGCTCTCAACGAAGATACGGTCGGCAGGACAGTGAAAGCAAAGTCTCTGACCAACCATGGAGCCTTACGAGCAGCCTTCGTGTCGAATGTTTCAGATTTTGGCTTCTGTTCTAGCAGTATAGCTAGAGGAATACTTCTCAGCTGCCAACTCTCTACAAGTAAAATGGTTTGGGTATTTTTTAGCAGAGGCCGGAGTGATTCCAGTAGGGAACTGTAAAGTCGGTATGCGGCTCCCGCTGCAAACTCGGGGGGATGCTGAGTAACGTGGTTAAGCCGCATGCTGCGGCGGATAATGGCCACATCCGGCAAGATTTGTTTCTGACCCCTAAACGCGGCGACACGGAACTCGCTCAAAACAGGTGTAATGACCCATGATACCGAATCGAGCTCGCCGATGTAGATGAAGAGCAAGCCCTCATGGGGGCGGAGCGCAGCCTGTATATCTTCAATTGATACAATACTAGGGGTTAAGGTTGAAGTCTCAAGTGGATGTAATGTTGCCAGCTCAGTGCGAGCCTGCTCTGCTTTTTTGAGAGCAGCGAGAAGGCGGATGTACGTTGGATCATCCTGACTGGAACTTAGCCAAGTAGTCGTACGTCCATTAAGGAATGCTCCCAGTGCTGCGTCTGTGGCATTGAACAATTCGCGCCTGGCGGAGCGTGCGACCTCAAGCGCGAGCTGATAATCCTGTAATAGCCCCGCTGCGCCAGACACCCCGGGACGCATCCGGGAAGAAGCGAGATCAACCGCATGAAGCTCATAGCTCGCTTCAGCCATCTGAAGGGCCTGAAAGAGATATTCGTCGCTTCTCGTCCCTGGCTTTTTAGATGTTAGATATCCGAGATATCCGCCAACGAGCCTTCTAAGCTGAGATATAGCCCGCTGCTGAACAAAGTAGGATAGATCCCCTTGCCGCGGCGAAAGCGTGTAAAGGAAGTCGTAGATTGCCCGCGCCGCCGCGAAGGTTTCGGGCCACATATCCCGCGCCCAGACGGCTTGCAGCAAACCCAATCGGGCTTGCATCATCTGATCAGCCTCAGGCTGCCAAACACCCTTAGTAGCAATCTCGTCATCTATTGCGGCCCTAAACGACATAGCGGCGTCAGTAAGCAGCAGATGCGCTTCCGTTGTTGTGTCCCAACTCGGTGACATGCTGTCCAGCGAGATGATTGGGTGCTTGCTTGCATACTCTTCCGCGCGCTGATCGTAGAGATCGAGAGCCGCTTTCCCCAGACCGTAATGCGCCTGTTGTCTAAGGTACGGTACTGGCGGCCCAATAATATTTTCCGGCTTACGTGCGTTGGGCACCATTCCCATCGCCTCAACGAGTAACCGCCGAGCCTCCGCCGGATGAAGCTGCGTACCAACTATGTAGTCGCCGTTCAGCTTTTCCGCAGCGTTTTCGAGAGCCCAGACAAGCTCCCACTCGGCTCCTGATCTGCGCATTCTCAGGTCTTCGATGCGATGCGCAAGAGTGCCAAGCTCAGGGTCAGCAGCTATGATGTCACTTGCAGGTAGCCGATCCAGCGAAACCAAAGCTTGAACCGCTGCGATGCATTCGCACCATAGGATAAATGCACTCGCAGCTATCAATACCTTCATTATCGTATACAGCTGGAAAGAAACAGATCGCTGGGCATGCCGGCACTGGGGTGATTTGGACGGCGTAGCCAAGATTTTGCAAGCGTGTGATAAGACGCCTGGTTTGCACGGCTTTAGCGCGGCGGTCGAAGTGGACGGGGCTGGCTCCATTACCTGTTCTCTTCCACGAGAAAGCTGATTTTGCCGTTACGCGGAACATTGTGACCTGATCATTTCGACAACGCATTCGGCGTTTTTGATCCAGAAGGAATTAATGCCGCGAAGGGCCTTGGCTGCTTCTTTAATGGCCTCCCGACAGGCATCGCCAAAGCCGTTCGGCGATTGCGATCACCTCGATACTGCGAACCTTGAGCAAGCGAAGTGAAAACTTGACTCAGTCGTTTGAAAAGAAAGAATCTGTTATAACGCCGTCTCCACCATCTCCTTGCGCAGGTTTGTCCGCGCCAGATGAATGTATTTCAGGGTCGTCTCCTTCTTCTTGTGCCCCATCAGCTCCTGTAGGGTCGCAATGCTCATGTGCTTGTCGGCCTTGTGGGCGCCGAAGGTGTGCCGAAGCGTATGGACGCTGACCCGTTTGCGGATGCCGGCCTTTTTGACGTACTTGGCGACAATCGCCTTGACGGAGGAGACGTTCAGCGACGTGCCGTTTTTCGCGAGAAACAGCGTGTCATCGTCGAGAATGAGCTCGGTCGCCCGGAAGCGGAGGTAATTGCGAAGCGCCTTGACCTCCTCTTCGACCAGAGGGATCTGCCGGTCCCGGCGTCCCTTCCCCTGGCGAACCGTCAGGAGCCGGTTCTCAAAATCAACATCCTCGAGCGTGAGGTTTGCAAGCTCGGAGAGACGAATGCCCGTCTGCAGGAAGGTCATGATGATGGCGTAGTCGCGCGGGCGCTCTGTGGCCTCGTACAGGAGCGCTTTGTACTGCTCCTTGTAGAGGATGCCCGGCTCCTTCTCCTCGCGCCTGGCGCCGCGGACGGCAGCCGCCGGGTTGGTCTGCAGGATCCCGTTCTCCTGCAGAAAGCTGAAGAACTTGCGGATAGCGGCGAGTTTGCGGGCTCTCGTTACCCCGGTAAGGGGGATGCCGGAGAGGTGATACAGGAACGCCTCGATATCCGTCTTGCCTAACCGCTTGGGGGTATCCCAGTCGACCCGGATCGTCTCGAGCCAGGCGGTGAACTGGCTCAGGTCATCCCGGTATGCCCGGACGGTCTTTGGGGAGAAATTCTGTCCCTCAAGCGCTGTGACAAAAACTTCCTTTGCGTGTATTGTTGATACGTCTTCCCTCATACGCTGTATGCTACACCCCGGGGACTTTCAGGAAAAGACCCGCAACGCCTTCCAAAACCATTGGCTATAACTATCAATATTTCGATTATAAGCTACTGGACTGCCCGCCGCAAGAGCCGTGCCGCCGCCGGGGTAGTGGCTATAATAGGTAGTTATAGCCAATGGGAAGAATAGGAAATACCGTGATAACAGGCTTTGGACAAAGCAGCTTGAGAGTCCAACGGAACGGCTTCTTAATTTGGATATAGGCAGGAAGTGATTATCACCCGACGACGGTTAATTCGCGCAATAACTTCG
>JAFATF010000548.1 GCA_019244045.1 Acidobacteriota bacterium
CCACCCAGAATAATGCAATCATCGATTCCAACTTGGTCTACTCCTTCGGTCCGTTGTCCAACACCTGCTGGCTTTGGGACGGTATCTACGTCGGCGATGGGAACGGGGTTGCGGTGACCAATAACATTGTGGTAGCGGCAATTGATGCAGGCGCCGGTATTCAGTTTAACGGCGAACAGGCAATACAGCCCAACTTCCCCAGCAATGAGATTTTAAGCAACAACGACGTCGTGAACATTCCAGGAGATGGTATATACATAAGCTGCTGGCTGGCTGGAACGTGTAATAACAACGTAGTCACCAATAACATACTGTACTTTGTGGACCAGATATATTTTGGGAGTAACCCCCTATTAAGGGGCGGTGGCGGAAATATCTTCTTGCATGCTAACGCTGGCGCATTTGGCGGAAACAATCTCTATTCCAACAATCTGATATATTACACTGCAATCGAGACTCCACAAAATATACTCGCGCCTGGCCAAACACTGGTCAACACGGTTAACAGTAATCCACTGTTTGTCAACAACACTGGGAATGCAACGGGGAACTACCAGCCGCAGCCCGAAAGTCCAGCCATCGCTGCTGGGACCAGCACCGGTTGTCCAAGGCGTGACTTCAGCGGCAATCCCCGCACGGGTGTTTGCAGTGTCGGCGCGTATGCTCCGTCCGTAGCAGCGCCAGTCGCCCCAACAAATCTGACAGTAACTGCTGTGAACTGAACTGGACCGGGCACCGCCGCTGACTGGCAGCCCAAACTTGAGCGGTGTGATCACAAGCCAACTGCATCGGGAGGTCGCACCCATCCGTCCTTTATTGCGACACGCTAGCTGAATTGCCGAAGCAAGTGTGCACAGCCAATTCCCAGGTACACTATGACGTACTAGCTTGCTCCCCGCCTACGGAGTCCCGCAACAGCATTTCGTCACCTGCCTGGAAACGAGGTCTTCGTCTCCGTTGCTCCCGTAGCATCGCGGAAGAATATCGGAGCCTATGCGACTGGATTCGTCGTTTCCGAGGCTTCAGGGAGCTGAGACGGACAGAGTTCGATGTGGTCCTGCCAGCCGCGACTTGGGGTAAAACCAAAATTTGTGCCAGCCGTCTGCAGCTGCATGCGCGCGATGTCAACACGATTGGAAATGATATCAATCTCATCAGGCAAAGTCTCGGTTAACGGTAATTCAGTTATATGAAACGCTTCCCTCACGCAGGGAATTTTTCGAAAATCGAAGCCCATTACGCGCGCCATGACCGCATCGACTACGGCGGCGGAACAGCCCCCCAGCAGCACGCCTATCGGCTTTGGATCAGGATTCACCGGGCCTTCTCCCTCCCCGGCAATGATACCGTCGGTCAGGAAAAAGACACGACGTTGTGGCTGGTTGTGCAGCACGCCGCCACGGTCTGCATACAGAAGTGCGCGATTCAGATCCAGCACAGTGCGCCAAAGGGTATCGTTCCCCCACCAGCTACCCTCAAAGAAGGGGTCCTCAGCAAGTACCTCGCTGGCGCGGTGCAACACGCCGCAACCCACCCGCAGCAACTCCTTTGCGGCCCGAGACCGCGCTAGATCTTGAGATTCGACCAACGTACCATACGCAGCTTTGAAAACCGAAGGATGAGCATACTCATCCCCGCCTTGCTTGCTAGACCCTTTGGTGTGGTGGGGCAGCCAATCCTTATGACCATTGATGCCAACGCAATTCTTCAGCGCCCCGGTTATTCCGACCTTGCGATGGGTCTTCATTTTGGGCATCGATATCACCACATTTGCGTGCAGGATCGAGCCCGCGATCAAATACTCGTGTTTGACCCGGTTGTGATGCAGCAGCATGTGCTCGGGATCGTAATTTGTCACTCGGTAGTCCCCAAATCTGTTGTCTGTCGAAGCCAGCATGCTACGCTTACCGAAATCCACAGCGGCGTAGCCGCGCGGATCGCCAGCTGCCGGCTCAACCCCAAGAACCCCGAGGCGGTCGTGCATGCGGGCGTGTTGGCACCGGAAGTCTATTAATTCCACAGACACCGGTGCGTACCGCTGGTAAAAGGCGAGTACATCCTTGAGGCCGCTTAGGGTGCACACCTGCTCAAAATTAGCGCTCTGAAGTGGCGCATCGCCGATGATCACGGCGCCTGATCCACGCAGCGCGATCAGTACATAGTCGACCATAGCCCGAATGAGGGATGCGTGAGTAACTACGCATTCAAGCGGACCCCCGGTGTGGTTATAATGCAAAACCAAGTTAGGCTTAATGGCGACAGTGTCGCCGGGACATATCAATTCGCCTAGAGGGTTCCACTGCGCAGAACCAAAATTTTGGGCGTCAAATCCGGCTAGCGCGAAAAATCGGCGCATCGCTGCGTAACAGGGATTTGCACCATGCGTGCCCTCGTCTCGCAAGGGGTATTCGTTATAGTGTTCACCAGGAGAGAATGGCGGCCGCGCCGCGTAGGAGAGCAGCTCTGGGTCCTGGTAAACAACTGCCGTGCGTGGCGATAACATCAGGCCTCCAAAGACAACTTTGCATTTGAAATTGTGAAGCGGAATTTACCCGAAGGCAGCGGTGGGATGCACTCGGGAAACTCAAAGCGCAAATTCGCACTCGAACCCAGCACTGCCACGATCTCATGACGAATATCTTCCAGCTGAGCGGGCGCGAGTTCTCCACTTTTTATAACGCGCACTACGAAATTTGTAGGGGACTCCTGCACAAACTGGAATTGTCTGACATTTCGACGCCCGTAAAAAACGTGCGTGAAGTATTCGCCATGGATCAGGCGCCCAGACGGCGCACGGATAAAATCAGAGCTACGCCCCAGCACTTTCTCTAACACCGGCGTGTTCACACCGCAAACACACGGCTTGCTTGTACGAATGCCGATGTCACCCAGGTCATACCGGATGAGTGGCAATGCGCGATTGGAAAGTAGTGTCACGACGATCCGGCCGGGTGTGTCGAGCACTGGAGTGGCGGTTTTCAGATCAAGCACCTCAACGATTTTGTCGAGGTGGGTGTGCAATCCTGAGCCCGGTTTGCACTGTGAAGCGATGCAACCAACCTCGCGGCTGCCATAGCGGTTGTACACGGGCACTCTGAAACAATCTTCGACAATACTGCGCATCTCCTGGGTTAGAGTCTCGGCTGAACAAATGATGGAAGCGCGCGGGTAACTCGGACTGAGCTGTTGCTCTAGGAGAAAGCGGGCGAACAGGTAAGCGGAGCTAGAGTAGGCCACGATGCTGTCAGGCTGGTAGCACTCGAGGTTACGATGGTAGCGTCTCATCCTGGGCACGTTCATGTCGAAGGAGTCATACAAGCGGTGATTGCTGAGGTATAGAAGCACGCGATCTTTTATGTTCCTCCCACTGCGCGTGTCTTGGGGTCCACCCCATAACATCGCCACGCGTTTACCAAAGTCCCAGCCTTGCATTCGGTCACTAACATAACTAGTTGCATCGCCTTCTTCCCGGTAGGTCGCATCCTGCATGAGCATGACAGTCTGGCCGCTCGAACCGCCGCTAGAGTTTTGGCGCCACGTTCTGCGATTCACGTTAGTGGCTAAAAGTGACTCCATGGACTCCTGAACATTGTGCTTAGTTAGCACCGGTATCAGCTGAAGGTTTTCAGCAGTAAGGTCACGTTCTTGCGTAAGACCTGCGGCCAAAAATCGCCTACGGTAAAAATTGCAGTGTCGAACAGCGTACACCAACAACTCATGGATACGCTTCGCCTGGTACTGTTCAATTTCTGCCGGGGACTGCCGCATCAATCGTTCCTTCTCCCGTATGAGGGGACGGATTCGCCAGCGGATAGGATTTTTTGGTGTCGAACTTAGTGGAGCAAAGATCGGAAAATATAACCTTGTGGAGACAAGATCTTGTAGTCGCATCGTTAAATGCTCGAAGTGCAGCTTTCACTCATATGGGTTTAGTCGAGATTATTCGCGCTAATTCAGATCAGAAATCAATTATTAGTAGTCTGCCCGGTGTTCTCGTTATTTAGTGGTTTATAGCCTTCAGCTTACTGCATCAAAGAAAACCGCAGCTGCTGGGAAGTTTTGAGTTGGCAGACATTTGTGTGTGAAACAGAGCTACTATCTTGCCCCGCTAAACATTGGTTCCTTCAGGGGCCAGGGCCAGCCTCTGTGTAGCTGGCCGAATCATTGTGTAGGCGCGACGTAACTCTCCAAAATACAGCCCCGCAATAGCGAGGGAGTAGGTGACCGCGCCAGTGGC
This sequence comes from Acidobacteriota bacterium, assembly GCA_019244045.1. Classification (GTDB taxonomy): domain Bacteria; phylum Acidobacteriota; class Terriglobia; order Terriglobales; family Acidobacteriaceae; genus Gp1-AA122. The sequence goes on from JAFATF010000548.1 coordinate 4,238, forward strand.
CGTCTCAATCAGTAGGCGCAGGTAGGCACTGGGCAATGAGAGAAAGGTTTTAACAATGAGCACGGAAATTATCATGATGAACGATCCGGTTAATGCCGGACGCAGGAATGCTATGTAGGTTCGAAACGACAGGTTGATCTCCCTGAAAACTTGAATGTACAGCGGCACCGCAA
>JAFATF010000595.1 GCA_019244045.1 Acidobacteriota bacterium
GTACGCCGCTCTCTCGGTTGGTTCGAGCCTGTGCATGCTAACTTGACCCAAGCAACTCGTCGCAGCTACCTCGCGGCATATTATAAATATCCATTCTTTAAGAGCTGTTTCCAGTGCGATAATCCCTCTGGAATAAAGGGGACCGACATGCTTACCTTGACACTGTTGATGATGATGGGAGTATTCGGTGCGTTCGCTTCTTCCAATGCTCGCGACGGTCGCCTGCTTGTCGCCAACAAGGGTGACCATTCATTGGCTATTCTCGACCCTGCGATAGGACGGCAGACGGCGACCATTGTGGAGAGCGATATTACCGGGCATGAGGTTGCCGCCTCGCCTGATGGAAAGCGAGCCTTCGTTCCCATATATGGCGACTCTGGAGTCGGACTGCCCGGAAGCGATGGTCGCACCCTAGATATCATCGAGCTAGGCGAGCGAAGGATTGTTCACAGCATTGACTTCGGACGCGGCGTTCGCCCACACTCGGCCGTATTCAGCCCCGAAGACGGTCTGCTCTATGTCACAACTGAGTTGGACAATTCGGTTACGATTGTTGACCCACAAACATTCAAAGTCGTCGGTGCGGTTCCGACCGGACAGACTGAATCTCACATGCTCGCGATCAGCAGCGACGGCCGTTACGCCTATACCGCGAATGTGGGCCCGGGTACAGTCTCGGTTCTCGATCTAGCCAAGCGCAAAACCATGACCGTGATCTCGGTCGCACGGCGAGTGCAGCGCATTTCGGTATCGCCCAACGACCGCTGGGCTTTTACTTCGGACACTGAAAGTCCTCGCCTAGCCGTGATAAACGCGAAGGCGCAAAAGGTTGAGAGGTGGATAGAGTTGCCCAGCCAGGGGTATGGCACCGCGTCTACTTTCGACGGTAAATGGCTGTTAGTCGCGATGCCTGCTGCGAACGGGATTGCACTCGTCGACCTTGGAACATTTCGCGTGGCAAAGACGGTCCGGGTCCCTGCGGCTCCCCAGGAAATTTTGATTCGACCCGATGGGCGAGTAGCATACGTTTCCTGCGACAAGAGCCATCAGGTTGCCTCTATCAACCTCAGCGACTGGACGGTCGACCTGATCAACGCTGGCAGCGGCGCCGATGGGCTGGCGTGGGCTCGGTAAAGCAGCGTCCTCCTTTGCTAGCGAACTGCCGCGCTTCTGAATGGTCGTCGGTCGTGAGTGGCAACCACACAGCAAGCGTGGAACTCGCGTAGAAGCGACAGAAATATCTGGTGCCGGCAGCTGCCATTCAACACTCAGTCGCATGGAAACATGCGCTTTTGTAACGCATCCCAGAAGGCGAGCCATCGCTCCAAGGCGGCTCAGTGGGCCTGGTAAGAACTTTCCAAATGACTCTTGCACCTGGACCCGTCGCTGACATCAGAAGCCAGCCATCGGCTCCAATAGCGATTCTAACTAGTTGGCGCGAGACGATTTTTATCGTCAGCACAAACCTAGCGAGGCAGAGGACGAGGGTTCGGCGGCTGGCGAGGCATTGTGGAAGGGGGATGGACGACCTGGTATCTGGCTGCCGTTCGTTCTAATCCGCACACCCTGGTCACACCAAGAAGGCACCCTGGCGATACTCCGGCGGAAACTGCTGCGCCGGGTAGAATCCTACTGCAAAGCTGCTACCTGCGCGTTTACACACTTAGCTACTCGGTGCAGCCACGGGAGCTACGGTACAACCAGACTGTCTGACGTAAGAGTAACCCAACAGGTAGAATCTTCGCTTGAACGATATATGCAAAAATACTCGCCGAGCACGCATTATTGCGCTCGTCGCCAGCCCATAGCTCACCGCAGTTTCCATCGATCTCAAGTCCCACCGCATTACGCAGCCACCTGCATAAATATGCACGATCTTCCGGTCAGGATTGCTGGCTAGAATTTCGTGTCTGGTTCGAAAAAATGCCGGTTGGGATCCTATTGAAGCGAGTGGATTGAGCCATCAGCGCTGAATACGCGCAAACGGGTCCAATCCTGCTGATATCCGATGCCCAGAACCCGCAAATCTTCCTCTGGATCGCGGAGCCGCTTAGAAGTTCCGATACGTAAGGACCCGCAACGCTTCACATATCAGCCAAGCATGATCGCCCTTAAGGACCAGTGCGAACGGGGGTCGCAAAGGATCGTAAGAACAACCTGCTCGCCTCGGTACCGAGCCGAAAATGCCTGCCAACTCCCCTGGTGGTCCGCATCAACGACCAAGAAAGTCACCCCTGGGCGACTGCCAACCAGCGCGGAGCAATGAAACCAGTCGCAAAGACTGACAAGTGAAATGCGGCGGGTTTGTGGATTTGCACCCTCGGGCCATGGCACAATGACTGGTGGGTCATTGAACCCGAAAAGACGAGTCACGATCCCGCGCCCTCCCCCCGCCAACATTCTGAACGGCGGTACCAGGACACAAGAACCAGAATCCCGGCGATCGACATGACAATTCGGCTATGCCAATGTCCTCTGCTGAGTAAGAGCCGTTGGTTGGCATGTACTTTTCGCGTTCAGATAAGCCTTGCTAAAGGATCTTGCTAATGACTCGGGGCGCCTTTGAGTAATGATTACGCGCGAGGCAACAAAACACGCGCCGCTGTTCAGTATCATCATCGCCGTCTTTAACGATTGGCAGGCGCTACATTGCTGCCTGCGATCCCTCGGCCAGCAAAAGGACGCACCCGCATTCGAGGTCATCATAGTGGACGACGGGAGCAGTGAACCGGCGCCTGAAAGCATCTACGTCTTACAGCGTGGTTACCTCCTCAAGATACTCAAACAAGCTCATGACGGAGTTGCCGCGGCAAGGAACAACGGGGCCCAGAACAGCAACGGCCTGGTGCTCTTGTTCACTGATGCAGATTGTCGCCTAAGAGATGATTGCTTGAGCAATCTCAGTTCCGCGGTTGCAAAATCGCCTGAGCACAATAGTTTTCAACTTAAGATCGTGGGAAATTGTTCCCATCTCACCGGACGCGCCGAGCACCTGCGGCTGATAACACTGCAACAACAGTTGCTGCAGGGCGACGGCCGCATTCGTTATTTGAACACTGCCGGGTTCGCGATCCGGCGATCCCTACAGAGTGGAAAAATATTCGATTCGCGGGCTCAACGTGGTGAAGATACCATGCTGCTTTCGGATCTGATTGCGAAAGGCGAGCTACCCCTCTTCATCGGAGATGCTATTGTGGAACACGGGATCCCCATGTCTGTGATGCGATGTCTGGTAAAAGATGTTAGCTCAGCTCTCATCGAAGCAAACACGTATGACATCATCGCGTCCAAGGGCATTCAGATCAGGATGAGTCAGCGCGAGCGCCTGAGCGTTCTCGTGTCCATGTGGAGGGCTTCACGGGACCCCTCGATCGGCTATCCAGCGTCGCTTGTCGCCGTGGCCCGCCAGGCGTTACAGCGAATGCTTTCTTTAACGCACCCTGTTCTAAGACGCCTCACGGTGAACACTCGACGCCTCTGGCAGTTGTAACAGTGACACGGGTATCGCTCGCCGATCCCGGGGCGAAGCGCCCCGATTCAAGCGAATCTCACGCCAATCAACGTAGTCACAACGGGAACATTCTTCCGCACGCGATACCGAGCATCCACCGAACGATCCCTCCAGAAATGCGGTGTTCTTAAGGCGTGCATCTCTCCCGTTTCCATCAACAATCAGTTTTACCATCCTTCTCTCAACCTATCGCCGGGTGCCACAAAAGAGCCGTATGGGAAAAACCACAGGCCGCGGTTGCCCGCTCTGGTCTCGCGTGTGAGATATCGTCGCTGATCGACACCCAGTCCACAGCTTGCAGATCTAAGCTTTTCGTGTGGGGGTGTTTCGGCGAGCGACGCCGCCAACAAGTTCAGCGGATCTTCCAATAGACCTCGTAGGACAGAGCCGATTGACTACGAGAAACAAAGATTTGCCACCTACGCGAGACCTGGAACAGCGTGCCGCAATATTCGATCTCCCACATAACAGGTAACCCCGTTGGTCGCACGTGCGGAGTTCAGAGTGCGTAAAGTTTTCAGACGGCGATTTCACTTCCACCCCAGCCGCCCGATTCAACCTATCGGATTTTGTGGAGGCTGTGCTGAATTGGTACACTTATGATGGATGTTTCATGATGAGGGTCAACGCCCTAACTCGACCCGAACTTGGTAAAAGTTCATGCGCTTCGAGCGGCTCGAGTAAAGGATTATACCCCCTCCGGGCGGGAGGACACTCCGGAGCGGCAGCGTTGAGGCTGAGCTTTTTCAGCCTACCTCGCAGGCCAATCTGTCTTCTACTTTTCTGGATGGGCATCTCGCTGTTGAGTGGTTGTTCTCACGGCTACGCTAACCCAGCAGGTAATTGGGATCCCAAAACGGCTGCAACTTACTTAGACCAACGTGAGTCTGCCTGGGCGGAATGGGATGGAGCCGCCCGAGATCACGGTACTTTCTGTGTCTCGTGCCATACCGCACTGCCTTATTCTCTTGCGCGACCTAAATTGCGTGCTCTTTTGGGGCAGAGTAAGGAATCTCCGCAAGAGCAGAGATTGGTGAGCAACGTAATCAAGCGAGTCCGCCTTTGGAAAGAGATTGGACCTTACTATAGCGGCCAGGGCTATGACGGCAAATCAGGCGAATCCCGGGGGACAGAATCGGTTCTTAATGCTTTAATTTTGTCCAATCATGACTCCGAATATGGACACCTCAGTGAAGTTACCCGTCTGGCATTCAATAACATGTGGGGTCAGCAGCAAACCAGCGGAGCAAGCACGGGTGCGTGGCGATGGCTGCAATTCGACTTGCAGCCATGGGAAGCCAACGATTCTGAGTTTTATGGGGCGGCGCTTGCGTCGGTTGCCGTGGGCACGGCTCCTGATAAATATCGTTCGAATGCCAGCATTCAACACAATCTCGTCCTCCTGCGCACCTATCTCAAGCGTGAATACATGAAGCAGTCGTTAATCCATAAGGTCGTTCTGCTGTGGGCGTCAACTCGGGACCCAGGTTTGCTGAGCGCCGAACAGCAGCGGGCCATCATCAGTGAGGTTCTGCACGAACAACGACCTGACGGCGGCTGGAAGCTCTCTGCGCTGGCATATCGGAAGCAGCCATTATTCTCGTTTGTGAGTACATGGATACGGGAGGACGGAACACCCATGGAACGGGGTAGCGATGGCTTTGCCACCGCAATGATTGTCTATGCGCTCGAGCAGTCTGGCATGTCCTCAGCCAACATTCACGTCCAGCAAGCACTCTCTTGGTTGCTGCAGAATCAGAATAAGAATGCAGGTTTCTGGCCTTCTTACTCGTTGAACAAACGTCGCAACGCCTCCTCGACAACAGGCCACTTCATGAGCGATGCGGCGACCGCCTATGCGGTTCTGGCTTTGTGTGCCGATGCACGCGGCACTCACGTGGCGCACTGGACGGCTCGCCCATAATCGTTCTCCCTACATTGCCCACTCTTATGGAATTTTGGAATTATTTGGGCTCGCTGGTACCTCCCAGGACATAACATGGTTTCGTGGTGCCGGGTTGCCGGGTTGGCGTCGTTATTGGGCTCGATGACCTGGCTGGTGGTGATTCCGATTTGGACCTACTCTGCTTCAGGGGGAATCGTCGACCGTACTATCGGAGCTCTGTTGGATGTGCCTTACCGGGCGGGCAAGCACCTGGCTCATGTGCTGTTCCCCGATGTCTCAGTTCCGAATGCCAAAGCGTACTACGCTGCTCCCCTATTAGGTGCTGCCGCAGAAATACTGTTATTCATGGCGCTTTGGGGCGCATTCTTGGCAATCTTCCGCCTCTCACGAGAGAAAGCCGGCGGCCGCACTCCCCGGTCGTGAGCTGCTTTGCGGTTATCGGTGCAGCCCAAACATGGCGTTTGATGCCGCTTTCAGGCCGCTGCAGTATTGACGATGAGAGTTCCACTGTCGTAATGTATGGCATTAGGCAAACCTAGAACAGCTTCCCGGTAAACGCTAAACCTGGAACTCCCCCGCATTCTAGATTCAAACCTACATGAAAGGAAACCTGGCATTCCCCATGGTCCGGAGGACTCAATGACCCTCGACAACCCTTGGTCGAAGACTTGGACATTTTTTAACGGAAATTGGCACGAAGGCAATATCCCTATCATGGGTCCGCGTACCCATGCCGCCTGGCTCTGCTCTGTGGTGTTCGATGGCGCCCGTGCCTTCGAGGGATCAACCCCTGATCTCGAACTGCACTGCGCTCGGGTGAACGATTCGGCGAAGAAACTGTATCTTAAACCCAGAATTTCGGTTGACACTTGGGTGGGCTTAGCGCATGAAGGCATCAGCCGTTTCGATCAAGAAACAGCCCTTTACATCCGACCGATGTACTGGGCCGAAAAGGAAGGACCCTGGGTGCAGGCGCACGATCCCGAATCCACCCGGTGGTGCCTTTCGGTCTACGAAGCACCCCTGCGCACGCCCAAAGGTTTTTCCATAACACGGTCGCCATATCGCCGCCCAATGTTCGAAAACATGCCGGTGGATGCCAAGGCGGGGTGTCTCTATCCCAACAATGCGCGCGCTCTCTTCGAGGCGCATTCGCGGGGGTACGATAATGCGATCGTGTGTGACATGCTGGGCAATGTCGCCGAACTGGCCACCTCCAACGTCTTCATGGCGAAGGAAGGCATCGTGCTTACGCCGGTTGCGAATGGCACCTTCCTGGCCGGCATAACCCGCCAGCGCGTCATCGGACTTCTGCGCGAAAGCGGCGTGACGGTGATCGAGAAGACACTAACCTACGAAGACTTTGAGAACGCCGACGAGATATTTTCTACCGGGAACTATTCGAAGGTAGTCCCCGTCACCCGAATCGGCGAACGGTCGCTTCCCTTTGGGCCGCTCTATACGAAGGCTCGGGAGCTCTATTGGGAGTTTGCGCATTCCGGATCCGTGGCCTTGAAATGACACCCACACGTACTCCACAGGCTCAGGGTGGCACCACGCCGCTCGCCGCGTCCCAGATCATCGATAGGCTCACGCCCATCTGGCAGCGCATTCTGCAATGCCCTCAAATTGGGGTGGACGACAATTTTTTTGACCTGGGAGGCGATTCCTCGTTAGCACTGCAACTGTTTGATGAAATCGCTGAGGTATTTGGTCGAGAGCTGCCCCCGGTGACGATCTACTACGCTTCTACATTGTCCACGTTGGCGGCTTTATTAGAGGGGTCAAACCCCCCACGTTTTTCGCCTTCGGTTCTCCTTAAGCCGGGCGCGGCAGAGCCAGCGGTTTTTATTACACATGGCTTGGGCGGCACGGTGATGGATTTCTTTCAAGTGATCAAAAACATGAAAACACCACATCCCATCTACGGCATGCAAGCCAGGGGCATCGATGGAATCGATGCCCCTTTTGACCGTATCGAGGATATGGCTACTTTTTATGTTGAGGCTGTACGTAAGATACAGCCCCACGGTCCTTATTTATTGGTTGGATATTCACTCGGCGGATTAGTCACTCTCGAAATGGCACGGCAGCTTTCTGGAACTGGGGAAAAGATCGCCTTGTTGGCGATGCTGGATTCATATCCCCACACCAGCCGTTTGTCTCCGGCTCAGCGGGCGCGCCTAGCCATGCAGCAGGCGCGATTTCGGTTGTCGACCAAGCTGAAACTACGGAGTGCAACCATGCCTTATCAACATCCCAATGAGAATGCCCTTTCGCCAACTCTGCAGCGCCTTCGCGAGCAAGCCTATGTCGCTCTTGAGCATTACCAACCTAGTTTCTACGCAGGCAGAGTCAAATTCGTCCGGGCCGGCACGGTCACGGGCTTTCCCGCTGACCCCGCCACAGTTTGGGGCGCCTTTACCCAACAGTTGGAAGTAGAAACGATACCCGGGGATCACCTCGGTATCATGACCACCCACCATGAGTATTTGGCGGCTGCGCTTTCTCGATATATAAGAGAAGCTCTTTCATCAGAACGGAACTGAACCGATGACTGGGGCCGAAAGCCTAGTTCGTACGCTGGCGTCAAATGACATCGAGCTATGCTTTGCCAATCCAGGCACGTCTGAAATCCATCTGGTGGCAGCCCTTGACCGAGTGGCACAAATTCGTTGCGTGCTGGGACTGTTCGAAGGGGTGGTCAGCGCCGCTGCCGACGGGTACGCTCGCATGGCAGCAAAACCGGCATGCACTTTGCTTCATTTAGGACCTGGGCTGGCGAATGCCCTGGCGAATCTGCACAACGCGAGCCGAGCGCCCGTTCCCATCGTGAATTTGGTCGGGCAACATGCGGGCAGCCATCTACGCCATGAAACGCCGCTAGCGTCCGACGTCGAAGCCATCGCTCGCCCGTATTCAGGGTGGCTACGTACCAGTACTTCGGCAGGGTACCTTGGCCACGACGGCGCCGCGGCCATTGTGGCGGCACGAACCGCACCTGGTCAGATTGCCACTCTGGTTGTGCCCGCAGATGTCGCCTGGAGTGAGGGAGGAGCTACTCAAAAGATCTCGCATCTGCCCCTGGCGCCCATGCCCTGCGGCGATGTCATCGAATATGCGGCTTCCTTGCTCGCCTCGGGCAAACGCACTGGTCTCTTGATTGGGGGCCACGCGCTGCACGGCCGCGGGCTAGCGGCTGCTGGTCGCATTGCCGCCGCGCCGAATGTGAAACTCTTCTGTCCTTATCCGCTCTGCCGTCTAGAGCGAGGCTGTGGGCTTCCCGCTGTCGAGCGCATTCACTACATACTCGAGCAAGCTCGTGAACAGCTGGCAGAATTCCGTCAATTGATCCTGGTCGGCGCCGCTGCTCCGGTAGCCTACTTCGCATATCCTGGCAAGAGTTCGGTAATCACTTCATGCGAATGCCAGATTCACGTTCTCTCCCGCCCAGAGGAGGATTGCGTTGGCGCTTTGGAGGCGCTGGCGACGGCGGTAACAGGGCACAACAGATCAGTATCTCGAGAGAAACTCACCCGACCGGCGATGCCCGGGGGAGAGATTACCCTGGCCGGGCTTTCCGCGGCTGTGGGCGCCTTGTTACCCGAAAATGCGATTGTAGTTGACGAATCGATGACCTCAGGTCGGGGGTTAATGGCAGCCACTAAGGATGCGCCCACCCATGACTGGTTAGGAAACACGGGCGGGTCGATCGGGATTGCCTTGCCTTTGGCCGTAGGTGCCGCACTGGCGTGTCCTGAACGGCCGGTGTTATGCCTGACGGCTGATGGCAGCGCTATGTATACACTGCAAGCTCTCTGGACTATGGCCCGGGAGGGCCTAAAGGTCACAACCGTGGTTTTCGCCAATGGCGACTATGCCGTACTTAAACGCGAGTTTTCAGCCTTGGGAACGCCGGGGCGTTGTGCGGCGGGCATGTTCGAGATCGGGAACCCCGAACTTGACTGGGTACAACTGGCCCGGGGTATGGGTGTGCCGAGTACGCGTGCGACAGCGCTAGAGGATTTCGGGAAGGCGCTTCAGAATGGCTTTGCGAGCGAGGGCCCCAGTCTGGTCGAAGTACGAGTTTAAGTCACGTCCCGCACTTGTCCAGTCTGCGCGGCCATTTTTGTAAGCTCACCTTTTATGATTTTTCCGGTGGGTGTCATCGGCAAGGTGGGTACTAGCAAAATCCGTGTAGGCCGCTTGTAAGAAGCCAGTTGGCCTGCGGCATACTGGGCCAGATCTTTGGCAGTCAACCCTGCACCAGGCGACGGCTGCACGAATGCAAAGATCTGCTCATCCCCCTCAATGGTTTTCCCCACAACGGCGGACCGCACGACTGCTGGATGTGCATTCAGCACCGCTTCTACCTCTCCCGGGTAAACGTTCAATCCCAGATGAACGATCAGCTCTCTGGTACGGCCGACGATGAACAGGTTGCCCTTTTCACAGCGGGCCAAGTCCCGCGTATTAAACCAGCCCTCTCGATCAATGGCGGCGGCAGTTTCGTCAGGGGCACGATAATAGCCCTTCATAACGTTCGGTCCTCGCACCTGCAACTCACCAACTTCTTCGTCCCGGGCCAGACGCCCCTCGCGCCCTATGAGTCTGAATTCGACGCCAGGAAAAACCTTGCCTACCGAGGTATCGCTTCTGGGCTCATCCACCCTTGTCTGGGCAATCGTAGGAGAGCATTCCGTGACACCATAACCGTTGTGAAGAACCAGCCCAAAGAGATTCTCGATCGGCGACTTGATACTCGCCTGCAACGGCGCGCCCGAAGATGAAATAATTCGAAGTGCGGGAAAATCTAGGGATTTAAAACCACGCAATTTCGCGTATTGCAGGAGCTGCCCGAACATTGCAGGGACGCCTAAAAAAACCGTTATCCCTTCTTTGGCCAGCGTGGTGGGTGCTGCAATGGGATCAAAGCGTGGGGTCACATAAACTGCCGCTCCGCTAATCAGTGACCCCAGAAGTACCACCGAGAGACCCACTGCATGAGACATCGGCAACACACCATAGATTCGATCGTCGGGGCCCAGGCGACGAATTCTGGCTGAAATTGCGGCCATGAATAGCAGATTCTTGTGGGTTAGCATGACGCCTTTAGGCTTTCCCGTGGTTCCTGAGGTATAGATCAAGGCCGCAACCTGCTGAGCCCCATCGGCATAGACCGGTTCGGACATGGCTTCTGTATTCACCGCCCCGATGGCCACCTGGCCTAGTTCGGGCAGTATCTTCACCTCGCCTGCGTGCCGTCGTGCATGTTCCGCCGCGCGCGGTGACACACCGGAGGTATAGATTACAAGGCGGGCTCCGCAATGCTCTCTAATCTGATCGATCTCCCTGGAAGAGAGATACGCATTCACCAGCACCGGCCAGGCATCGAGACCGCCCAGGGCAAATAAGATGGCCACAAATGTACGGCAATTCTCGAACACAATCATGACTCGGTCGCCAGGCCGAACACCTGCCGAGATGAGCCACAGCTTGGTAGTGGCCACCACGTGGGCCAGCTGCGCATAGCTCCATTCGCCGCTGCTCTCAATAAGCGCCGGATGATCGGGCGCTTCACGCGTGCGCCGGTCCAGGACATCGCTGATGCGAGCCGGGAGCTGGTTTAAGATTTGCGCAACTTCGGTGTCCATCATCTGCAGGGAACACGCCCCCATCGTTGTCAATGACACGGAACTGGGAACCTAAAATCTGGCTTCCGGGTCCATCTAGTTTCCGGTCCGCAACTTGCCATCGACGAAACCGACAAGGGTATTAAATGATTCGAAGTTGGCTGGATTAGCCACCTCTTCGTCTTCCACGCTGATTCCAAACCGCTCTTCGAGAAACATCACCAGCTCCAAAGCACCGCTTGAGTCGATTATGTTCCCGAAAAGCGTCTCGTTGTCGGCAAGAGCTTCAGCTTGGCCAAACAAAAAATTGTTAACCAAAAAATTTCGGATTTCGCTTCTCGCGTCTATTATTTGCATAGATTTTCCCGCTTATGAGTCTAGTTTGGGAGGAATTGTGTCGCTAGAAGTTCAGTTGAAAGTACACCGAGCAATGCCATGTCATCCTTCACGCTGCTCGCCTTGCCAGCTGCAAATTTCCCTACCAACGCGCTAACTGCCTGGGCTTCAAAAATGCCGCTTCTCTTAATTGCGCAAGGCGACAGGAGATCTCTAACGTAGGCGGGTGCCCCTGCTTCGAAGAAGCATCTTGCATCGGGCGCACGATATGGCTGCTTTCTGCGGTGAACTATGGATTGAGGCACCAAGCCCTTCGAAGCCTCTTTCAGCAAGTACTTCTCGTTAAGCACCTTCAGCTTCAGAGTGGCAGGCAGTTTCGCGCTAAATTCCAGTACCCGGTAGTCGAGAAACGGATATCGCCCCTCGACTGAATTGGCCATGGCCATGCGGTCCCCTTGCGACGAAAGCAGATAACCGGATAAGAAGTACTCGAACTCGATGAACTCGGCTTGGCTGGAGGGCGGCCAGCTATGAAAATCGGCAGGTAAGCTGGATTCGAGTTCGCTAACCGCATCATAGTTATTTATCTCTTCCCGGAAAGCCGAGGAAAAAAGTAGTTTCAAGCGAGCAGTCATTTCCCAGCGAGGCAGGTGAGAGAACAAGGGACTCCGGAGATCCTCGGTTTTGACATGGAAGAAGTGTTTAAGGTAGGGGGTGGGCTGTCTTTGTAAGTCGCGAAGATAGGGGTACAAGCGCTTCAGCAGCATGGGGCGCCACTTTGAATCGAGATTGCTTGCCCAGAAACGACGGATCTTAGCTTCCTTGAAGATGTCGTATCCTCCCAGAGTTTCGTCTGCGCCTTCTCCCGTCAGCACCACCTTGAATCCTGCTTTCCGCACCAGCTTGGAAAGCAGGAACATTGGGGCAGGCGCGGTCCGAAGTATAGGCTGCTCGGCGTGCTGGACAACCTCAGGGAACACCCTTGCTATATCGCCATGAGAACAAGAAATATGGGAGTGTTCCGTCGCCAGATACGTACTGGCTTCGCACTGAAAAGCACTCTCGTCGAAATCGCCATCATCAAATGACACAGAAAAGCTGCGCAGCCGGTGGCCAGCAATTTTGCGGATAAGCGCCGTCGTCAGCGTGGAATCAAGTCCTCCGCTGAGATAGGCACCGACCGGGACGTCCGAACGGAGGCGGATGCGTGTCGCATCCTCCAGCAAATGCAATAATTCCTCGCTCGCCTTTTGCTCGTTTCCATTACCGAATCCAGGATCAGGAGCGCAGCGGAGATACCAGTAACGCCGGACACGAATCTGGTTGTTAGTTACTGCGAGGGAGCGTCCGGGGGGTAACTGAAAGATATTGCGAAAGGCGGTTCTGGGGGGGAGGGTAACCCAGAAAGTAAAAATCTGATCCATGCCAATTGGATCGATCCGCTTAGCTACCTGGGAACAAGCGAAGAGTGCCTTAATCTCAGACGCGAACAGAAAACTATTCTTCGTTTGCGTATAGAACAAGGGACGAACTCCAGAGCGATCACGCGCCAGGAACAGTTTCCGACTCTGCTCATCCCAGATAGCAAACGCCCACTGGCCATTGAAATGATTTACACAATTCTCACCATATGCCCGGTACGCGTTCAGAATGACTTCTGTATCGGAGCGGGTCGAAAATCTATATCCTTTTTTCAACAGCTCTTCCCTAAGCTCGATGTAATTAAAAATCTCCCCATTGAAAGTAATCCACAAATCGCCATCCACGCTGGCCATCGGCTGCGCACCGCCCTCAAGGTCGATGATGCTCAGCCGGGCATGCGCTAAACCGGCCGGCCCTCGCACCTCGATGCCGCTCGCATCCGGGCCGCGGTGATGAACCGCAGCAATCATGCGAGCCAGCTGATCGCGATCCGCCTGACTACCGTCGAGTGTCAACACTCCCGCGATACCGCACATGGAAAAACTCGTTTATCGAAGAAGGCTACTGGATTTCGTTATTCGGATTCCGTTCCGAAGTTCACCAGTGTCGTGTCACCGTCGAAGGGAGAAACATACCAAGCCGCTTCTTTGGCAAACACCTCATGCAGCACTGGATCAGCGGCTCTGTAATAGAAGGGGTAAGCCGGGTATTTTCGTATATAAGGATTCCATTCGGCGCATGCTTGGCGAATGACGTCCGGGAAACCGAGGACCTCGAGCACATGGCTGCCCGCGCGTTTCGCTTCGTCGTATGCTGCGGCCCATAGCGCTTTCAAAACCTGACGGTCATCCTGTTTGATTAAGGTATCCGCGATCAACGATCGGCGCAGCCCAGTGATCTGGTTGGGTGCTTCGTGGCGAATGATGGTATAGCCGACTAGCGCGCCGTCGCGATGACAGCAAAGTACTCCGACTGTACCGTTGTCGTCCGGAATACTAAAATGCCATTTCAGAGTACCTGGGTCGCGATCGCTAAGCAATTGAGTTTTTTCCTTCACCTTGTCGCTCCAAAGACGTTGAAAGTCATCGCCAATATCGGCAAGCTCGATCTGCTTTATTGATACAGCGTTTACGCATGCCTTCGGAACGCGTCGCCGGACCATCTTATCAATTTGCGCCGCAGCGGTCGTTATGCCCATACCCAGGTAAGCGATTGCCGGTCCTGCTCGCAATTTCTTCATTAACACTTTGGCGAAGGCATGGGGCTCGACTACCCAGAAAAGCACCGAATCG